>NZ_JBQENZ010000011.1:0-204732 GCF_052044935.1 Ensifer sp. 22460
GCGCTCGATCCGCGCACGCTCAATGCCTTGAAGATCTCGTTCGGCACGGCGTTTCTCGCCGCCGTCATCAACCTCGTCTTCGGCGTCATCCTCGCCTGGGTGCTGGTGCGCTATCGGTTCCCCGGCAAACGGGTGATCGATGCCATGGTCGACCTGCCGTTCGCGCTGCCGACGGCGGTCGCCGGCATTGCCTTGACGACGCTTTATGCCGGCAACGGCTGGATCGGCCAGTTCATCGAGCCGCTCGGCCTGAAGATCGCCTTTACGCCGTCCGGCATCGTCGTCGCGCTGATCTTCGTCGGCCTGCCGTTTGTCGTCAGGACCGTGCAGCCGATCATGGAGGAGATCGACAAGGAGGTGGAAGAAGCCGCAGCCACCCTTGGCGCCAGCCGCTTCCAGACGATCAGCCGGGTGCTGCTGCCGGGGCTGTTGCCGGCCGGCTTGACCGGCTTCGCCCTCGCCTTTGCCCGCGGCGTCGGCGAATACGGCTCGGTGATCTTCATCGCCGGCAACCTGCCTTATGTCTCGGAGATCGCGCCGCTTCTGATCGTCATCAGACTCGAAGAGTTTAACTATGCCGCCGCCACCGCCATTGCCGCGGTGATGCTGGCGATCTCCTTCGCCATGCTGCTCCTCATCAACTCGATCCAGGCCTGGAGCCGGCGGAGATATGTCTATGTCGCATGATCTGACCGCCAATCCTCTGCCCGCATCCGGCCCGCAACGCGCCCTGCCGGCGCTGGCCGCCGCCACCTCCGAAAGCCGCTTTGCCCGGCTGACCCTGACGATCACCGCCCTTGTCTTCGTCGCGCTGTTTTTGCTGTTGCCGCTCGCCGCCGTCTTCACCGAGGCGCTGCGCAAGGGGGTGGGTGAATTCGTTGCCGCGCTTGGCGACACCGAGACCTTCTCGGCCATTCGCCTGACGCTGATCGTCGCCGTCATCGCCGTGCCGCTCAACCTCGTCTTCGGGGTTGCCGCCGCCTGGGCGATCGCCAAGTTCGAGTTCAAGGGCAAGGCGTTCCTGACGACGCTGATCGACCTGCCGTTCTCGGTCTCGCCGGTCATTTCCGGCCTCGTCTTCGTGCTTCTGTTCGGCTCGCACAGCCTGATCGGTCCCTGGCTGCAGAGCCACGGCATCCAGATCCTGTTTGCCGTGCCCGGGCTGGTGCTCGCCACCGTCTTCGTCACCTTCCCCTTCGTCGCCCGCGAGCTGATCCCGCTGATGCAGGAACAGGGGTCCAGCGACGAGGAGGCGGCGCTGTCCTTGGGGGCATCGGGCTGGCAGACCTTCTGGTTCGTGACGCTGCCCAACATCAAATGGGGGCTGCTTTACGGCGTGCTTTTGTGCAACGCCCGCGCCATGGGCGAGTTCGGCGCCGTCTCGGTCGTCTCCGGCCATATCCGCGGCGTGACCAACACCATGCCGTTGCAGGTCGAAATCCTCTATAATGAATACAACTTCGTCGCCGCCTTCGCGGTGGCGGCGTTGCTGGCGCTGCTGGCGCTGATCACCCTGATTTTGAAGACGGCGCTGGAGATCCGCTACAGCGCCGAGATCGCCGCCAGCCGCAGGCACTGAAAGGTCAAACGCTATGGACGTGCGCGTTCACAACATCCGCAAGGAATTCGGCCGCTTCCCGGCGCTCGACGACGTCTCACTCGATATCCGCTCCGGCGAGTTGATCGCGCTGCTTGGCCCCTCCGGTTCCGGCAAGACGACCTTGCTGCGTCTCGTTGCCGGTCTCGAAAGCCCGACCGGCGGCACGATCTTCTTCGGTGACGAGGACGCCTCGCAAAAGACGGTGCAGCAGCGCAACATCGGCTTCGTCTTCCAGCACTATGCCCTGTTCCGCCACATGACCGTGCTCGACAACGTCGCCTTCGGCCTCAAGGTGCGCCCGTCGGGCCGAAGGCCGCCGGCCGCTGAGATCCGCAAGCGCGCCCTCGACCTGCTCGACCTGGTGCAGCTCTCCGGTCTCGACAAACGCTATCCGGCCCAGCTCTCCGGCGGCCAGCGCCAGCGCGTGGCGCTCGCCCGCGCCATGGCGGTCGAGCCGAACGTGCTGCTGCTCGACGAGCCGTTCGGCGCGCTCGACGCCCAGGTGCGAAAAGAACTGCGCAAGTGGCTGCGCGAGATCCATGACCGCACCGGCCACACGACGATCTTCGTCACCCACGACCAGGAGGAGGCGCTGGAACTGGCAGACCGCGTCGTCGTCATGAGCAAGGGCGCGATCGAACAGGTCGGCACCCCCGACGAGATCTACGACCATCCGGTTTCGCCCTTCGTCTTCGGCTTCATCGGCCAGTCGAACGCGCTCGCCGTCACGCTCCAGAACGGCGAGATCTGGTTCGAGGACCGGCCGATCGGGCTCAGGGCCCCGGCCGAGCCGGACGGGCCTGCCAACCTGCACTTCCGCCCGCACGACATCGAGCTGATCGACGGCTGCGGCGGCTGTCTTGCCGGCCTCGTCACCGCCAGCCGCCGCGTTGCCGGCACCCGCCATCTCGAACTCGATCTGGGCCGCAACCATCCGCATGTCGAGATCGAACTGTCGCCCGAACGCGCCGCCGCCGGCGACCACAGCCGCATCGCCTTCCGGCCGACAAAGTGGAAACTCTTCAGAGACAACAGAGAGCAGGCTGTAGAGGCAGAGGCAAAGATCGAGAGCCGCGCCGTCGAGATACAGGAACCATCATTGGTCGCCCAGGCCTCTTAAGCAGGGCGACATATCGTCGGACTTAAGGAGTCTCGAGCGGCCAGACCTCGACCACCCCATGAGCCACCGCGCACGGGGTGCGTGACACCATATCGATGGCTTCGGCCAGGTCTGCGGCCTCGATCACCGCGAAGCCGGCCACAGGAAGCGACGACGACATGAACGGACCGCTTCGCTTCTCGACATGCGCGGCGTTGGCGTTGCGCACCTGAACAGGCGCTCCGGCGATCCCCATCAAGGCTCCTCTTGCACGAAGTTCCGCATCATGCGCGTGCGCAGCATCACGGACGTCCGCCGCTGTGCGGTCGTAACCTGCACGGTCTCCATATCCAATGGTCACGAATTTCGGCATCAGCAGTATCCTCCCGGTGACGGCACTCTACTTCCGACGGGCTAATTGACAGTCGGGCCGACGAGGCCTTCCGTGAGGGAACGCTGACGCAAAGGAAAAGTTGCGACAATCCAACGTCCGAGCCACGACAGGGAGAATGCAATGCCGACCATCATCGCCCACCACAAGATCACGAAAAGCGCGGACCACTGGTTGAAATCACCGAAGCGCAAGGAGTTCTTCAGCACGCTCGGCGTGACCAGCATTCGAACCTTCGTCGATCCCCAGGACCAGACCCGGGTGGCCATTCTCATGGATGTCCCCGATCTGGACGCCCTGTCGAAAGCCATGCAGACCCAGGCCGCGGCCGATGCGATGGTCTTTGATGGCGTCGTGCCGGAATCAATCGTGATCCTGGTTGAATCATAGGGCACAGTCCGCCCGTATTCAGCCATTGAGGCCAGCGGAACGCCCCGGGGAGCCGCCCTTCCCGCGGTGCTTCGCTGCGACCTGAACCGACCCCATACATTGCGGTACAATTGCTGGTGGCGGCCGACATATCCGGGATACCTCGCCGGACCAGATTGCGATCGTCATCTCAACGGCCCCGAAAGGAACGATCGCATGCGCCGCCGAATCATCCCAACTCTTGCCCTCGCCTTTGCAACGAGCGTGGTTGCTTTCGCCGCCCAGGCTGCGGACATCAAGAATATCGTCATAGTGCACGGCGCCTTTGCCGACGGTTCGGGCTGGCGACAGGCCAGCGATATCCTGGAGCGGCGCGGCTTCAACGTGACGGTCGTGCAGGAACCGCTGACCTCGCTTGCCGCCGACGTCGAGGCGACGAACCGTGTCCTGGACCTGCAGGATGGGCCGACCTTGCTCGTCGGGCACAGCTACGGCGGTATGGTGATCAGCGAAGCCGGACATCACCAGAAGGTCGAAGGATTGGTCTACGTCGCAGCGTTTCAGCCGGACAAGGGCGAGGATTTGGCAACGCTTACCGAATCGAAGCCGCCGGCGGCAATGAGCATCAAGGAAACCGCCGACGGCAAATATCTCTATCTCGATCCGACAGCGTTTGCTGCTGATTTCGCCGCCGACCTTCCCAAAGCGGAAGCGGCCTTTGCGGCGAAGTCGCAGGTCTTTGCCGCGAAAGAGGTTTTCACCGCCAAGTCCGGCGATCCGGCATGGCGGACGAAGAAAAGCTGGGCGGTCGTGGCGACCGAAGATCGCGCCATCAATCCGGACCTTGAACGAAGCATGGCGAAGCGCGCCGGCAGCCAGGTAAGCGAAATCAAGGCGAGCCACGCCGTCTTTGCCTCGCAAGCGGAAAAGGTTGCCGAGATCATAGAGACCGCAGCCAAGGACGCCGGCAAATAACCCGAACACGCCGAGCGTCTGCGTCCTGAGTGCGGCGCCCTTCCGCACTCAGGACAGCGGATCGGCGACGTTCTTCCATTCTTGATTGCCGGCTTGACAGTCCGCTCAAAGAGCGGAAAACTTCGCGCATGGGGGTGCGATCACCCCATGAGGCGCCAGCCGAAGCATCGCGTCCATTCAACCGCTCATCCGGAGGACGCGTCATGTCGTCATTTCTCGAAATATCCTCGGAAAAACTCTCTCGCCTCATCGGCACGCCGAACTGTCCCGCACTGATCGATGTCAGGATCGACGAAGATTTCGACGCCGATCCCCGCCTCATCCCAGGTTCGTACAGGCGCGACTACCGCCAGGTTCAGGATTGGATCGACGACGTCGCCAACGCATCGGCAATCATCATCTGCCAGCAGGGCAAGAAACTCAGCCATGGCGTTGCCGCCTGGTTTCGCAATGCCGGCATTGCTGCCGACGTGCTCGAAGGCGGTTTCGAAGCCTGGGCGGAAGGCGGCTATCCGGCCGTGCCCGCTTCCGCGATACCCGAACGGGACGCCGGCGGACGGACCGTCTGGGTTACGCGGGCACGACCAAAGATCGACCGCATTGCCTGCCCCTGGCTGATCCGTCGTTTCGTCGATCCGAAGGCAGTCTTCTTGTACGTGGCGCCGTCAGAGGTCGAGATGGTCGGCGAGCGCTTCGGCGCTACGCCCTTCGATATCGATGCTCCGATCCGCTGGAGCCATCGCGGTGAACTCTGCACCTTTGACGTGATGGTCGAGCAGTTCGGCCTTGCAACCGCTCCGCTTCTGCGGCTAGCCACCATCGTGCGCGGGGCCGACACCGCCCGTCCCGAGCTTGCGCCCGAGGCGCCGGGCCTGCTTGCCGCCTCCCTCGGTCTCTCTCGCATGTATGCCGACGACCTGGAGCAACTGGATGCGGGGATGCTGCTCTACGACGCCTTCTATCGCTGGTGCCGGGATGCTACCAACGAGACGCACAACTGGCCCTCGCCCAAGAAGGACCTCTGAGATGACCGATATTGCTGACAAGGCCGCGCCCGAAGTGGCGCGGCAACGGCAAAGCCACGGCATCCCGTTTGGCGAAGCCGTCCGGGTTTGGGCACGCATTGCGGCCCTCAGCTTCGGTGGCCCTGCCGGACAGATCGCGGTGATGCATCGCATCCTTGTCGATGAGAAGCGCTGGATCGGCGAGCATCGCTTCCTGCATGCGCTGAACTACTGCATGCTACTGCCCGGACCCGAGGCGCAGCAGCTCGCCGTCTACATCGGCTGGCTCCTGCACCGGACCGCCGGTGGCCTCGTTGCCGGACTTCTCTTTGTGCTTCCGGGTTTTCTGGCGATCCTCGGTCTGAGCTACATCTACGCCGCCTTCGGCAATGTCACCGTCGTCGAAGGGCTGTTCTTCGGCCTGAAGGCCGCCGTGCTCGCGGTGGTCGTCCAGGCTGTCTTCCGCATTGGCGGCCGAGCACTCAAGAACCGAATGATGATCGGCATTGCGGCCGCCGCCTTCGTCGCCATTTTCTTCTTCCGCGTTCCCTTCCCGTTGATCATCCTGGCAGCCGGCGTGCTCGGCTATATCGGCGCTCGCTCCGGTTCGCCGCTCTTTCGCATTGGCGGTGGACACAAGGGTGGCACGGGCCGGGTTCTGAAGGACGAGGACTCCGCGCTCGGCGAGGAAATCCCCGCGCATGCGCGCCCCAACCTTGCATGGTCGCTGCGGATTTCCGGCGTGCTGCTTGCGCTGTGGCTCGTGCCCCTGGCGTTGCTCATCATCATCCTCGGTCGGGACAGCGTCTTCAGCCAGATCGGCCTGTTCTTCAGCCAGATGGCGGTCGTCACCTTCGGCGGCGCCTATGCCGTGCTCGCCTACGTCGCCCAGGAAGCCGTCCAGCACTATGGCTGGCTGAAGCCCGGCGAAATGCTGGACGGCCTCGGCATGGCCGAGACGACGCCGGGGCCGCTGATCATGGTCGTCCAGTTCGTCGGCTTCATGGGCGCCTACCGCGACCCCGGCACGCTCCATCCGATGATGGCGGCGACCTTGGGGGCGATACTGACCACCTGGGTCACCTTCGTCCCGTGTTTCCTCTGGATCTTTCTTGGGGCGCCCTTCATTGAGCGGCTGCGGAACAATATCGCGCTCACGGGCGCCATGTCGGCGATTACCGCCGCCGTTGTGGGAGTTATTCTCAACCTTGCCGTCTGGTTCGGGCTGCACACCTTGTTTGGGGAGCTCGTGAGCGGGCAATTCGGGCCGTTTGCGCTCGACATACCGGTGCTAGGGTCGCTGGTACTGCCGTCGCTCCTGCTGACGCTTGCCGCCGGCGTGGCGATCTTCCGCTTCAACGCCTCGGTTATCACGACGCTGCTTGCCTGCGCGCTTGCAGGCATGGCCTGGACGCTGGCAACGAACTGATTGCGAAAGCCGCGCCTAGTCGTCGTAGACCGATTGCGGGAGGTGGAATCCCTCCGGCAATTGCGATCCATAGAATTGTTCCTCCGGTGGCGGCGGCGGAGGTTCGCGATGCTTCACCGCGCAGGCGGCAAGCACGGCCTTGAGCTGCACTGGCCGATAGTGTTCGACAAGGCTTGGAGATGGGTCTTGCTTGTCCGTCGGTCGCGACATCAGGGTCCTCATGGGCAACTCTCGTCACGGAGCGACTGTGCCAGCCAATCGATCTCGCCGCAACTGCTCGGCGGCATGATCGCCATCCAACAGTGCGACCATTGTACAGTTGACCTCTGGGCGCTCCGGGTCTCCTTTATGGTGCGGCATATTCGGGCGATCAATGCGACGGCTCGTCAACCTTCACCTCAGCCCGCACGCCGCCGGCACGCAAGAACGCACCTTCATTGAGGAAATCGAATATGCAGGATCCCCTGGCGAGACTCGGCCTGAAGCACCCGTTGATCGTCGCGGCGATGGCCGGCGGCCCCTCGTCGCCGGAGCTCATCATCGCGTCTTCGGCAGCCGGAGCGCTGGGGTCGATCGGTGCAGCCTATTCGAGCCCGGCGGCCATCGCCGAGTTCGTCGACAAGGTTCGTGCAGGCACCGACCGTCCTTTTGCGATCAACCTCTTCATCCAGCACCCGCAGCCGCAGATCGACGCGGCGACGGTCGAGCGGGCCGTGGCGGCGACGGCGAAGTACCGTGCGGAACTTGATCTGCCGGCGCCGCTATTCGCCGCACCCTATGAGGAGGATTTCGATCAGCAGTTCGACGCCGTGCTGAAGGCGAAGCCGGCAGTCCTTAGTTTCGTCTTCGGCGTGCTGCCTGCCGAGTACATGCGGACCGCGCGCAAGTCGGGGATGCTGATCATCGGCACGGCGACGACACCGGAGGAAGCAGAGGCGCTCGAAGAAAGCGGCGTCGATGCGATCACCCTCCAGGGTTTTGAGGCGGGCGGCCATCGCGGCATATTCGATCCAGAGGCCGAGGACAGTGAAATCGGCCTTCGGGATCTGCTGACCCGAACCCTCCCGAATGCGAAGGTGCCACTGATCGCGGCAGGCGGCATCATGACGGCTGCGGACATCCGCTCCGCCCTCGCCATGGGCGCCAGCGCAGTACAGATGGGCACGGCTTTCCTCGCCACTTCGGAAGCGGGAACCTCGGCCCCCTATCGGGCAGCGCTCCAGGGGAAAGAACGCGCGACGCGGACAACGCGCGCCTTCTCCGGCCGGTTTGCCCGTGGCATCGAGAACCGCTTCATGAACGAGCTGGACGCCGCCGCCGCAATGCCCTTCCCGGCCCAGAACAAGTTCACGCGCGATATCAGAGGCGCGTCTGCCGCAAAGGGATCGGCGGACTTCCTCTCCCTTTGGGCGGGAACCGGCAAGGGAGAGCTTTGGCAGGGCTCGGCGGCCGAACTGATCGAGAAGCTGTTTGCCGATTGATCGCCCCGCTGCCCGAATTGTGCCCCGACACCGCTGACGAGAGGAGGGAGGGACCTCTTTACTTCTGCCTAGTTGCGGGTGAATTCTAGGCGATTGGCAATGATCATCGCGAAAGTCGGCAGAATGGATCGTATCGACGCAATGAAGGTCTTCGTGACCGCGGTCGATGAAGGCAGCCTTGCGGCCGCAGCCCGGCGGCTGAAGCGATCGCCGACGGCTGTCAGCCGCGCCCTGAACTTGCTTGAAGCCCATGTGGGGGTCGAACTGCTCCATCGAACGACGCGATCGTTGAAGCTCAGCGAAGCCGGCCAGCGCTATGCGGCTGCCTGCCGGCGGGTGCTGATCGATCTCGAAGAGGCCGACATGCTCGCAGGTGGCGAACGTGCGGCCCCTCGCGGCACGCTGACGATCTCCGCGCCACCGATCGTTGGCGAAGAGGTGCTGCGTCCGATCCTCGACGACTTCCTCAACCTCTACCCTTCGGTTTCGGCCCGGCTCCTCCTGCTCGATCGCTTCGTAAACCTTGTCGACGAGGGTGTCGATATCGCGCTCCGCATCGGCCATCTCGCCGACTCTTCGCTGATTTCGACACGAATCGGTGGCGATGTCCGGCGTGTCGTCGTCGGCTCGCCTCGTTATCTCGCCAACCACCCGCGGATTGACGAGCCGGCCGATCTCGCCAAACACCAGATCGTCGCCTTTACCAACTTCGGCCTCGATTCCTGGACATTCACGCCAGCCGAGGGCTCGTTGATCCCTCGCACGGTGCAGTTCACACCGCGCTGCATCGTCAACAGTGTGCGTGCCGCGACCGACTCCGCCGCCGCGGGTACCGGCCTGACCCGGCTCTATTCCTATCACGTCGCGCGCTACGTTAGCGACGGGCGGTTGAAAATCGTGTTGGCTGACGCCGAGCATCCGCCGATGCCGGTTCATCTTCTTGCACCGCAGGGCCGCATGTCGGTGCCGAAGGTTCGCGCCTTTGCTGATTTCGCGCTGCCACGTCTGCGGACCGAGTTCGCACGCATGGCAACGGAAGCTGGCACGCTCGGCTAATTATGCCGATTATCGGTTGACTGACTGCCGAATGGCGCCAATTCTCCCAGACATCGGATGGGTCTAAATCTGACTGCACCAACGCCGAGGGCGGAGGACGGGCCACACCAAGCGCCCGTTGCAATCGAAAAAGGACCACATCCATGAGCAACGAACAGAAGGTCGCCATCATCACCGGTGCATCGCAGGGTATTGGCGCCGCCCTGGTTCAGGCATACCGCGATCGCAACTATCGTGTCGTCGCCACGTCCCGCTCCATTCAGGAAAGTTCGGACGCTGGCATCCTCAGCGTCGCCGGCGATATCAGCAAGCCTGAGACCGCCGAGCGGGTCGTTCGCCAGGGCCTGGAACGGTTCGGGCGTATCGATACACTGGTCAACAATGCCGGCGTCTTCACCGCCAAGCCGTTCACCGAGTTCACTCAGGAAGACTATGATCTGAACATGGGCGTCAACGTTGCCGGCTTCTTCCACATTACCCAGCACGCGGCCCGCGAGATGCTGAAGCAGGGCTCCGGTCACATCGTCAGCATCACGACCAGCCTCGTGAACCAGCCGATTGCCGGCGTCCCGGCGGCCCTGGCGTCTATCACGAAGGGTGGTTTGAATTCCGTGACCCAGGCGCTCGCGATCGAATTTGCCAAGACCGGTGTTCGCGTCAATGCCGTCTCGCCGGGCATCATCAAGACCCCGATGCACGCGCCGGAAACGCACGCGGCGCTCTCGACGCTGCATCCCGTCGGCCGGATGGGCGAGATCCGCGATATCGTCGACGCCGTCCTTTACCTGGAGAATGCCGGTTTCGTGACGGGTGAGATCCTGCACGTCGATGGCGGACAGAACGCCGGGCGCTGGTAACAGCGCAGGTATGTCCGGGAGCGACCGTTACCCAGGCTTGGCCGCTCCTCCCCTCCCCATCCATCTCAGATGCGGCACCTGATGGTGCCGTCAACATCCAGGTTTGAAAAGGAGACGGCAATGCCGATTGTTACAGTTCAGGTGACCCGCGAAGGCACCACTCCAGACCGCAAAGCGGTCACGGCCGAGGAAAAGGCCGAAATCATCAAGGGCGTGAGCCAGGTCCTGCTCGACGTGCTCAACAAGCCGCTGGAATCGACCTACGTGGTCATCGAGGAAGTAGAGCTCGACAACTGGGGTTGGGGCGGCCTGCCGACCGCGCAATACCGCGCCCAGCGGGAAGCTCAGGCAAAAGCCTGACATCGCCGGTCAGACGTTCTTGCAACCCGCCGCTCGACAACAAGCGGCGGGTTTCGTTTGCGAAATTGTGTCGAAATGTATCCGGAGGTGCTTGCATTACTTTCGCATGCAAGTCTGGATATCGCGAACACACCGAGGACATATCCTGGGCGCCAATGAAACTGAGCGGATGTTCCCCGGCCCCGGCCGGGCAGTACCGCAAGGATGCGAAGACCAAACCGGATTTGAGGAGTTTGCTCGATGGAGCATATCGACCATGTACTGATTGTCGATGACGACCGTGAGATCCGGGAACTCGTGTCTGGTTACCTCAAGAAGAACGGGCTGCGCGCAACGGCAATCGCCGATGGGCGACAGATGCGCAGCTTCCTCGAAGGAGATACGGTTGATCTCATCGTACTCGATGTGATGATGCCGGGCGACGATGGGCTCGTGCTTAGCCGCGAGCTGCGCGCCGGCAAACATAAGGCGATCCCGATCATCATGCTGACGGCCCGCAGCGACGAGATGGACCGGATCCTCGGCCTCGAGATGGGTGCCGACGACTATCTCACCAAGCCGTTCTCCGCGCGCGAACTGCTCGCCCGTATCAAGGCGGTGCTCAGGCGCGCGCGCATGCTGCCGCCGAACCTGCAGATCTCGGAGGCTGGACAGCTGCTGCGCTTCGGACAGTGGAAACTCGACACGACCGCCCGGCACCTGATCGATGCTGACGGCACGGTGATTGCACTCAGCGGCGCCGAGTATCGGCTGCTGAAGGTGTTCATCGACCACCCCCAGCGCGTGCTCAATCGCGACCAGTTGCTCAATCTCACCCAGGGTCGCGAGGCCGAGCTCTTCGACCGATCGATCGATCTGCTCGTCAGCCGGGTGCGCCAGCGGCTCGGCGATGATGCACGTGAGCCGACCTACATCAAGACGGTGCGCAGCGAAGGTTATGTCTTCTCGGTCCCGATTGAGATTGTGGAGGCGCGCGAATGACGGCGAGCGCAGACCCAAAGGGATTTCGACTATGGCCGCGCACGCTGAGAGCGCGGCTCTTCGTTATCCTGCTCGCCGGTCTCACCATCGCGCATGTCATGTCGTTCACCGTTCTGTTCTTCGAACGCTACATGGCCGCCAGGTCTGTGATGTTCGATACGCTCGAAAACGAAATCGCAACATCGATCGCCATTCTTGATCGCCTGCCCGCGCCGGAGCGTGCGGCGTGGCTCCCTCGCTTGGACCGCGACAATTACGGCTTCCTTCTCGGCCCCGGCGTTGCGGGCAATCCGTCGCTCGACCCGGCCGCCAGCGAGATCGCGACCAAGATCGAGCGGGCGACTGGCCGTCAATTTCCGGTCAAGGTCGAAACGATCCCGGGCGACCGCCGCCATCTTCAGGCGCATCTGACGTTGAGCGACGGTTCACCGCTGACGATCGACGTCTTTCCCAGGGGTGTCATGCCCCTGGCCGACTGGCTGCCCTTCGTGCTCGTAGCCCAGCTCGCGCTGCTGCTCCTGTGCAGTTGGTTCGCCATGCGTCAGGCGGTGCGCCCGCTCGTCAATCTCGCGGCGGCTGCCGATACGCTCGACCCGAACCGGAACACGCCGCGTCTCAGCGAAACCGGGCCCACCGAGGTTGCCTATGCGGCGACCGCGTTCAATGCCATGCGTGACCGTATCGCCCAGTATCTCGAAGAGAGGGTCCAGATTCTCGCCGCCATTTCCCACGATCTGCAGACGCCGATCACACGCATGAAGCTGCGCGCCGAAATGGCGGATGATTTCGCCGACCGGGAGAAGCTGATCCAGGATCTCGGCCAGATCGAAAGCCTGGTCAAGGAAGGCGTCGCCTATGCACGCAGCGCCCATGGCAATGTCGAAAAAGCGACACGCATCGATCTTGCGTCCTTCGTCGAAAGCCTCGTTTATGACTATCAGGACACCGGCAGGGCGGTTACCGCCAGCGATGTCGATAACGGCGCGATCGTCACCCGGCCCCAGGCGCTCAGACGCATTCTTACCAACCTGGTCGACAACGCACTCAAGTTTGGTGGTAGCGCCGAGATCGAGGTCAGGCGGCTGGCGGACGACACGGTGACAATCAAGGTCCTCGACCGCGGGCCTGGCATTCCCGATGATCAGCTGGATGCCGTCCTCAAACCCTTCGTCCGGCTGGAGGACTCCCGCAACCGCGATACCGGCGGAACCGGCCTCGGCCTTGCCATTGCCCAACAGCTCGCGGCCTCCATCAATGCCTCACTGACGCTGACGAACCGCGATGGCGGTGGCTTGGTTGCCGAGCTTGCCATTCGTCATCGTCGGGCATGAGGCATAGCAAAGCGCGGCACTTCACACGCCTCCAACTTTTCCACTTCGAAATAGCCAACCCTCCAATCAAAAAGCGGNCTTCCGTTGGGTCATGTTGCAGGATGCTCCGGCAATCGGAGCTCCGTCAGACGAGGTTAATCGTCACATCGATGTTGCCACGCGTCGCCTTGGAATAGGGGCAGGTCTGGTGCGCAGCATCCACCAATTGACGCGCCACATCCGCGTCGACCCCAGGCAGGCTGACATTGAGCCGAGCCTGCAGGAAATAACCGCCGTCGCGGTTGCGCAGATCCACCTCGGTATCGACGGCGAGGTCTGCAGGGAGTGCGACCTTCATCTGGCCGGCCGCCAGTCCGATTGCGCCGATGAAGCAGGCCGACCAGCCGGCGGCGAAGAGCTGCTCCGGGTTCGTGCCCGGCCGCGAGCTGCCGGGTGAAGAGAGCTTGACGTCCAGACGCCCGTCGTCGCTTCGGGAGGCGCCGTCGCGGCCGCCGGTCGTGTGGGTCTTGCCGGTGTAGAGTACCTTTTCAGCTTCGCTCATCGTGTTCTTCCTTTCGACAGGTGTCTTTTCGGGCCCGATTGCCCTGTGCGACCGTCGAGACACAGATGGCGCTTCGCAGGTGTATGGGATGTTTCACCGAGAAGCGGAAATGTGTGCAAGTCTGCCAAGTACGGGAACGGATACACGCTGATACGAAGGCGGCCATCTCGGTGCGCGGGCGTGAGCGGCCCCTCCCCGAGCAGCCCAACGAGAATCAGCGCACAAAAAAACGCGGACCCGGCGAAACGGAACCCGCGCCTCCACTCAATCTGCTGGAGAAGAACTAGAAACGGTCGACGTCGACGATCGCCTTGGCGAAAGCGGACGGCGCCTCCTGCGGCAGGTTGTGGCCGATGCCGCCGGTAATCAGCCGATGCTCGTACTTGCCGGAGAAGCGCTTGGCGTAAGTCGATGGATCCGGATGCGGAGCGCCGTTGGCATCGCCCTCCAGCGTGATGGTCGGGACGGTAATGACCGGGAACGCAGCGAGTTGCTTCTCGAGATCGTGATACTTCGCTTCGCCCTCGGCTATGCTGAGGCGCCAGCGGTAATTGTGGATCGAGATGTCGACATGGTCGGGGTTTTCGAGCGCCTCTGCACTCTTATCAAAAGTGGCATCGTCGAAATTCCACTTGGGCGAAGCAAGCTTCCAGATCAGCCTGGCGAACTCCTTGTGGTTCTGCTTGTAACCGGCATACCCACGCTCGGTGGCGAAGTAGAACTGGTACCACCAGGCAAGCTCAGCCTGTGGTGACAGCGGCTTTCTGTTCACCTCCTGGCTGCCGATGAGGTAGCCGCTGACTGAGACCATCGCCTTGCAGCGCTCGGGCCAGAGCGCGGCGATGATGTTGGCGGTTCGCGCACCCCAATCGCAGCCGCCGATGACCGCTTTTTCGATCTTGAGCGCGTCCATCAGGGCAATGATGTCCGTGGCGATCACCGCCTGTTGGCCGTTCCGAGGCGTATCGGCGGAGAGAAACCGGGTCGTGCCGTAGCCGCGCAGATAGGGAACGATGACACGGTAGCCGGCATCTGCCAGCAGCGGCGCCACATCCACATAGGTGTGGATGTCATAGGGCCAGCCGTGCAGGAGGATCACGACCGGCGCGTCGCTGGCGCCAAGTTCGGCGTAGCCGACGTTCAGGACGCCGGCATCGATCTGCTTGAGGTTTGCGAAGGATTTGTTCGTCCCGGGGGTAACTGCCGGCAGGCGCGGCGCCTCATTGTTTCCCGCTTGCGCTCTGGCGGCGCCAGCCGAAGCGAATTGCGTCGCGGCCAGCGAGAGCGCGATTGCGCCGATGAAACGACGGCGTGGGTGGTTGATTTCGTCCGACATTGATTGCCTCCCGTGAACTGAACTGACATCAGAAATGGCGTGCTGGTGTATCCTGGCCGTGTGCTCTGCGGCTCCTATTGAAAGCGCATGTAGAATCGGCCGGCGGCGGATACACGGCGATACAATTCTCCTGAGGAGCGACCAATCGCAGTGCCGTCAGGTTCAGGCAATGCTTTCGCGCGCATTGCGCCGGATCGTCTGTGGCGGTTGCCCGAGCGTGCGCAGGAACGCGCGGCGCATGCGATCGCTGTCGGCAAAGCCGGTTTCCTCCGCGATCACATCCATGGAGTGTCGCCCCTGCTCCATCAACAGGCGTGCCGCTTCCACGCGGAGATGTTCGACCGCCTTGGCCGGCGATTGGCCGGTCTCGGAGCGGAAGGCGCGGCTGAATTGCCGCGCGCTCAGGCCTGCGGCGTCCGCCAGCTCCTCGACCGACAAGATGCTGCGCAGGTTCGCCTTGGCGTAGTTGACCGATTTCTGGATGCGGTCCGACTTCGGATCGAGCTCGAGTAAGGCTGAAAACTGCGACTGGCCGCCGGCGCGCCGGTGATAGACGACAAGCTTGCGGGCGACCTGGCGGGCAACCTCCTCGCTATGGTCCTTCTCGATCATCGCCAGGGCCAGATCGATGCTGGCCGTCATGCCGGCAGAGGTCCACACGCTGCCGTCGACGATGAAGATGCGATCCTCCTCCACCCGCACCTCAGGGAAACGCTCCCGCAACTGACGCGCAAACACCCAATGGGTCGTGGCGCGACGCCCGTCGAGCAGTCCGGACTCCGCCAGGATGAAGGCACCGGTGCAAGGGGCAGCCACCCGCCGCGAGGCCTTGAGCGCGTGGCGCGCGAAGGCGACCAGGCCGGGTGTAACCGGTTCGATCTCGGTGCCCGCTCCGAACATGACGGTATCAAAGGCGGTGTTGTCGAAGGCCTTCGTCAGCACGCCGAAGCCAGCGGACGACTTGATCTCGCCGCCGGCCTCGGAAAGCAATTCGATCTCGTAGGCCTGTTCCCCGAGCGTCAGATTGGCGACCTCGAAGGCGGTGACCGCCGCGAACCCCATGAGCTGAAACCTCGGAAAGACAACGTAGCCGATCCTGTGCATGCCATACCACTCCGTCCGGAATGATCGCTTATGGCAGATTTACGCCATGAAGGGAACGCGGTGGGCATCGATTCTATTTCATTCGGGCAACGGCTTTCCGGCATGCTCCGCAACCATGTGCGCGGCATACCAATCCGGCCAGTTGTGGTCGTGTTGACCGCCGTTGCGCTTCTCGTGCTCGCCGTGCGCGGCTGCCGCACGACGCAGTGCCGCCGCAAGATCGGCGACCGAAGCGAAGTCCGTGACATCCGCGTCCACGCGGCCGGGCAGACGCTCGGTCACCTCCTGCAGCAGCCAGCCGTTACCATCGGGGTCGCTAAAGGTCGCGTAGGAGCGGTAGCTGCGGCGCGCCGGGTCACGGCCGCTGATCGGCGGCTTTCCGGGACCTTCGCGGTGGAAGACTTCGCTGACCTCAGCGCCGCGTTCGACGAGCTCAGCACGCGCGGCTTCGATATCCGAGACGACGAGATAAAGCCCGCTTGCCGAACCGGGAGTGGCCGGGGTCAACCCTGTGCCGAAGTGGATCGACGCCGGCGAGCCGGGCGGCGTGAACTGGACGACCCGAAACGTATCGCCGACCGGAAAGTCGGCGTCGAGCCGCCAACCAAGGCGGCCATAGAAATTCTTCGCGCGATCGACGTCCGAGACCGGGATGACGGCGACCTCGAGCTTCAGATCGACCGATGGCGCTCTGTTGTCGCTACCTGCACCTGTCATGACACTTCTCCTTTGTTGCGACGGTGGGCGCGCTTTCGCGCGCCCCTTTCTGTCAGCTCGGTTGACGCAGTGACTTGAAGGAAGCTCTCAATTCATCGACCAGGGCTGCCGGCTGCTCCCAGGCAGCAAAGTGTCCGCCCTTGGCGAGCCGATTATAATGGATAAGCTTGGGGAACGCCTTCTCCGCCCAGGACTTCGGCGCCTGATAGAGCTCGTCCGGGAAGGCGCTGACGGCCACGGGAATCTGAATGCCCTTAGGCTGGAAGAAGGCGAGCTTGTTCTCCCAGTAGAGACGCGCCGACGACACGGCGGTATTGGTCAGCCAGTAGAGCGTGATGTTGTCGAGCACGTCATCACGGCTCAGGCCCTCCGACTGACCATCGAAGACGCGGGCGATCAGTTCGTAGCTGCGGGCGTCATGGTCCAGCATCCAACTGGCAAGCCCGATCGGCGAGTCCTCGATGCCATAGAGCGTCTGCGGACGCTTGCTCATCTCCTGCGCATAGGAGAGCCCGTTCTTGTAGAAGAAATCGAGCTGGTCATAGGCACGGCGCTCGTCGGCCGAGAGATTGGATGGTGCCGGTTTGCCGGCGTCGAGGCTCTTCTGGATCTCGGCCGGAACGGTCGCCGGCATGTTGGTGTGGATTCCGAGCAAGCCGGTCGGCTGCTGCAACGCCAACTGCTCCGTAACCGCGTCCCCCCAATCGCCGCCCTGCGCGACGTAGCGGGTGTAGCCGAGACGTT
This sequence comes from Ensifer sp. 22460, assembly GCF_052044935.1. Classification (NCBI taxonomy): domain Bacteria; kingdom Pseudomonadati; phylum Pseudomonadota; class Alphaproteobacteria; order Hyphomicrobiales; family Rhizobiaceae; genus Ensifer; species Ensifer sp. 22460. Next base: position 17,376 of record NZ_JBQENZ010000011.1, read on the forward strand.
GCATCAGCACCGCCCAGGCCCGGGCGATGCGCACCGGATCCCAACCGCGTTCATTGGGCTTGCCGGAGAAGCCGTAGCCGGGGAGCGAGGGAATGACGATGTCGAAGGCATCGGCCTCGTTGCCGCCGTGGGCTGTCGGGTTCGTCAAAGGGTCGATGATCTTCAACTGCTCGATGATCGAGCCGGGCCAGCCGTGGGTGACGATGAGAGGCATCGCGTTCTTGTGCTTGGACCGCACGTGAATGAAATGGATGTCGACGCCGTCGACGTTGGTGACGAACTGCGGCAGGTCGTTGAGCTTCTTCTCCACCTTCCGCCAATCGTATTTGGTCGCCCAATAGTCGGCGAGCTTTTGCATGGTGGCGAGCTGCACGCCCTGGGTGCCGTCCGCCACCAATTCGCGGTCCGGCCACTTGGTCGCCGCGATGCGCTGCTTGAGGTCGGCAAGCGCCGCATCGCTGGCATGGAACTGGAATGGCCGAATGGACTCGTCGGCCGCAGGCTTTGCAGCAGCAACGATCTGAGCACCGCCCGCCGAGGAAGCACCTGCGGCGTCGGCGGCGAGCGGAGGAAGCAGGATCGCGATCGCTCCGGACAGCGCGAAGGCGGCCAAGCGACTGCTCTTGGCAGTTGGCAAATAGCGTCTGGACATCATCATTCTCCTGGTTCGAGTTGAGGCGATGCCAGAGGCATCGCCGAGCAATTCCGGGATGGGAGGAGCCCGGAGGCAGATCGGGGGCTACCCCCCGATATTGTAGCGGGCGGCGGGTGAACTCCTGGAAAGGTTCGGCATGAGTTTTTGCCGGGTCGCCTCATAGGCCGCCCAATCAGCGGCCTCCGGCAGCGCCGGAATGGTGATCACTTCGCCCTGATCGAGACCGGCAAGCGCGGCATCAACCATGTCTTCGGCCCGCATGACGATCTCGCTTGGAACATGTTCGAGCGGTGTGCCGGCAATGCCCCAGAAGTCGGTCGCAGTCGCACCCGGCAGCACGGCCTGGATGCGGATGTTCTTGTCGGCAAGTTCCTTCTGCAGCGACAAAGTGAAGGCCAGCACGAAGGCCTTCGTGCCACCGTAGACGCCGTTCAGGAGTTCGGGCGCAATGCCGACGATCGAAGCGATGTTGATGATCGTGCCGGCGCCACGCGCGGCAAAGCCGGGTGCAGCCGCATAGGTCAGCCGCGTCAGCGCGCTGACGTTGAGCGTGATCATCTCCTCCATCTTGTCGACATCGGAGGCGAGCAGCGGTGCGGTGGCACCAACACCCGCATTGTTGATCAACACCGTGATGCTCGCGTCGTCCCGGAGGATCTTCTCGACCCGCCTGACATCGTCCTTGTTGCCGAGGTCCGCCGCGACGACCTCGATGGCGCGCCCGGTCTCATCCGCCAACCGGCTGGCGAGACCATTTAATCGCTCACGGTTGCGGGCAACGAGGATCAGGTCGAAACCGCGACGCGCCAGACGATCGGCATAAATCGCGCCTATACCGGAGGATGCGCCGGTGATGAGTGCCGTACCTTTGGAATTCCTGCTCATTTCAAGCTCCTTTGCCTTGTTTGGAGCCTCGATGGTAAGACGAAACGCCAATGTCTCAAATGTCGTAATTCCGGCAATTTAAGACATATGCATTGTCAACGACTGCTACGCCGTGTGGGCGGGATGCGAACCAAACTTCGCCGTGACCATGCGTGGGCGGTGTATCCGAGATGTGTTCTGGAGCGGCGTCTATGTATCTGAATGTTTGAACGGCCGAGCACGACGGCAGACAGATACGAATTGCTATGGGATTCTGCCGCTGCACCGGGGAGGTCAGCAAAAGAAGACGGGGCCGACGCAGCGTCGACCCCGCTCTAGAACCTTCATGCGCCCATCAGCTTCGCTGCGAGAATGCCCGTTGATTGGTTTCAAAGGTTCGCGCCGCCAGTTTTCGCGGTGCGGTGATCACTCGAAGAATGGGCTGGCAAGCTCCTCGTGCGGAGCCTCCGGTAGCAACCCTCCGTCCTCAATCGCGGCCGGCTGCGGCCGCGCCGCGGCCGTTGGGGACGCCGGGTTGGCGACGAGCGCGGCAAGAAACGAGGGCTCTCCCGGGCCGCTGTCCCAGGCGCATGGCGCCGCCGCGAGGACGACTATGGCGAAAGCTGTTGCGAATATGCGCATGATGGCTCCTTCCGTTGATCATGGCGGCAGCGACGCGTCCCGTCACCACTGGCCCAAGCCTTGCTCACCGCCAGAGTGTCCTTTGGGCGTGTCGCGGATGTGTGCGGGCGGCCGCAAAACTGTATCCTTCTGTAGAAGGCCGACTTGGCCCGACCCCTTGCAAGATCCGTTCGAAACGTCACGGGTCTGGTCGTGCTCGCGATCCGCGCAAGCTCCGATCGGCTACGACGCGCTGTCTGCGACAAGCACCGGCTTCTCGCGATAGAGGCTCGGGAACAGGCGGTGCAGCGCTTCTATCTTCGGTTGCTCGTAGAGGACCACATAGGGCTGGCCTGGATTGTTGTAGATGTAATCCTGGTGATAGGCCTCTGCTTGATAGAAAGCCTTGCCAGGTTCGATGGTCGTCACAAGCGGCCGGGCAAAGACGTCCGCCGCGTTCAGTTGCGCGATGTAGTCGGAAGCGACCTTCGCCTGCGCTTCATTGCGCGGGAAGATCGCCGATCGATACTGCGGGCCGCTGTCCGGCCCCTGCCTGCCAAGCTGCGTCGGATCATGCGCAACCGAGAAAAAGATCTCGAGAAGCTGCCCATAACTGATCGTCTTGGGATCAAAAGTAATCTCCACCGCTTCGGCGTGGCCGGTGGTGCCGGTTTCCGTCTGTTCGTAGATCGCCGTCTCCGCAATGCCGCCGGAATAGCCGGACCTGACGCCCGTGACGCCGGCCACATGCTGAAACACGGCTTGCACACCCCAGAAGCAACCGCCTGCGAGCACTGCCGTCTGCCTTGTCTCCGTTGAAGCGACGTCATGGAGCGCCTTGGGAATGGGTTTGGCCTGCTGCGCCGCCGTTTGTTCGTCGAAGGCGAACGTCAGCCCGCCGCCAACCATTGCCAGCGCGACGAACAGACGCCGGGAAAGGGCGGGCATGCGGCGCCTATGCTGCTGTTGTTTGTCGGTCATCTGTGAACTCTCATCCAAAAGTGAAAACGAAGGCTTCCGCGCCGGGCTCGAGAAAGCGGATCTCGAAGGTCCGTTCCCGCGCCGGGCCTGACTGGCGCACGAGCTGATAGAGGCGGGTCTCCGTGACGGTCCCCCTGCCGGACGCGTCGATATCCGAGCCACGGTCCGCTGCGGGCGCCGCACCATCCACCGTCACCTGAAACGGGATCGGCCTGCCGCCGGCGCCAGGCCCAAGCACCAGATGCAGATCGCGAGCGCGGAACCGGTAGGTGATACCGCCGCCCGCTTCGTTGACACGGGCCTGCTCGGCCCCGACTGTCCAGTTGCCGGTAAGGCCCCACTCGTTGAGACGCGGGCTATCGATCGTATAGCGGTTGGCGCTGTCTGCGGAGACGCCCTCCGGAGACACGAAATTCGCGGCCCTCTCATAACCGACATAGGTCTCGCCCGATGCGAGCCGGGAGAGGTCGGGCGAGGCTTCGGCACCCTTTGCATCCGGTTTGACGAAGTTATTTTCGACCTTCCGCTTTCCCGCGGCCTCCGCCAGCAGATCCTGGATCACCCGCTCGGAACCTTCATAGTCGCCCTCGCCGAAATGCATGTAGCGGATCTGCCCTTCGGCATCGATGAAGTAGTGGGCCGGCCAGTAGCTGTTGGAGAAAGCGCGCCAGATGGCGAAGTTGTTGTCGATGGCCACCGGATAGGTGATCTTGAAGTCACGCACCGCCTTTTCGACGTTGCCGATCTGCTTTTCAAAGGCAAATTCCGGTGCGTGAACACCAATGACGACCAGACCCTGATCCCGGTACTTCTCGGCCCAGGCCCGCACATAGGGGACAGTGCGGATGCAGTTGATGCATGAATAGGTCCAGAAATCGACGAGCACGACCTTGCCGCGGAGTTCCGCCGGGGTCAGGGGCTTCGAATTCAGCCACTGAACCGCGCCGTCGAGCGACGGGAACGGACCTTCGACCGGGAGGTCGCTGCGATAGGCCGCCTGTCTCGTATCCTTAGCGGCAAGGGTCATGCGGGTGCTGGAGACGTCGGCAGGCGCCGCATTGGCGCGCAGGCGATCGAGGATCGACTGTTCGAAGCCCGAAGTGCTCGCATAAGAAAGCTGCGCCAGCAGGCCGGTGTCCAACCCAAGGGCGATGGCTGCAACGCCGGCCAGCACCGCAACGCCGAGACCCTGGCGGATGCGATCGCCGATGCCGAGGAAGCGCTTCATCGCCGCGAACACTCTGGCGCCGGCAAGAACGGCAAGCGCCAGCGAGGTCGCGGCGCCTGCGGCGTAGGCGCCAAGCAAAAGCGTCGTCTGCACGTTCGCGCCGTTCAGCGCCGCGCCGGTCAACACCAGGCCGAGCACCGGTCCGGCGCAGGGTGCCCAGAGCAATCCAGTCGCAACACCGAGCAGAATGGCGCCGCCGACACTGCCCTTCTCCCCGGTCGCAGCCTTTCTCGACAGCCGGTTTCCCAGCGCCACGAGCGGGCCAGTCACGAAAGCTGCGGCACGCGTTGAGAGCAGTGTTACGCCGAATACCGCCAGCAGCGCGATCGCGGCGTAGCGGCCGAACGCGTTCGCCTGGACCGCCCAATTGCCGCCGAGCGCGGCAAGCGAGGCGATGCCCGCAAAAGTCACGATCTTGGCAAGCAGCATCGGAAGTATGCTGGTGGAAAAGGGCTGGCCAGCGCGGGCAAACACGAATGGCAGGACCGGCAGGATACAGGGACTGACGATCGTCAGTACGCCTGCAAGATAGGCTACAACAAAGAGGATCATCATCGTCTCTCCGCACTGGATCAATGCCCCGAGGCAGTGATCACTTGACATGTGCGGCAGAGGACCATCGTGACGTATCGCGGATGTTTCCGATCTGCGGAGATTTGTATCTCAGTGCAACAGCTGCGGCGTTTGCGGGGCGGCGGCACGTCGCGACACACGATCGCGGCCAGATGCTCGCTCGACCCGGTGAACACAGATGGACCAAGCAAAAGAGGCCAGGACGGTCCCGGCCTCTATTGTCAGATAGCGGTGCACGGCACCTTTTCACTGCGCTCGCCCGTGCGCCCCAATCCGATCGGCACGTCGATCGCCAAGCTTGAAGCTGTGGAAGGCTCAACGCTGCTCGTGCGCGGTCTCGATTGCCTCGACGGCACGCCCCTTATTGACCTGAAGCCCGACCGGACCCCGTTCAAGCCGATCGCGCCGCCGCAGCGCGGCGACTTCGAGGCCGGCGACAGCGGCCCACATAATTGCGAGAAGGCGTGATCGATCAAGATTTGGGTGGGCGCGACGGAAGACCCACGCGCCCTCCCTGAGAATTGTCAGTCAATCCCGACCATAACGTCCGAAGCCTTGATGACCGCATAGGCCTCGCCGCCGACCTTTAGACCCAACTCGTCGACCGACTCGTTGGTGATTGCAGCAGTCACGATCGAGCCGCCGACGTCGATACGAACGTGCGCGGTGGTAGCGCCCTTGATCACTTCGAAGATCTTGCCCTTGAGGCGATTGCGTGCGCTGATTTTCATGCGGCTCTCCTTCGTGTTGGTTACCTTGGACGTTCGCGGTCGCCGTTTCCATCCACCTGCCGCAGCGGGTGTAATCCGGATAAGGGCTGCGAATAGCGCTGACGCTCTCAGCTTCATTCCCGCAATATAGCCAGCTCAATCGCGCAACGTGATCGAAACCGGCGCGTGGTCGCTCGCGCCCTCCATGCCGCGAACCTCGCGATCGATGCCGGCGCCAATAAGCTTGCGGGACAGCTTGCGGCTGAGCAGCATATGATCGAGCCGGAGCCCGGCATCGCGCTGCCACCGGTTCCGACGATAGTCCCAGAACGTGAAGAGCCGATCCTTCGGATGGACCTTGCGCAGCGCATCGAGCCAGCCGTGGTCGAGGAGCGTACGGAACGCCGCACGGCTTTCCGGCTGCACCAGCGCGTTGTCGTCGTAGGACGTTGTCGGGTAGATGTCGCGCGGCTCCGGCACGATGTTGTAGTCGCCGGCAAGCACAACAGGCACATCGAGGGCGAAGAGTTCGGCGGCGTGTTTGGCCAGGCGCTCATGCCAGGCGAGCTTGTATGCGAACTTGGGGCCAGGCTGCGGGTTGCCGTTGGGCGCATAGAGGCAGGCGACCAGGACGCCGCTGACGGCAGCCTCGATGTAGCGAGCCTGGTTGTCCGAGGGATCACCGTCGAGCCCGACGCGGGTCAGGACGGGCCCGCTGTTGCGAGCGAGGATCGCCACGCCGTTCCAGGCGGATTGTCCCTGCCAGACGGCGCCATAGCCGGCCGCCTCGATCGCCGCGCGTGGAAACTGGCGGTCGGTGGCTTTCAATTCCTGCAGGCAGACAATGTCAGGCTTGGCTTGGTCCAGCCAGGCGATCAGGTTTTCGAGCCGCTTGTTGATGCCGTTGATGTTGAAGGTGGCGATCTTCATCTCGGCGGTCAGATCAGAGCGTCAGGCGGGCGACCCAGGCTGCCACCGCATCGGCCACGGTCCTCAAATGATCGGCCGTCGAAAAGCCGGAAAGGCTCTTGCGCGGCTTGAGGTCATGGTCGCCGTCCTCGAGCCACAGGACTTCGATCGCGTCGGAAAGCGTATAGCCCGGAACCTCCTCGCGCGTGCCGAACTCGTCACGGGTTCCCTGGCAAATCAGGGTTGGCGTCTTCAACCCAGCCAAATGTTTGGTGCGCAACTGCTCGGGCTTTGCCGGCGGGTGGAAGGGATAGCCGAGGCAGAGCAGCCCGGTGATCTTGCCGGTCGCATGGAGTTGGTCGGCGACCATGCTCGCTACTCGCCCACCCATCGACTTGCCGCCGATGATGAGCGGCCCCTTTGCATCAAGCGCTTCGATGGCGGCGACATATTCCGGATTGAGCGTCTCGGCGCGCGGCGGGGGCTTGCGCCCGTCCGACGTCCGCCGCGCCGCCATGTACCCGAACTCGAAGCGGGCGACGCGGAAGCCGGCGGCTGCAAGCGCCTTGGCGGTCGCAGTCATTGATGCGGAATCCATCGGCGCGCCGGCGCCATGGGCAAGAAGGATGGTGACGGCTGCATCATCAGGTCCGTCGAAAAGGAATTTGTCGCCCATATCAGCCCGCTGTCCTTGGACGGCCTTGCAGATCGACATATTGCACGCCGCGTTCCGCCGTTCGCGCCCATTCGCTATCGCTATCGAGTTCGAGATAGCGACTCCACCAGCGCCTGGCTTCACCGAGATCACCGGCATCGAATTCGAGTTTCGCCAGATTAAATACCGCGTCGGCATAGTCGCCGTCGAGTTCGATTGCCTTCTTGAGGTGCCTGCGGGCAGCGTCGATCCTTCCCCGTTCACTCATCAGCCCGGCGAGGTTGAACCACGCCTCGACGAAGGATGGATCGAGTTTGATGGCACGGGCGTAGTCATGCGCCGCATCCAGCTCCCGTCCCGCAGCCTTCAGGCAATTGGCACGGTTGAAAGCCGCAACCGAATCCGTCCGGTCCATGGCGAGATAGCGCTGATAGAAGGTGGCGGCCTCTTCGTAGTCGCCATTCGCCTCCGCCTCCTCGGCCAGATCAAAGAGATCTTCCAGGGCGGCATCATCGGGCGCGCCGAGATCGAAGAGCAATTGCCCATTGAGCTCGCTCAGCCCCTCGGCACTCCGCGCGTAGATCGCATCGGGACCGCCACTATGCAGCGAAAGCGCCGTCAAAGAAGCGACCTGTCCCGAACGATGAACGGATCGGACGATGGCGCTCCAATTCGCACCGCTTCCAATCAGTTCCGCATACTTTCTGGCGAGGATGAGATCACGGAACGAAAAGGGCTCGCTGTCATGTTCGAAAGCATCGAACAGGGACAGGAGATCGAAGGTCCTCGGAGAAAGCTTGGCCTGATCGATGAGAGACTGACGTGTGAGTGCGGACGCTACAGGCACCGACATCAGCCCTAGAAGGCGAAGGAAGCCGTTCTCGCTGACGAGCCATCGCCCCGCCGCATGTTCCGCATCGAAACGCGCCTCGATCTCCGCTTCGCTCGACTTCGCCAGCAGGTTCCGGCCGAACACCAGATACGTCGTCTGGCGCGTAACGCCGCGCCGCAAGTGGCCGAACTGTCGCTCCACTTCCCGCGCCACAAGTCGCCGCGGGAAGGCCGAGAGGCCCCCAACGATGCCGAATGTCTGGCCTGCAATCGCCATCAGGCTTTCTTCTTCGCGGTCGGTTTTGCCGCCGTCCGCTTGGCCGCAGTCGAGGTTGCCGCCTTGGCCGTTTCCTTCGCCGCCGGCTCGGCCTTGGACTTGCTCTTTGCCGGTGGCTTCGACTGCGACAGGCTCGCCTTCAGGGCATCCATGAGATTGATGACGTTGCCACGTTCCGGTGCGGCCGCAATGATAGGCTTATGACCTTTAAGTTTCTCGCGGATCATCTTCATCAGCGCGATCTCGTAGCGGTCCTCGTAATTCTTAGGATCAAAGACCGTCATCTTCTGCTGGATCAGCGCTTCGGCCAGCTGCAGCATTTCGGGGTCGGGATGACCGACGGGGATGTTGCCGAAATACTCAGCGGTACCACGCACTTCGCTCGGGTTTCTCAGAGTACACACGAACATTCCGGTTTCGCGTGAACCGATCGTCACCACCCGCTCGCGGCTCGAAAGAACTAGCCGCGCGATCGCCAGCTTGCCGCTCTTCTTCAACGCCTCGCGCAGGACAACGAAGGTTTCCTCGGCCATCGCGCCATCGGGCGCCAGATAGTAGGGCGCATCCTGGTAGATCACATCGACGGAGCCCTCATCGACGAAGGCCTCGATGTTCATGGTGTGATTGGACTCAATCCTGACACTTTCGAGGTCCGCGTCCTCGATGATGATGTATTTCTTGTCTTCGTATTCGTAACCCTTGACCAGGTCCGAGCGCTCGACGAGGCCGAGCTCCGGGTCGACCGGCTTCATGTTGATCCGGTTGTGGGTGTCCTTGTGAAGCTGATTGAAGCTGATGCGTTCGCTCGAGCTGGTCGCCGGATAGAGCCTCACGGGGCAACTGACGAGACTGAGTTTAAGATAACCTTTCCAACTTGCCCTGGGCGCCATGATTGTCTCCTACGCGGCCAAACGCATTACGTCCTCGTTTCGGACAGAAGCGGCAAATCCTTGGCAAAGTCGTCGATATCCGCCCAGGGATCGCCGAAAGTATCCAGAAGTCCAGGAAGCGAAGAATAGTTCAAATCCTCAGGAGCGTCGATAGTCTCAAGATCCGCCCAGTTGAGCGGCGTCGAGGCCGGCAGGTTCGTGCGCGCCCGTAGCGAATAGGGCGCGGCCGCCGTATGGCTGCGGGCATTGCGATGAAAATCGATGAAGATCCGCTTGATACGGTTTTCCTTGCCCATCGTGGTGGTGAAGGTTTGCGGCGCGGTTGCGGCCAGCCGCGTCGCGATCGCGCTCGTCGCCTGGTGCGTCTTCTTCCAGTCGAGTTTCGGCGTCACCGGCACGACCACATGGATGCCGCTGCCGCCTGACGTCTTCACGAAGGGAACGAGGCCGAGCTCTTCCAGCTCACCGCGGATATGGACGGCTGCCTCGACCACATCGCGCCAGGCGATGCCTTGGCCGGGGTCGAGATCGAAGACGATGCGGTCGGGTTTTTCCAGCCGCTCACGCTTCGTGCCCCAGCTATGAAGCTCGATCACGCCGAACTGAGCGAGCGCCAGATAGCCCTTCGTGCCTTCGATCGAGAGGAAGGAATTGGTTTCGCCCTCGGAGTTGGTCGAGTTGAAGCTGATGATCGAGGGCGGCATGCCGGTAAAGGGATGACGCTGGAAGAAGCAGTCTGCACGCTTTCCCGTCGGGCAACGGAAGAGAGACACGGGCCGACCGAGGATATGAGGCAGCATGAAGTCGCCGACGAGCGCATAGTAGACGGCGATGTCGAGCTTGGTCGGCCCGGACTTGCCGAACACTCGACGATCGGCGTTGGTGACCTGGATGCTTGCGAGATCGGCATCCGTGATCAGCCGCTTGCGCGTTGCACGCGCCGGTGCCGAAAGCTCGACATCACGAAGCCCCTTGAACACCGCATGGCGCAGCACATTGTCGGTCGTGCGGTTGGAATAATGGACACGGGCGCTCAGCACCGGCCGAACCCAGGTGATTTCCTTCGGCGCGCCTTCCAGCGCCGCCGCGTCGCCGCGCAACGCCTCCAGCCGGGTCAGCAACTGCTTGGCCGTCGCCGCATCGAACCCGGTTCCGACCTTGCCGCGATAGTGCAGCTCGCCCTCCTCCCACTCGCCGAGTGCGAGAGAAGCAAGGCCTTCGGCCGCCTCGGAAGTGGTGTATCCGGCGATCACGAAATCACCGAACTGGAACGCCTTCGTCTTGGTCCAGGTCTGCGTGCGACCACTTCGATAGGGTGCCGAGGCTCGCTTCGAAACGATCCCCTCCAGCCCCAACTCCGAGGCTTGGTCGTAAAGCCCGTGTCCATCGCCTTCGACATGGTCGCTGAACTGGATGGCCGAACGGCTGGATACCTGCCCCTCGAGCAATTGCGCCAGCAGCGCCTTGCGCCTTTCCAACGGGACCTCGGTCAGGTTCCACCCTTCGAGATGGAGGATATCGAAAGCATAGAAGACGAGCTTGCTGTCGACGCCTGTCGAAAGCGCGTCCTGCAACAGAGCGAAACGGCTGATGCCCCTGTCGTCTAGAACGACGATCTCGCCGTCGATGATCGCCTCACGGCAAGGCAGCTTGCGGAAGGCATCGGGAAGGTCGCCGTAACGCTTCGTCCAGTCCAGCCCGTTGCGGGTGATCAGCCTGATGTTGCCGCCCGAAATATCCGCCATGGTCCGATAGCCATCGAACTTGATCTCGTGCAGCCAGACCGGCTTCTCCGATGGACCGCCCGGCGGCTTCGGTGTTGGGCTGGCAAGCTGCGGCTCGATCCGCTGCGGCTTTGGGCCCTTCACCGCACCCGGCAGCGCGCCGGGTTTAAGTACGACCCGCTTTGCCGGCCTCTTCGGCGGCTCGACCAGTTCCTCGATCCGCCTGCCGCTTTTCACGCTTTCGGGACGCGACGTCAGGATGTCGACATCAGGTTCGGCTGCAAGGTCATGTTCCTTGAAAAGCAGCCAGTTACGTTGATCCTCCTCACCCGGCTTCGGCTTCAGCCGTGTCAGCATCCAGCCGCCATTGAGCTTTTCGCCGGCCAGACGGAACTTGAAGGCGCCGGTCCTGACGCTCTTGTCGATATCGTCCATCGGCGCCCAGACGCCGGTATCCCAGACGATCATCGGCCCACCGCCATACTCGCCTTCCGGAATGACGCCCTCGAAGTCGATATAGTCGAGCGGATGATCTTCGGTCTCGACCGCCAGACGCTTGTCGGCGGGATTGAGTGACGGCCCCCTGGGGACCGCCCAGCTTTTCAGCACATCGCCGACCTGAAGCCTCAGATCATAATGATCGGCCGTGGCGTGGTGCTTGTGCACGACAAAACGATTGCCCTCCCCGCCGGTTATTCCAGCAGGCTCCGGCGTCCTGGAGAAATCCCGCCTTGCGCGGTAGGTCTTGAGCTTCGACGTCGCCATATCGCAAAGCTAGGGCGTGTTCGCAGAGGTCGCAATATCCGCCAAAGACAGGGAACTCTGCGGCTATGCACACGCCTGCTTCGGAAAACATTTGCTTTCCCATCTGGCAACGACTAAAAATTGCCGAGGAATTTGGAAAGTCGACATGGTCGAAAACCAGAAATCGCCGCGTTCCCGTGGCCGACCCCAGGTCCGATCTGACGACGAGACCCGCAAGGTGATCATCCTTGCCGCCGAAAGGCAATTCTGCGACCTCGGTTATGAGACCGCCAACATCAACGTCATCGCCCAGAATTCCCGCGTCTCCACCAAGACGCTCTATCGCCTCTTTCCCACCAAGGCCGATCTTTTCGAACGTGTCATCTCGCTCAGGATCGACGAGTTCGTTATCGAAGTTGACGAGGAGAATCTGGACGCCATGAGCTTGAAGGCAGGTCTGGTGCGCCTGCTCGCCGCCTACGGGCACCTCGTGCTTGCGGCAGACACGATCGCCATCATCCGTCTGGTGCTCGCCGAGGCCGAGCGCTTTCCGCAGATTGCCGCCACATTCTGGGAAAAGGCGATCGAGCGGACGAATGCGACGCTGGAGCAGTGGCTTAAGAGGCAATCGGAGGCCGGCCGGCTGGTGATCGTCTGCCCCTATCAGACGGCGGGCATGTTGCGCGGAATGATGGCGATGGAGCCGCAACGCGCTGTCATGATGGGACGCGTGAACGCGATCGACGAAGCGACAATCATCACCCGGGCCGAAATTTGCGCTGAGATATTCTTGTCCGGTACCGTACCCAGATAGTTCGGCTGTCGTCCACAGACAATCTTTCGCGATGTCATCAGGACGTCATCAAACTGTAACATACGACCGTATAACTCTCCGCGCGGGAGCTCTCCCGCCGGGCGCATGAGGCGTCGCGACCAGCCCTTTGGCATGGCCTCCTCCCCTTCAAGCCCGGTGATTGTTATGCGTTTGTCCGCGAAGCTACCCCTCGCAGCGGCGGCTCTGGCTGCCTTCTCCATTGCTGCGACCAGTCTTGCCAGCCTGACGGTCAGCGGCGACCTGTCGTCGCGCGCGGCGATTGAAAAGCTGGAGGCGCTCGCCGATGCCCGCCGCAACGAGCTTCGCCACTATCTCACCACCGTGGAAAACGACCTGCGCAATCTGCAGGCGCAGAAATCCGTCGCCAAGGCGCTCAGCGATCTAAATGGCGCTGCCGCCAAGTTCGGCGACAAGGCCGAGAGCAAATTGCAGCGCCGTTACCTCACGGAAAACCCCAATCTCGATGACAAGCGCGCGCTCTACAGTACCGCTGGCATCGACGACTACGACGCGCTCCATGCGCGCTATCACCCGTATTTCCGCCGCTTCGCGGAAGCCCACGGCTATCGCGACGTGCTGCTCGCCAATCTCAGCGGTGACGTTGTCTACTCCCTCAACAAGAAGGGTAACTTTGCCGTCAGCCTCAAGGACGGCTCCTGGAAGGACACGGGGCTTGGTCGCATCTTCCGCGAAACCGCCGAGGGAACAGACAAGAGCAAACTGGCCTTTGCCTCCTACGAGGCCTATGCACCGCTCGGCGGCAGCCCCGCGGCGTTCATCGCCATCCCGCTGGAATCGATCGACGGCAAGATCGGTACCTTGATCCTGGAGATGCCGGACGCGCGCATCGGAGAGATCGTCGGCAACCGCACGGGCCTTGGCGAGACTGGCGAAACGATCCTTCTCGACGGCAACGGATTTTTCCTCACTGACAGCGCTACCACACCCGACAACGATATCCTTAAGACCCGGGTCTCGCCGGACCAGCCGGCGGAAGATGTCATCGTCAGCAGTAGGCTCGCCGATTTCCGCGGCGAGGAAGCGCAGATGGCTGCCACAAGCCTCGATGCTTTCGGCACGCGCTGGACCATGGCCGCGGTCATGACTTCACGGGAAGCCTTTGCCGCCGTCGCCGCCTTGCGCAACTGGACGCTCGCGACGGCTCTGGCCGTCCTCGCGGCAGCGCTGGCAATTTCCATCTGGTATTCGCGCCGGCTGACGCGCCCGATCACCGGCCTCGTTCAGGACATGAGCCAACTCGCCGACGGCGACACGACGATCGGCGGCGTCGGCCGGAACCGCAAGGACGAGATCGGTGACATGGCCCGTTCCGTCCTCGTCTTCCGCGACGCGCTTCTCGATCGCGCCCGCCTTGAAACCCAGGCGGCGGAAACGCGGACCATGATCGAAGAGGAACGACAAGTCCGAGAGATGACCCAGTCCGAGGTGGCGCGCCAGATCAACGAGGCCGTAGAGATGCTGGCGTCGGGGCTCGAACGGTTGTCGCAAGGCGACCTGACCGCACGCATCGACCGGCCCTTCGGCGCCGGTTTCGACCGTCTGCGCTCGGACTTCAATCTGTCGCTGGAAAGCCTTACCGTCACGCTTGGCGACGTGAAGGCGAGAAGCGCTGAGATCGACGGCGAGACCGGCGAGATGCGCGATGCCATCGGCCAACTCGCCAAGCGCACCGAGCATCAGGCCGCGACGTTGGAAGAAGCAACTGCGGCCCTGAGCGCCATCACCACCACCATCGGGCGCACTGCCGAGCACGCCTCATCGGCCACGACGATCGCCGCTGCGGCTAAAGCGAGCTCCGACCGCTCCGGTCAGGTGGTCATGAACGCCGTCGGCGCCATGGCCCAGATCGAGAAGGGATCGGTCGCCATTTCCCAGATCATAGGCACCATCAACGACATCGCGTTTCAGACCAACCTGCTGGCCCTGAACGCGGGGGTCGAAGCGGCCCGTGCCGGCGAAGCGGGCAAGGGCTTTGCGGTCGTCGCGCATGAAGTGCGGGAGCTCGCACAGAAGTCCGCCCTCGCCGCCCGGGAAATCAAGGCGATTATCACCACGTCGGCCGAGGAAGTGACGAAGGGTGTTTCGCTGGTGCGGGCGGCAGGCGATGCCCTCGACGAGATCTCCGGCCAGATCCATGCAATCAACGAGCAGACACAGCAGATTGCCGGCGACGCACGCGACCAGGCAAACGACCTGCAGCACATCAACCAGACCATGCTGTCGCTCGACGCGGTGACGCAGCAGAACAATGCGATGGTTGAAGACAGCACCGCCATGACTCTTCGGCTCTCAAGCCAGGCATCCCGCCTCTTCGATCTCGTCGAGCGCTTCCGCACGACATCCGGCGTACGCAACCAGACGGAGACAGGCGCGCGTCTCCGACTGATCGCCTAGCGCCTGCACGGGCCGCGTGCTGTCCCGTATCGGAAGGCGCGATCAGCTCGCCTTGGCAAGCGCCACGGCGTCGGCGCCAGCCGGGAAGTGGAGCTGGCCGGACCGATCGTTCGCCGCCTGCCAGACAGCCTCGGCCACATCGGTCTCGGTCGTGACCAAGGGCGGGGCGGCAAACTGCGCGAAGAGAAGTGCGGCGAAATCCGCATAGGCCGCCGGAATCAGATCCTCGACGCGCATAGTGGTGTTGTGGGCGAAGCGGGTGGTCGGCGCGTAGCCGGGCTCGACCAGTTTGACCCTGACGTTGAAAGCCTCCAGTTCGTGGGCGAGCGAGCCGGTGAAGCCGGCGATCGCCGTCTTGCTGGCGGTATAGGCTGCGGCGAGCGGCATGGAAGCAAGCGTCACGGTGGAAGTGACGTTGACCACGACGCCCGATCGGCGGGCGCGAAACTGCGGTATCACCGCCTGGGTCATCGCCATCACACCGAAGGTATTGGTGTCGAAAACCTTGCGGATATGGGACATCGGGGTCGCCTCGAAGGCGCCCACCATGCCGATGCCGGCATTGTTGACGAGCACGTCGATCGGGCCGGCTTCCTCGATCGCAGCCGCGATGCTGTCGGGGTCGGTGACATCGAGGGCCAGAACACGCTGCCGCTCGGATTTCGGCAGAATGTCTCGCCGCGGTCTGCGCATCGTGGCTATCACGTTCCAGCCCTCGGTATGAAAGCGCCGTGCCGTCTCCAGCCCGTAGCCGGAGGAGCAGCCGGTAATCAGTACGGTCTTCATCGCGATTTCCTGTCAGTTGTTTTGATGGAAAAGAGATATCGCCTCCGCTCTGGACGATCTACGGTTTGAAGTCCTGATTTCATTTGCTATCGTCCTGACATGGTCGATCCACTCTCGCAACTCATTCAGCTTCTTCGTCCGCGCACGGTCTTCTCCAAGGGTATCAGCGGCGCCGGCCGCTGGGCCGTGCGCTATGCCGATTTCGGGCAGCCGAGCTTCTGCACCGTCATCGAGGGGGCTTGCCGGCTGGCCGTCGATGGCGAGGTACCGGTCACATTGGAGGCCGGAGATTTCGTGCTGCTGCCGGCAACACCGGGTTTCACACTTTCGGGGTTCGATCCGGTTCAGCCGACCTTCATCGACCCCAAGGGGATGCCGGCGCCGACCGGCGAGGTTCGCCACGGCAGGCAACACGGCGAACCGGACCTGCGCCTGCTCGGCGGCTATTTCGTCCTCGATTCGCCCGATGCCGGACTGCTTGTTTCGCTGCTGCCGACATTGATGCATCTGCGCGGGATCGACCGACTTTCGACACTCGTGTGTCTGGTGGGCGAAGAGGCGCGTGACGAACGACCAGGCCGGGACCTGGTGCTGGCACGGCTTGTGGAAGTCATGCTGATCGAGGCCCTTCGGTCTATTCAAGGCGAAAGCGCAACGCCCGGCCTGTTGCGCGGCCTGGGTGACCCGCGGCTGGCGGCGGCCATTCGTCAGATCCACGCCGATCCGGCGCACGCATGGACCGTGGCGGAACTCGCGAGCGAGGCGGCACTCTCCCGCTCCGTGTTCTTCGAGCGCTTCACCCGCGCTGTTGGCGTGCCGCCGATGGAATATCTGCTCGTCTGGCGCATGGCGCTCGCCAAGGATCTGCTGCGGCAACGCGACGTCGATCTCGCCTCCGTCGCCGAACGTGTCGGCTACAGTTCAGCCAGTACCTTCAGCACAGCCTTCAGCCGCCATGTTGGGCAGCCGCCAAGCCGTTATGCACGCATGGCTGTTGCTTAGCGGCGGCCATGCCTCGCACTTCGTAAGAAATCGCTCAAATGCCGAAGGCGGCCACATTTACACCCCGCGCGCTCGCCTATAGAGGGGCCTACCACCAACAGCGAATTGTAATTCATGCTCCGTCGCCTCTATGATTGGACGATGTCGCTCGCGACACGAGACAGCCATTGTCTGGCTCGGCATCATCGCCTTTGTCGAAAGCTCGATCTTTCCGGTCCCGGCGGATCTGCTCCTTATCCCGATGGCGCTGGCGCGCCCGGAGCGGGCGTGGCGCTACGCGCTTGTAGCCACCATCGCGTCGGTGCTCGGGGGTGTCGCCGGCTGGTATCTCGGCCATTATGCCTTCGATGCGCTGGCAAGGCCGCTGCTGGAGTTCTACGGCAAGCTCTGCCAACATCAACCTCGGCTTTTTCATCGTGTCGGCGATCGTTGCACGTGGCGCGCGCTTCTTCCTGCTCGCCTGGCTGCTGCGCCGCTTCGGCGAGGAGATCCGTGATTTTCTTGAGCGGCGGCTGAGCACGTTGGCCGGTGGGGCGGCGGCGATCCTGATCTGCCTCTTTGCCGCCCACCGCCTTTTCTACTGATATTTGTACCGCCCGCCTCTTCTGGCGGCCGGCATTGTGGGGAGGTTACGTCCTTCCCGGACCGGCCATGGGCAAGGACAGCGGCGCGAGCGTCTGCATTCCGCGGCCCTTTGGGTCGTTTGCGGGCGCCTTCCGGCAGGCGTAGTCCTGTGCCTCCTGCAGCTTCGCAAGCGCTCCATCGTAGTCGATCAGGGTTGGCCGTCCGCCGCTGACGACGCAGGTTCCGTCGACATAGACCCGCTCGATCGCCCGCTCGGCTGCACAATGCAGGAGATTGCGCAGCGGATCGTAGACCGGCTGCATCGCGTGGTGGCGAAGATCGACCACGAGGAAATCCGCCTTGGAGCCAACGGCGATGCGGCCGATGTCATCACGGCCGAGCGCCCTGGCGCCGGCGATGGTTGCAGCCTCCAGGATATCACCAGTCGCGACATCGAAGACGGACTTGCCGGACAGTCGTGCACAGATCATCGCCTGGCGCATTTCTTCCAGCATATTGAAGGGATAGCTGTCCGTTCCGAGCGCAACGTTGACGCCTGCCCGACGGTAGCGGCCGACCGATTCCAGCGCCATGCCGCTGCGCGAGAAGGTGACCGGGCAGTGCGCGACGGTCGTCTGGCGATCGGCCAGAAGACGTAGGTCGATCTCCGTGCGCTGGCGCGTCCAGGAATGGCTGTCGACGAAGATGCAATGGCCGAGGATCAGGTCCTTGCCGAGCAAGCCCAGGCTTTCGAGATATTGCACGGCCGTCAGTCCGTGCCGGCGCAACAGTTCCTCGTGCTCGGCCATGGTCTGGGCGGCGTGGATGGTGACCGGAACGCCGCGCTTGCGCGCCGCCGCCACCGCATCCTGCAGCAGCTCCGGCGAGCAGGTCTCAATCTGCGATGGTGCGACGACGCCGCCAAGCCGACCGGAGGGGTGCGCTGTCGCGGCATCGACGACCTCCAGAGCCCGAGCGAAAGCGTCGCGCCCACGCGCCTTGTCCCAGCGGAACTCGAGACGGTGGCTGTCTTCGACATGCCACTGCGCCTCTCGGAAGCCCGGCGCGACGAAGGCGCGTGCGCCGCTTCGCGCGAGCGTCGGCAGCCAGCTTTCATGCGGGCCGGCAATATCGAGCAGCGTGGTGACGCCGCTTCGCAGCAGGTCGCCGATCATGACGGTCAGCGATGCCTCGATCGCGTCGTCGTCGATCTCCAGCAGATTGGAGTATTCGTAGAGCGCATTGCCCCAAAGGACTGCCGTGCCCGTGTCCTCGAAGATGCCCTTGGAGATCGGCTCTTCGCCGGAGTGGCAATGGACATTGATGAAGCCCGGCATGATCATCCGGTCGCGGCCAGAACTCTCACTGTCGAACGGACCTTCGTAGTGACCGCCCACATGGACGAAGCCCTTGTCGTCATAGGCGATGTCGGCGTCGTGCAAATAGACGTGGCCATCGCGCTCGCTGTCGAAGGCGACGAGCGTGTGCACCTTGCGGATGACATGGATCTCTTTAGTCATGCGATGTCCTGAAGTATTGTTCGAGGAAACGGCTGTAAGCTCCCATAAGAGCACTGAAAATGAAATAGACGACGGCCGCGAAGACATAGCCTTCCAGCACCGCGATGCCCTGCCATTCCGGATCGCGCATGGCGGTGCGCACGGTGTCGAGGAAGTCGAGCAAGCCGACGATGGTCACCAGCGTCGTGTCCTGGAAGAAGCCGATGAAGAGGCTGACGAGCGGCGGGATGACCTTCTTCAACGCCTGCGGCAGCACGATCTTGCGCATAATCTGCCAGTAGTGCAGACCGAGCGAGTGTCCGGCCTCCACCTGCCCGTTGGGCACCGCCTGCAAGCCGCCACGGACGATCTCGGCGATATAGGCGGCGGCAAAGAGGATGATCGCCACCTGGGCGCGGATGAGCTTATCGATGGTGATGCCATCGGGCATGAACAGCGGCAGCATGACCGTTGCCATGAACAGGATGCTGATCAGCGGCACGCCGCGCACGATCTCGATGAAGCTGACCCCCAGGATGCGGATGGCTGGAAGGCTGGAGGCGCGCGCAAGCGCAAGCGCGATCCCAAGCGGCAGCGCGCAGGCAAGGCCGATGAAGGAAAGCATGAAGGAGAGCGGCAGCCCGCCCCATTGCGTCGTCGGCACGACCGTCAGGCCAAAGAACCCGCCCGCCATCAGCACATAGAGCACCGGCAGGACGACTGCGATCCAGGCGATCAACAGCGCCCGTCCCCAGAGCTTCGGGACCATCGAGACGGCACAGGCGCCGAGGAACAAGAGCATCGCGGTCAGCGGCCGCCATTGCTCCTCGAACGGATAGAAGCCGAAGAAGATGTAGCGCATCTTCGCCGACAGGAACGGCCAACAGGCGCCATTTGTCACCTTGCATTCCGCCGGCGTGCCGACAAAGGTGGCATCGATGAACAGCCAGCCGATCGCCAGTTTCGCAACAGCGAAAATCGTGCCGAGGCACAGGATGGTGATCAGCGCGTTGCCGGGTGTTCCGAAATAGGCGCTGAGCCAGCGACCTTTCGGTGCCGGTGGCGCCTCGTGATGGGACCTAAGCGATGCGTCGCCGATGAGGGTATCGATCTGTGTCATTGCTCAGCGCTCCCTCAGCGCGACCTTGGCATTGTACCAGTTCATCACCAGCGAGATGAGGATCGACAGCCCGAGATAGACGCCCATGAAAATGGCAATGGATTCAATCGCCTGCCCGGTCTGGTTCATGATCGTGTTCGAAACCATCACCAGGTCCGGATAGCCGATGGCGATCGCGAGCGAGCTGTTCTTGAAGACGGTCAGATAGGTGTTGGTTAGAGGCGGGATGATGATCCTCAGCGCCTGCGGCAGGATCACCAGCTTCAGGGTGCGCGCGCGTGACAGACCAAGCGCCGTCGCGGCCTCCCACTGTCCCTTGCTGACCGCCTGGATGCCGGCCCGGACGATCTCCGCAACGTTGGCCGACACGCTAAGCGTCAGCCCGAGGAGAAGCGCCACGAACTCCGGGCGCAGATGATAGCCGCCGCTCAAGCGGAACCGGCCGAGCTCAGGCACATCCCAGGTGACGGAAATGTTGCCGAGCAGCAATGCTGCCACGAGCGGCAGAAGAAGCGCGATCGTCGCGATTAAGGCAATCGGTCTGTCCTTGCCGGTGACGACGCGCCTGCGGCCGAGAATCCGTGCAACGGAAGCGGCCGCAACGATGCCGACAACGAGAGCCGTGACCATTGCCGAAAATCCGCTCTCCCAGTGCAGGGCGGGCATGACCAAGCCGCTGTTCGACAGGAACACACCCGGAAGCATCTGGATCGCCTGCTTGACCGGCGGAAAGGCGGAGATGATCAGCGAATACCAGAGCAGCAGGTAGAGCAGCAGCGGCACGTTGCGGAGCGCTTCCACATAGGCAAGCATCAGCCGTGACAGCACGGGATTGTGCGACAGCCGCCCGATGCCGACCAGCAGACCGAGAATGGTGCCCAGCAGTGCCGCGAGCAGCGAGACTTTGCCCGTATTGGCAATGCCGACGAGGATCGCACGGCCGATCGGATCGGTCGGCTCGTAGGTGATCGCGGTTTCCGTGATGACGAAACCGGCCTGGCGCGCCAGGAAGCCGAAACCGGTCGCGATATCCTGCTTGGCAAGATTGGCGCTTGCGGTGCTGAACATCACCCAGGCGATGAGCAGTACGACGCCGATGGCGATCACTTGATAGAGATAGGCGCGAATGCGCGCATCATAAAACAGGGGCATCGGCACCCGTCCCTTAGGCAGGATCTACAGCGCCGCGGGTCTTGCCGGGCGCAGAGGTCGCTTTGGCACTTTGAATTTCTGCAGCAGAAAGGTGGGCCCGCGCTTGAGCGCGGGCCTGTCAATCTCAACGGAACGGCGGTGCGTAGAGCAGGCCACCCTCGCTCCAGCGCGTGTTCGGGCCGCGCGTCAGGCCGAGAGCGGTCCTGGTGCCGAGATTGCGCTCGAACACTTCACCATAGTTTCCCACACCCTTGATGATGTTGTAGCCCCACTTGTTGTCGAGGTTCAGCATCTTGCCGAGTTCTTCGTTCACGCCGAGCATGCGCTGGATCTCCGGATCCTCGCTCTTGACCATCTCGTCGACATTGGCCTGGGTGATGCCGCGCTCCTCGGCCGCCATCAGCATCCAGGCGGACCAGGATACGATGTCACGCCAGTTGGAATCGTTCTGGCGAACAGCAGGCGCCAGCGGCTCCTTGGAGATGGTTTCCGGCAGGACGACGTAATCATCCGGGTTGTTGGCAACGGCGCGGATCGAAGCGAGGTCCGAACGGTCGGATGAGATCGCTTCGCAACGACCGGAGAAGAAGGCGTTGCGGTTTTCGTCCGGGTTTTCAAAGACGACCAGTTCGAACTTGCCGCCGATCGAGCGAAAGAAGTCGCTGAGGTTCTGCGCGGTCGTGGTGCCCGGCAGCGTGCAGATCGCAGCATCCGTCAGTTCCTTGGCGCTGTTGACGCCGAGCGACTTCGGCACCATCAGCCCCTGGCCGTCGTAGAAGACGGTCGGCCCGAAATCGAGGCCGAGCGAGACTTCGCGCGAGAAGGTAAGGGTCGTCTGGCGCGACAGCATGTCGATCTCGCCGGACTGGAGCGCCTGGAAGCGCGTATTGATGTTCGTCAGGACGAAATCGACCTTTTCCGGATCGCCGAAAACGGCGGCGGCCACGGCACGGCAGACGTCGACGTCGAAGCCCCCCATGTGACCCTTCGCATCCGCGGTGGCAAAGCCCGGCGTGCTCATCGAGACGCCACAGATCAGCTTGCCGCGCGCCTTGACCGTTTCAAGCGTCGTCGCGGCGTTCGCAGACGTTGCGGCCACAAGCCCGACCGCGATGCCCGCAACGGTCGCGCAAAGCTGTAGGATTCTGTTTTTCATGAATTCCCTCCCTTTGGTTTTCCTTGTCCTGACCGGTCCTGGTCGTGCGGTCCTCATCGCACGCCTCCTCCCGAACCGATCGACACCAACCCGTAATTGTCAGCGCCATCAATTGCATACGATAGACGGATACAAACATCAACATGATTGTATACAATCTTGACGACGAAATATTCGGGCGTTATCGAAATGCAGGACCTGTTTGGTCGATCCTCGATCGGCCCGTCGGGGAGGCAACCTTGTCTGAGAAATCGAGCCGCAGCGACGTCGTCTACAGGCTCCTGCGCCAGGCCATCCTGGAGCAGGCATTAAGGCCGGGAACGAAGCTTGCCGAAGACACGATCGCCGATCATTTCAAGGTCAGCCGTACCAGCGTTCGCGCGGCCCTGGTCCGGCTGAACGCCGAGGACATCCTCGATCTCAGAGCCAACAAGGGCGCCTGCGTGGCGGAGCCGACGCTGGAAGAAGCCCGCGATATCTTCGCGCTAAGGCGCATGCTGGAAGCCGAAGTTATCCGCCGGCTGGTGGCCGATCTCGGCAGCGCCGAGGTCAAGCGACTGGAGCAGCACGTGAAGCAGGAAGAAGCAGCCCTTTCCGATCACGGCCCGCTTTCGATCCGCCTCGCAGGCGAATTCCACATCCTGCTCGCCGACTCACGGGCTCGCAGGCCCTGGCGCGCTTTGTCCGCGAGATCGTCTCGCGTTGCTCGCTGATCCTAGCGCGTTTCGCCCGGCTGCATTCTCCGGAATGCGCAGTCGACGAACATGTGCAGATCATCCGCGCGCTGCAGTCGCGCGACACCGCCACGGCAGAGCGGATCATGCTCGAGCGTCTCCACGCCGTCGAACTGCGCGCCGAACTCGATATAGACAAGACCGAGCCGGATATCTCCGCCGTTCTGCAACGTTACGCCCGCAAAGGCTGACGCTGCCTGTCGCCGTCGGGTAGTGCCGACGGTCGAGGATACGACGTTCTCAAGTCGATCTGCGGCACCAACTGTCGCGCGGCAAGAATCCAGACGCGATATCTGCCTCCAATATCCTGCAACGATACCGGTGCGCCGGGCGGGTCTTACAAGGGAGGGAGTGAGCCATGCCAAGAGAACTGGAATTCATGAGCCAACAGGTGGCCTCAGGGCGGCTGTCGCGACGGGAGTTTCTTGGGCGAGCCGCAGCACTCGGCGTTACGGTCGCGTCGGCGAATTTGCTGCTCGGCCAGGCAGCCCGAGCGGCCGGGCCCGTCAAAGGGGGAACACTGAAGGCCGGCCTCGTCGGCGGGGAGTCGACGAACAGCCTCGACCCCGCGACATGGGCAAGCCAGGTCCCCTACACACTTGGGCGCTGCTGGGGAGAACAGTTGCTCGAGGTATCTCCGGCCGGCGAGATCGAATATCGGCTCGCCGAATCCTATGAGGCAACACCCGACGCCAAGATCTGGCGCTTCAAGATCCGCAAGGACGTCACCTTTCACAACGGCAAGGAACTGACCCCGGCGGACGTGGTGGCGACACTCGAGCGTCACGGCGATGCCGATTCCAAGTCGGCGGCCTTGCCCTTCGTCCAGGAATTCGAGACGATCAAGGCAGATGGCGACAGCGTCGTCATCACGCTTCGCCAACCGAACGCCGACCTGCCCTATGTCGTCAGCGATTATCACCTGATGATCCAGCCAAATGGTGGCAAGGACGATCCGACGGCGGGCATCGGCACCGGGCCTTACAAGGTGGTCTCCAATGAGCCGGGCGTGAAACACATCGCCCAACGCCACGAAGGCTATTGGGGGTCCGCCGAGCGCGGCCATGCCGACCAGATCGAGATCGCCGTCATCAACGATTCGACGGCACGCACCGCCGCCCTGCAGAGCGGCCAGATCCATATGATCAACCGCATCGAGCCCAAGGTTGTGGCCCTGATCCAGCGTCTGCCGGGCGTCGTCATCCGCAACGTGCCGGGCAAGGGTCACTACGTCTTCATCGCCCACTGCAACACGACACCCTTCGACAACAACGACCTGCGCCTGGCACTGAAATACGCCGTCGACCGCGAAGAGATGGTCGCCAAGGTGCTCGCCGGCTACGGCACCGTCGGTAACGACACGCCGATGATCAAGGGCTATCCGCTCTTCGACAACGACATCGAACAGCGGGCATTCGATCCGGACAAGGCAAAGTTTCACTACAAGAAGTCCGGCCACAGCGGCTCGGTTCTGCTGAGAACTTCGGACGTCGCCTTCCCAGGCGCCGTCGACGCGGCGCAGCTTTTCCAGATGAGCGCCGCCAAATGCGGGATCACCATCGACCTGAAGCGCGAACCGGGCGACGGCTACTGGTCGGATGTCTGGAACAAGCAGCCCTTCAGCATGTCCTACTGGACCGGGCGGCCGACGCAGGACCAGGTCTATTCCATCGCCTACCTATCGAAGGCAGAGTGGAACGACACGCGCTTCTTCCGCGAGGATTTCGACAGGCTGATCTTCACTGCGCGCGGCGAACTCGACACAGCCAAGCGCAAGGCGCTCTATCGCCAGTCGGCGATGATTTTGCGTGACGAGGGCGGGGTCATCGTGCCGATGTTCAACAACTACATCGACGCTACGAGCGACAAGGTCGGCGGCTGGGTCGACGATCCGAACGGCGAACTGATGGGCGGCCACGCGCTGACGAAATGCTGGCTCAACGCCTGAGTTCGAATGGGAGGCCGAAGGTCATCACCGACCTTCGGCTTTCAGAATGTTTGACGCAGCGACAGCATGCCGTCGCTTGCGAGTTCCACCTCGATCTCGTGATAGCGATCAAGCGTCAGGTGCGGAGTACCTTCCGCAGCCGCGTGTGCGCCGGTAACGACGACGACGTCGGCGCCGGCCGCAAGGCCCGCCAAAATACCCGCCGGCGCGTCTTCGAAGACGAGGCAATCCTCCGGTCGCACACCCAGGCGCTCGGCCGCCATCCGGTATCCCTGCGGATCGGGTTTGCCGACGGAAACATCTTCGCCCGTAATCATCAACTGCGGGGTCGGGATACCGGCAGCAGCAAGGCGGCGCACTGCCAAGTCCAGCGGCGCGGACGTGACGATCGCCCATTTCTGCGGCGGCAGTGAATTCAGGAAGGCGACGGCACCGGGGATTTCGACGATGCCCTCGACATCGGCGATCTCTGCGAGCGCCAGATCATAGGCTTCCTTTTCCGGATCGACATCAGGCAGTTCGAGGTTGCGGATCGTATCAACGGCACGGACGCCGTGAACGGTCTTTATGAATTCGATCGGATCGATCCCGTTGCGCACCGCCCAGGCGCCCCAGACACGTTCGACGACGGCCATGGAGTTCAACAAGGTGCCATCCATATCGAACAGCAGGGCAGCAAAATTCTTCGTGAACACGGATGAAGGCGCAGCGTCCAAAGCAATCCCCTGAGGTGGTGAAACGGGCGGCAGCAACATCGCCCTATGGAGAAGGCACACCTACTACCGGACGGCCGGACGCACAATGCCATTCGCGGCGCAACCGCCAGCGATGTCGCTTAGCTTGCGGCCTGGATCTGCGTCGTCATGAGGAAATCGATCGGGCCACCAGGCTGATCGTCGTCGAAGACGGCACAGGACAACACGCCACTGAAGACCGCGCCAGAATCGACATTGGTCCGGTTTCCGATCGTGCGCGGATTGGCCATGCTGGGTGTATGCCCATGGCAGAGATGTCTTCCAAAGTACTCGCCCGAATAGTCCTCTGGTCGCCGGATCCAGAGGAAGATCTCGTCGCCTTGCTGTTCGAGCGGCAAGGTCTCATCGATACCCGCATGCACGAAAATGCGATGCCGTTCGACAAGGATCGTGGGAAGCTCCTTGATCCACTTCAGATGCCGACCGGGAACGACGCCATTGTAGGAGACCAGCGTCTCCTGGCCACCGTTCATGAGCCACCAATCAACGTCGCTCTCGCCGCTGCTGGCGCCCCACAACATCTCTTCATGGTTGCCCTTGAGTGTCATCCAGGTCCAACCGGGTTTTGACGGACCGGCCATGACCAACTCGACGACACCACGGCTGTCCGGCCCCCGATCGATCAAGTCGCCGAGAAAAATGACCCTGCCCGCCGGCGCATAGGTTTCAATCTCGCGCAAAAGCACGCGCAACTGGTCGAGGCAACCATGAATGTCGCCGATAGCGAAGGTGAGTTGCCGGCCGGCCATGTGTCTACTCTCCACACATACTCCACCCCCTCGAACTGGGCTGATCCAGGGGGAAAATATCGATAAATCAAAACACTATAACAAGTCTTTCGCCGAAACGTATGCGCGCGATGTCGATTGAAACAACCGACTCACGTCAAAGTGCCCGACAATTTTTCCGGTAATCCGCCGAGATGGCCGAAACTGGGCGGAGGTACGCCTTCGAGCGAAATCGCGAAAGCCATATTCGCCGTCACTCGGAACAGGCGGTACCGTCGCTGAGCCGTCAGCGGCGGGAATGGCCCTTTGCGATCGTCGAAGCGGCGATCGATACCGGGTCGCTCGCCGGAAATGTATCCTCGAGCCCCTCGTCGAGCTGCTCTTCCATCGCATCCCGATCATGCGCGTGACGTGCATTCGGCAGCGGTCCGCGGAAGGCGCCCTGCGCACCGCCCGCAGCCTGAAGCGCTTCGTCTGCGTCGAGCGCCGTTCTGAGCATTTCCTTTGCCTTTGCGATGGCGTTGAGCCGGTTCAAGGAGCCGGCATCATCCTGCGGGCACATCACGGTCACCACTTCCCCGCCATCGCCGACGAACTCGACGCTAAATCCAACTCGACCGGCTCTTTCCGGGGAAACCTGTATACCGACGATGCGCATCTAATCCTCCTGCGTACGGATTGGCGCCTCTGTCCACCGGACTGATATGGCAAAAGGGGTCGCGGACCGTCCGCGCGGAGTCGAGGACATGTAAGCAAGGAAGTGTCGAAACGCGCTTTTGTTCCCGAGAACCCGGAAAAATCGCGGCAAGCGGTCGCGGGTGCTCACAGTGCGCCCGGCAATGCGACGGCGCGCGTTGTATTGGCCGGCAGATCGTTGGCCG
This sequence comes from Ensifer sp. 22460, assembly GCF_052044935.1. Taxonomy (NCBI): domain Bacteria; kingdom Pseudomonadati; phylum Pseudomonadota; class Alphaproteobacteria; order Hyphomicrobiales; family Rhizobiaceae; genus Ensifer; species Ensifer sp. 22460. The sequence continues at coordinate 44,613 of NZ_JBQENZ010000011.1, forward strand.
TATCTGCCGACTGGAAGATCGGGCCACCGGCCGGCTTCCGCGTGCAATTTGCGAAAGCGTCGAGGTCACGTCTGTAGACCTTCGTCTCGACGTTCATCATGCCGAGAACGGTATGGAAGAGGTTGTCGTGCGACTTCGGCTGCGCCGTGTCCTTGTCGAGACAGGCGGTATCGACCCCCATGGTCGCCTGATAGGGCCTCGAAAACCAGGCGACGAATGGTACCTGCGTCTGTTCCCGCGGGGCAATCGCGTAGGGCGCACCGTGCAGATAGATACCGTTTTCGCCGAGCGACTCACCGTGGTCGGACATATAGATCATCGCGCCGGCGACGCGGGCCTGGTGCTTCTCCAGGAGACGGGCAACACTCGCCAGCACGTAGTCGGTGTAAAGGATCGAATTGTCGTAGGCGTTGGTAATCTCGGCAACCGAGCACTTCATCAGTTCCGGCGTGCGGCAATCCGGCGTGAACCGGCGAAACTTTTCAGGATAGCGCAGATAGTAGGAAGGACCGTGGCTGCCAAGCTGGTGCAGGACGATCACGCTGTTCGATGTGGTCGCCTGGAGCTTCTTGTCGAGTTCGCCGAGGAAGATTTCATCCAGGCATTCGCCGTTCTTGCACAGAGGGCTGTTCTTCTGGTTGGTCATGCTGGCGAAGTTGATGAGATCGGCAATGCCCTTGCTGCCGGTGTTGTTGTCCCACCAGGTGGTCGAGACGCCGGCACGCGTCAGCACGTTCATCAGATTTTCCGTCGAACGCGCCTTCCAGTCGCTGTATTCATTGCGCGGATAGACGGAGAACATGCAGGGAAGCGAAATCGCCGTTGCCGTGCCGCAACTCGTGGTGTCCGTATAGTTCACGACGCCCAGCGCCTTCAGTTCCGGATTGGTCTCCCGTGCGTAGCCGTTCAAAGAGAAGTTCATTGCGCGCGCGGTCTCGCCGGCAACGACGACAACGACCACCGGCTTGCCGGCCGCCGCAATCCGCGAGCCCTGGCGGGCGTCGGTGCCGAGCGGCTGCACGACGATGTTGCGCTCCTTGTAGGTCGACGCGGCATACCGCACGGCCGCCGAGACCGGCCCCGTCGGATTGAACCGCTTCATCAGGTCCTTGTGCTCGCGGATCACGTAGGCGACGTTCGCGAAATTGGCATAGACCAGCCCACCGCTGACGATGAGGCAGGGGATGATCACCGCAAGATTGATCGCGGCATTGGCAAGAAAGGGGCGACGGCGGACCTTGACCGACATGACGAGAAGCGCGGGAAGCAGACCGTAGAGCAGCAGGTGCATCGCCAGGCTGCCGGTCAGCAGGTGGCCGGCTTCGGCCTGCGTCGTCACGGCCGCATTGCCGATCATGTCTTTGTCGATGATGACGCCAAAGGTATCGATGAAATAGGAAGCCGACGCCGACACCATGATGAAGAAGATCACCACCGGCTTCATCACATATTTGACGGAAGCGGTCGTAAGCCCAGCAAAGGTCAGGAGGCAGAGTGCCACGCTGAAGGACACAAGCGCCACGACGGAATCGTTGAAATAGGCAAACGTGTGCGTCCAGAAGGATTTGTTGCTGACAAGAAGCAGATAGGCGCTGACAAGCGCGCTCAGAGCGATACTACCGATCTCTGGCCGGCGAATTCTCGAAAAAATCAATGCGGTCGTCTCCAGCGGCGACTGCGCGATCATCTGAGATGGTCAATACAGGCGCGAGCATTCAGTGGAAGTGGAGACCGCAATACGGCCACCTGTTCAGTTGCACCCTCCCCCTCACCGGTCGAGATACGACGTGCAAGCTGTCGAAACCCCGTCAAGATTGCTCATTGCCCGCTTCATGCACGCGGTGGTGGGTTTTGCGACCGGGAGTTGGCAGCCCAAGCGAAAGCCCATATGGTCGGCAGCGGCCCCTGTAATATCGAGACGATTCAATGCGCCTGCTCCTGGTTGAAGACAGCCCGCGACTGGTAGAACTGGTCGGAGAAACCATGCGGGACGCTGGCTGGCGCCTCGATTCCGTTTCAACCGTTGCGGACGCCGAAACGGCAATCGCCGGGCGGGAGCACGATCTCGTATTGCTCGATCTCGGCTTGCCCGACGGCGACGGCCTGTCTCTGCTTCGTCGCCTCCGGCTCGACTATCCGGGGCTGCCTGTGCTGATCATCACCGCCAAGGGATCAGTCGACGAGCGTATTGCCGGGCTCGATGCCGGTGCTGATGACTATCTCGTAAAGCCATTCCATCATCGGGAGCTTCTCTCCCGTTGCCGTGCGATGCTGAGGCGCAACCCGCAAGCGGTCCAGCCGGTGCTGGAGGCTGGCGCCTTGCGCTATGACCCGGCAACCGCAGACCTTACTTGTGACGGCATCGTAGTGCCGTTGCCGCCGCGCGAGCGTTCGCTGATGGAAATCCTGATGCGGGAAGTCGGCCGCGTCGTGCCAAAGCGCAAACTCGAAACGGCACTTTCCGAATACGGCCAGGAAGTGACGCCCAATGCGCTCGAGCTCGCGGTATCACGCGTGCGCAAGCGCCTGCAGCCGCTTGACACCGGCGTACAGATCGAGACCGTGCGTGGTATCGGCTATCTGCTCAGGCGCGCCTCATGAAGCCCCGCAACCCTTCGCTGATCGGCATCGTCGCCCGCCGCATCATCGCTTTTTCGCTGATTGCTATGGCAATCCAGATCGGCGTCGTCTTTGCCGACTACTGGTTCGACGACGACAAGCTGAGCGTTCTCATGCTCCAGCAGGAAACCGAAAACCTGGCCGGTTATGTCCAGGTCCGCGATGGCGTGGCGAGCTACGAACCCAATCACGAGATGCGCGAGCGCTATCAGGACCGCCATGACGACGATGGCTCGATCTTCCTGCGCATCCGCACAGCTTCAGGCGTGATCGTCTATTCGAACTGCACGAGCGAATGCGCCCAGCATTTCCTGCCCGTCAGCATGGATGCACCGCAGTTCTGGAAGCGGCTGATCGCTCCCGGCAAGCCCTTCAGCGTCGCCGGCGGCCAGTCTTTCGAACGGAACGGGACGACCGTGCTCATCGAACTTGCGATCCTCAACGATCCGAACGGCTTCATGTACGGCGCCCTGCTGCATGAGATGTTCGATTCGATGATCGTACCGATGACGTTGATGTTCTGCCTCGTCATCGGTGCTACGATCTGGTCCATTCGCAGCGCGCTCAAGCCCGTCGCCATGGCGGCCCAGGCTGCCGATGGACTAGACCCGCGCGACAGCAATGCACGCCTGCCACTGACGCGGATGCCGCAGGAGATCGCCCGCCTGGTCACCGCGGTCAATCGCATGCTCACGCGCGTTGCCGATCTCATTCAGTCGCAGAAGCTGTTCTCCTCCTCGATCGCTCACGAGATCCGGACGCCGGTCTCGATCGCCAAGATGGAACTGAGCCGCATTAACGACCCAAGGGCCCGCAATGCCGAAAGGGACCTTGACGCCCTGACCCATATCCTGGAGCAGCTCACCTCTCTGGCGCGTGCCGATGCAGTCGATCCCTCCGCCTACCAGCGCACCAGCCTGTCGCAAATCGGAGCCGCCGTTGCGGAAGCCATCGCGCCGTTCGTCTTCGACCACGACAAGTCTCTCGAATTCGTCGACGAAGGCACGCCGCCGGTCACCGCGATCCCGGCGCTCGTCGAGAACATGCTGCGAAACCTGATTGAGAACGCTGTGAAGCACAATCCGCCGGGCACGCGGATCGTTCTCGCCTGCGGTCCCGGCCCGGTTGTCTCCGTCGAGGACAATGGCAATGGGCTCGTCGACTTGCCCGAACACCACGAGGACCTCGGCTACGTGAAGAGTTCCGGTCAGCTCGGGCTCGGCCTGAAGATTGTCCGGCGCATCAGCGAGCTCCACCAGGCGATCATCGCGGTCGATACCGCCCCGGAGCGCGGCACTAAGATCTCGATAGATTTCTCTGCGGCGGTCTAGGCTCCGCCAATTGGCCGATCCGGCAGTATATGCACCCCCCATCCCCTTGTGATCGCGCGCCGTCCTTAGGCGCCATGCGCAACGGTCTACGCCGTATGGCCAACCTCGCTCTGCCGTGAGCCGCGAACGCTTCGCTGGTCCGCCCATGGCCCGGACCAGAAGCCGCGCAATCGGGCAACACAAATTCATTCGATTGACTTAATCAATGGAGTGATGTAATTTGAGGACATGATGAAAAACAAAACCTCGACCCAAGCACCCAAGCAGGACCGCGGCGATGTCACGCGTGAAAAGCTTTTGACGAGTTCCATCGATGTCTTCGGCCGCTACGGTTTCGACGGCGCCAGCACGCGGAGGCTCGCGGAGACTGCCGGCGTAAACCTGCAGGCGATCCCCTATTATTTCGGCGGCAAGGAAGGCCTCTACATCGCCGCCGCCGAGCATCTTGCATCAATTATCGTTGGACATGTCGGCGATCTCAGAAACGCGATCCTCGAGCGTCTTGCCCGCCTCGACAGCGAAGGCAAGGCAATGTCGGCTGAGGAAGCCCGGGATCTCCTGACCCAGATGGCGCAGCGCATGGTCGCTATCTTCGTCAGCCGGCAATCCGAAAGCTGGGCGCGCTTCATCATCCGCGAACAGATGGAGCCAACCGAAGCCTTCGAACGGGTCTACGCCAATGTCATGGGCCCGATGATCGGCATGGCCAGCAGGCTGGTTGCGACAATTCTCGGTGAACCACCGCAGTCCGAGCATGTCCGGCTGAAGACCCTCTCCTTCGTCGGCAGCATCCTCGTCTTCCGGATGGCCCATGCGGCCATGCTCCGGCAGATGAGCTGGCAGGTCGTTGGCCCCGACGAACTCGACATTCTGCGTCGGCACGTCGCCGAGCTTGTCGCGGCACTTGGCGGCGAGAAGGAGGCCCAGCCATGAACAAGCCGGCAATCGCCCTTCTGTTGCTCGCTGGCAGTGCTGCCGGTGCGTGGTGGTTCGACGTCCCCCAGCGGCTCGGCTGGACGGGCACGGAGCGAGCCTCGGTTCTCTACGGCAATGTCGACATCCGCCAAGTCTCTCTCGGCTTCCGCGTCAATGGCCGTATAGCGAGCCTTAGCGTCGACGAAGGCGACGCGGTGAAGCCCGGCGATGTCCTTGCGACCCTTGACGCCGTTCCGTTCGAACAGGCAGTGGCCGCGGCCGAAGCCGAACTCGGCGCGCTCAAGGCCAATCTTGCAAAACTGAAGGCGGGCGCCCGCCCGACCGAAATCGCCCAGGCGCGCGCCACTCATGAGGAGCGTCTGGCCGACCTGGAAAATGCCAACCTCGCCTATGAACGCGCGCGGCAACTGCGTCCGAACGGCACCATTTCTCAGGCCAACCTCGACGAGGCAAGCGCCAACAGGGCTGCCGCGGCTGCACGGGCCACCTCCGCCCGCGAGGGGCTCGCGCTCATCGTAGAGGGAAGCCGGATTGAGGACATCGAGGCGGGTCAGGCACAGGTGCTCGCAGCCGAAGCCAAGCTCGAAAGTGCCCGCACGTCGCTTGCCGATACCCGCCTGCTTGCGCCAAACGCGGGCACCATTCTGTCCCGGGTGCGCGAAGTCGGCGCCATCGTCGCGCCGTCCGACATGGTCTATGTCGTCTCGCTCAACGAACCCGTCTGGGTCCGGGCCTATGTCGCGGAACCGGATCTTGGCCGAGTGCATCCGGGCATGGCTGTCGAAATCACGTCAGACAGTGCACCGGATCGCCCCTATAAGGGGACGGTGGGTTTCATCTCGCCCGTCGCCGAGTTCACCCCGAAGTCGGTGGAAACGCCAGAACTCAGGACCGATCTCGTCTACCGCCTGCGCATCGTGGTCGACAAGCCGGGGCCCGATCTCAGGCAGGGCATGCCGGTGACGGTGCACTTGCCTGACGCCGCAGAGGCAAAACAATGAACGAGAACGCGCCGTTCGTCCGGATAATGGACGTGGTCAAGCGTTTCGGCGATGCCCCGCCGGCGCTCGACCACATCGATGGCGAAATCCTCGGCGGACGGATCACAGGGCTCGTCGGTCCTGATGGCGCGGGAAAGACCACGCTGATCCGGCTGATGACCGGGCTGATGGTGCCGGACAAGGGAAAGGTCGAGGTTCTCGGTTTCGACATTGTGACCAAAGCCGCCGACATCCAAGCGGCGATCGGCTATATGCCGCAGCGCTTCGGCCTGTATGAAGATCTTTCCGTACAGGAGAACCTGAACCTTTACGCCGATCTGCGCGGCCTGCCGCTTGCCGAGCGAGCCGCGACCTTCGACGAACTGCTGGAATTCACCGATCTCAAGCGCTTTACCGAACGGCTTGCCGGCAAACTCTCCGGCGGCATGAAGCAGAAGCTCGGTCTCGCCTGTGCGCTCCTGCGCAAGCCCCGCTTGCTCCTCTTGGACGAACCGGGCGTCGGCGTCGATCCGATCTCGCGCCGCGACCTTTGGAAGATGGTCGAGAACCTGACGGCCGAGGGCATTGGCGTCGTCTGGTCGACGGCCTATCTCGACGAAGCCGAGGCCTGCGACAGCGTTCTCCTGCTGAACGAGGGCAAGTTGCTTTTTGCCGGCAGTCCCGCCGATCTGACCGCTCGAGTCGCCGACCGCGTCTTCAAGGTTTCCGGTATCGCGCATGGACGCCGCCAGAAGCTCGCTCGCTTGCTCGATGACGACGATGTCGTCGACGGTGTCATCCAGGGTGAAGCAATCCGACTGGTGATGAAGCCGGACACAAAACCGCCGACACCGGACGACGGCTCGTCTGCGCCTGACGTAACGACCACCCCGCCCCGCTTCGAGGATGCTTTCATCGACATGCTCGGCGGCGGCCCCGGCGGCCGCTCGAAACTGGCGGAAACACAGACACCTTTCACGATGGAGGACAGCAAGCCGGTCATCGAGGCCCACGGCCTGACAAAACGTTTCGGCGACTTCACCGCCGCCGACGACATCACCTTCGACATTCCGCGCGGCCAGATCTTCGGACTTCTCGGCCCGAACGGCGCCGGCAAATCGACGACGTTCAAGATGCTCTGCGGCCTGCTGAAACCGTCGGCCGGCGAAGGCCGCGTTGCCGGTTTCGACCTGCGCCGTGACGCAGCAGAGGCGCGCAACCGGCTTGGCTACATGGCGCAGAAGTTCTCGCTCTATGGCGACCTAAGCGTCGCGCAGAACCTCAGTTTCTTCGCCGGCGTCTACGGCCTTTCCGGCACGCGCAAGCGCGAACGCATCCAGCTGATGACCGATATCTTCGCCTTCGGTCGGCTGCTCGACATGTCGGCCAAGGATCTGCCGCTTGGGCTCAAGCAGCGGCTGGCCCTTGCCTGCGCCGTGCTGCATGAGCCGGAAGCACTGTTTCTCGATGAACCGACCTCCGGCGTCGACCCCATCACCCGGCGCGAGTTCTGGACCCATATCAACGGGCTGGTCGAAAAGGGCGTGACCGTGCTCGTCACCACCCACTTCATGGACGAGGCTGAGTATTGCGACCGTATCTCGCTCGTCTATCGCGGCCGGTCGATCGCGCTCGGCTCGCCGGACGAACTGAAGGCACAGGTCGCCAGCGACAAGCTTCCGGATCCGACGATGGAGGATGCTTTCATCGCCCTGGTCCAGGGGTCGGAGGAAAAGGAGGCATGAGCGCGCAATCCGCCAACCTCGAAAGCCGGGCCGCCAGAGCCCGTCGCTTTGCCGCACTCGTGCGCAAGGAAAGCTATCAAATCGTTCGCGATCCGAGCAGCATCCTGATCGCCTTCGTGCTGCCCATGATCCTGCTGTTTCTCTTCGGCTACGGCGTCTCGCTCGATACGACGCAGACCCGCGTCGGGCTCATCATCGAGGAGGAGGCACCGCTGACCCGCGACCTCGCCGCCGGCTTCCAGGCGTCACGCTATTTCAAGGTAACGGTCGGCCGCGACCGGCGCGAATTCGAAGAAGACCTGGTGCTTGGTCGCGTGCGCGGCATCGTCGTGATTCCGGCCGGCTTCACGGCGGACTTTGCCGCCGGGCGCCATCCGACGGTGCAGGTGCTCGTCGATGGCTCGGACCCCAACACCGCCAACTTCGTGCAAAACTACGCCCAGGCGACCCTTGCCAACTGGGAGCGCCAGCGCTTGAGCGACGGCGCCGGCCGGCCGCCGGCAATTTCGGCCGAGCAGCGATTCTGGTTCAATCCGGAGCTGACCAGCCGGAATTTCCTTGTGCCCGGGTCAATCGCCATCGTTATGACGCTGGTCGGGACCCTGCTCACCTCGCTCGTCGTCGCCCGCGAATGGGAACGGGGCACGATGGAGGCGATGATGGCGACGCCCGTCTCGGCCGCCGAACTTCTGGCCGGAAAGCTGCTGCCCTATTTTATCCTCGGCCTTACCTCGATGACGCTCTGCGTACTGCTTGCCGTCTTCCTGTTCGGCGTCCCCTTTCGCGGCTCGGTCGCTGCACTCTATGCGCTCTCGGCAACCTTCCTGATGCCGGCGCTTGGCCAGGGCCTGCTGATCTCGGCGGCCACGAAGAACCAGTTCCTCGCCTCGCAGCTCGCGCTGATCTCAGCCTTTCTGCCGGCGTTCCTGCTCTCCGGCTTTCTCTTCGAAATCAATTCGATGCCGACGGTTATTCAATGGATCACTCTCATCGTGCCGGCGCGTTATCTGATCCCAAGCCTGCAGACCGTGTTCCTTGCCGGCGACATCTGGCCGATGTTCACGCGCGCCATCGCCGTCATGCTCCTGATCGGCTGCGTCTTCTTTGCGCTCGCCGCCCGCAGCACCCGCAAGAGGATTGGCTGAGATGTGGTGGACAAGGCTCAAAGCGCTGATCGTCAAGGAGTTGCTGGCGGTGCTGCGTGATCCCAAGGGACGCACCGTGCTGATCGTGCCGCCGATCATGCAGTTGCTGGTGTTTTCCTATGCCGCGACGCTCGAAGTGACGAATGTCGACGTCCTGGTGCTGAACCGAGACAACGGCCATTGGAGCCAGGATCTCGTTCAGGAGATCCTGGGATCGCCGACCTTCCGCAGCATCCGCTTCACCAACAGCCCTGACGAGGTGCGCGTGGCGATCGACACCCAAAAGGTCATTGCCGCGATCGAAATCGGCCCGACCTTCTCGCGCGATATTGAGGGGAGCCGGCCGGCAAAGGTGCAGCTCATCCTCGACGGGCGCCGCTCAAACGCGTCGCAGATCGTCTCCGGCTATCTCAGTCGCATCGTCGCAACGCTTGCCGCCGAGACTCCGGCCGGCAAGCGTATGGCGTCGGGCGCCGTCACGGTCGTAGCGCGCAACTGGTTCAATCCGAACCTCACCTATCAATGGTTCATGGTGCCGAACCTGGTGGCGAGCATCGCTCTTTTGATCGGCCTGATCGTGACCGCGCTATCGATCGCGCGCGAACGCGAGCTCGGCACTTTCGATCAGCTCATGGTCTCACCGCTGAGGACGCATGAGATCCTGATCGGCAAGCTGATCCCGCCGATGATGATCGGCCTGTTCCACATCACCATCTATATTCTGGCCGCCGTCTTCATCTTCGGCGTGCCGCTGCGCGGCTCGCTGTTCCTGCTCTACGGCAGCGCAGTCTTCTACCTGGCCGCCGTCGTCGGTCTAGGCCTGTTCATCTCGGCGCTGTCGATGACACAGCAGCAGGCGATCCTCGGTGCATTCCTCTTCATGGTGCCGGCAATGCTGCTCTCCGGCTTCGCGACGCCGATCGAGAACATGCCCTCGTGGCTGCAACCGATCACCTACGTCAACCCGTTGCGCTACTTCCTCGTAATTGTGAAGGGCGTATTCCTAAAGGACATTCCGGCGGTCGAGGTGGTGCGCCAGACGATCCCGCTCTTGCTGATCGCCATCGTCACCCTCTCGGCCGCCTCATGGTTGTTCCGCCGCCGGCTGGAATAGCGTCAAGCTTTCAGGAAACGCCCGATCGCGGCGACCTCGGTCTGGCGGATATCGTGGCCACCCGGGTGCCATTCGGTTTCCGTTACGACGCCCTGCCCCTGGAAATAGTCTGCCAGGGCCTGCGTCAGCGGCGCCGGGCAGATGGGATCGCGTTCGCCGGCCGTGATCAACACCCGGCGCCCTTTGAGGCCCGCGTTGTCCTTCGGCCGGAACGGGATCAGAGGATGCATGAGCACCGACTTGTCGAAGACACCGTCTTCGATCAGCACATTGGCAAGAATGTTCGCGCCGTTGGAATAGCCAAGGCCGATCACCTCCGAAGCCTGGTGCTCCGCGACCAATGCCTTGACGAAACCGGCCATCTTCTCCGTGGCGCGGGCAAGATCCGCCATGTCGTAGACGCCCTCGCCCGTGCGCTTGAAGAAGCGCGCAGCCCCATATTCCGCCACGTCGCCACGCGGCGAGACGATCGTCGCATCGGGTAGAAGCTCGGACGCGAAGGTGAAGAACTGGTTTTCATCTCCGCCCGTCCCGTGAAAGACGAAGAAGATCGGCTGGCCGGGCTTGCCGGCCTTCAGTTTGTGAACGTAGCCATGATCGACCATTTTTGTCTCCTGGAGCAATTTCCGGAAACGGGCAAACACCCGTCCGAGATTGCGTGATTTCAAAGCGTTAGATTCACGGTTTCGACGAAACTGTGAACGGTCCTTTCCGTACGATCCGATCCCGAGGGCTCGCCGCAACGGCGAGCCTTGCCTGCATCGACGTGTTAGTCGTCGATCTTCTGCAGGTGGCTTTCCAGGATCGGACGCAGGTGCTTGTGCTGCTGCGGCAGCTTCAGCGCCTCGCCGAGGTGAGCGAGATCCTCATCCCGGTCGAAGCCCGGCTCGTTGGTGGCGATCTCGAACAACACGCCGCCCGGCGTGCGGAAGTAGATCGCCCAGAAGTAATCGCGGTCGATGACCGGGGTGACCTGGTAGCCAGTGTCCATCAACGCCTTGCGCACTTCGAGCTGCTTTTCGCGGTTTTCGACGGCAAAGGCGATATGGTGAACCGAACCGGCGCCCTGAGAAGCGCGACCGATATTCGGCATCGTCTCGAGGTCGATGACGCGCGCATCGTTGCCGCCAGGCACGATCAAACGCGTGACGCCGTCCTTGCGGTCAAGCTCCTCATAGCCCATGAACTTCAGCAATTCGGCCGTCGCGCCTTCGTCGCGAAGGCGGAGTGCGGCGGAGTGGAAGCCGCGAATCGCATGATCCGCCGAGATGCCGCCTTCCGTCCAGGGCGTGCGCTGATCGTCCTTGACCTCGACGAGCGCGAAGCCGTCGCCATCAGGGCCGGCAAAGTTCAGGCGCTTCTCGCCGAAGGTTTCTTCGTCCTTGAGACCGGAGACCCCCGATGCCGTCAGGCGATCCCGCCAGAAGCCGAGCGAACCCTCCGGCACGGAGAAGACGGTGGTCCCGACTTCACCGGTACCGGCACGGCCGCGCGGCATGTTCGGGAACGGGAAATAGGTCATGACTGTGCCGGGCGTGCCGGCTTCGTCGCCGTAATAGAGGTGGTAGACGTCCGGCGAGTCGAAGTTGACCGTCTTCTTGACGCGGCGCAGGCCGAGCGACCTAGTGAAGAACAGGTTGTTTTCGCGCGCATCGTCGGCCATCGAAGTGACGTGATGCAGACCCTTAATCTGATTGAGCATTGCCGTGATCCTTTCTCTCCGGCGCCACCGGGCGCTCCGTTGGGTCATAGATGCGCTCATCCGGGCGTCGGCGAAAGACGGCGGCGGCCAAACGCATTGTCAACACTTCATTGACGACGCCAGAGACTCGTCAACAATCATATGCCTGGCAGCGCTGCGCTTGTGACCGGTTGCGCCGATGCATAAGATCGGCTCGCGGCATGTTGCCGTAAGTACGCGAGGAGGCGCGCGGACACCTGTGAAATTTCGCTTGGCTCTTGGATTCCTGCTGTTGCCGCTGCTTGCGACCATGCTGGCCTGGAAAGGCTATGCGGTCACGACAGACAGCTATCTGCGCGAGGCGACCGCTCAAGCCACCACCGCTCTCCGGCTCGCCGTCACGGCGCTCGATGGTCACCTCAACCGCTATCAGGCGCTGCCAGCACTGATCGCCGATCACGAGGACGTTCAGGAACTGGTCACCCGCCCGCGTGATCGGCGACTGAGGGAGGCGGTGAACACCTATCTGAAAGACATCAACGCGCTGCTCCACTCCTCCGACATCTATGTCATCACGCCGGACGGCGATACAATCGCTGCCAGCAACTATGACGGGCCGACGAGCTTCGTCGGCCAGAACTTCAGTTACCGGCCCTATTTCCAGGAAGCGCTTCGCGGACAGCAGTCGCGGTTCTATGCGCTTGGCACCACATCGCTGAAGCGGGGCTACTATTTCGGCTCGCCAATCCAGATCGGCGACGAAATCCGCGGCGTTATCGTCTTCAAGGTCGATGTCGAAAGCATCGAAGCCTCGTGGCAGGGTGGGGAATACAGGATCTTCGTTTCCGATCCCGAAGGCATCATCTTCATGTCCGGCGACCCAGACTGGCTCTACTCCTCTATCCTGCCGCTGACCTCAGACCGCCTCGCGCGCACCGAAGCCTCGAGGCGCTACGCCGACGCCACCCTGCGTCCGCTGCCAATGGCAGAGAGCAACGCGTCCGACCACCGCTTCATGACCGTCTCCTCCGGCGGTTCGAGCCGCGAATACCTCGTGCTCTCGCAATATATGCCGGATGCCGACTGGACCGTGAATGTCCTCGTGGATACGGCCTCTGCCTATACGCAAGCTCTGACCACCGTCGCCGCCGCGCTGCTGTTGATCTGTCTTGCGGGCCTTGGCGTGGCCATTATTCTGCAACGGCGTGCTCGGCTCAACGAACGCATCTCCATGCAGGCAGAAGCACAGGTCGAACTCGAACGCCGTGTCGACGAACGCACAGCCGACCTCGCGCGCGTCAATGCCCAGATCGAGGAAGAGATCGCCGAACGTCGCCTGACGGAACAGCAGTTGCGCCGGACACAGGCCGATCTGATCCAGGCCGGCAAACTGGCAGGTCTCGGCCAAATGTCCGCGGCCCTCTCGCACGAATTCAACCAGCCGCTTGCCGCCGCCAAGACCTATGCAGACAGCGCGGCCCTGCTGATCGAACGTGGTCGCTCCGACGAGGCGACCGACAATATCCGCCGAATCTCCGGGCTCGTCGACCGCATGGCGGCTATCAGCAAGCATCTGCGAAATTTCGCGCGCAAGCCGAATGAAAAGCTTGGGCCGGTTCCGGTCGAAGAGGTGGTGCGCGATACGATGGAGATCGTATCGGTTCGGCTGAAGGCCGCAGCGGCAACCATCGACATCGATCTCGGCGATAAACCGCTCGTCGTGCGTGCCGGTTCCGTGCGCCTGCAGCAGGTACTCGTCAACATCATCTCCAATGCGGCCGATGCGGTCGAAGGGCTTGATGACCGGACCATTCGCCTTCGCGCTCGACAGGAAGCCCACAAGGTGGTGCTGACGGTCAGCGATCGGGGGCCTGGCGTCGCGCCGGCGATTGCCGAGCGCATCTTCGATCCGTTCTTTTCCACAAAGGGCGTCGGTAAGGGGCTGGGCCTTGGCCTTTCGATTTCCTATAACATTATCAAGGATTTCGGCGGCAGTCTTGTCGCAACCAACCTAGCGGAAGGCGGTGCCGAGTTCCGGATCGAACTCGCCGCAGAAAACAGCAATGCCCGGGAGGCTGCCGAATGATCGAGAGCCGGATCCTGCTCGTCGACGACGAAGAGGAGGTGCGCCATTCGAGCGCGCAGGCGCTGGAACTGGCGGGTTTCCGCGTCGATCCCTTCGCCGCAGCCGAACTTGCGCTGGAATTCATCAGCTACAGCTTCGTCGGCGTCGTCATCAGCGACATCCGCATGCCCGGCATGGACGGCATGACGCTGCTACAGCGCATCCGAGAGATTGATGCCGAGGTGCCGGTCATCCTCGTCACCGGCCATGGCGACGTGCAGCTTGCCGTGCGCGCGATGCGCGAAGGCGCCTATGATTTCGTCGAGAAGCCGTTCGCGGCACAGATGCTCGCCGGCACCATTCGCCGGGCGTTGGATTGGCGTGCGCTCGTTCTGGAAAACCGCCGGCTGAAAGCCGTCGCCGGAAAACGCGACGACATCGAGCAGCGGCTCCCCGGCCGCAGCCAGGTCATGGTCGATCTGCGCTATCGTATTCGCGCGATCGGCGCAGCCGACGCCGACACGCTGATCATCGGCGATACCGGCGTCGGCAAGGAGGTGCTGGCCCGCACGCTGCATGATCTTAGCGCCCGCGCCAACAGCCCGTTCATCGCCATCAACTGCGCGGCCCTGCCGGAGAACCTGATCGAGAGCGAGCTCTTCGGCCACGAGCCCGGCGCCTTTCCTGGCGCCATCCGCCCGCGCTACGGCAAATTCGAGCATGGTCGCGGCGGCACCATCCTGCTCGACGAGATCGGCTCGATGCCGTTCGACCTTCAGGCAAAATTCCTGCGCGTCCTCCAGGAACGCGTCATCACCCGCCTGGGATCGAACGAAGTCGTGCCGCTCGACGTGCGCTTCATCGCCACCAGCAAGGTCGATCTCGAAAGGGAAGTTGCCGCAGGACGCTTCCGCGCCGATCTGCTCTACCGCCTCAATGTCGCAACGCTTCGGGTTCCCTCGCTCGCCCAGCGCCGTGCCGATATCCCGCTGCTCTTCCTGCAACTGGTCAGGGAATCCGCGGCACGCTATGGCCGCGATGAAGTCGAGGTCTCGCAAGCCATGCTGGCCGAAATGGCCGAGCGCGATTGGCCAGGCAATGTGCGCGAACTGCGCAACGCCGCCGAGCGGCTGGTGCTCGGGCTTGATTCAGCACCGCTCGAGGCCGCGAAGGAAGAGAGCGGCCGGCTTGCCGATAAGGTGGCAGCCTATGAAAAAGGCCTGATCGCCAGCGCCATTGCCGCGCATGGGGGCGCCCTGAAGCCGGTCTACGAGTCTCTCGGCATTTCGCGCAAGACGCTCTACGAGAAAATGCAGAAGTTCGGGCTCGATAAAAAGCTTGTCGCTGCAGATTTCCCGACCGATGGCGAGCTCTAGACGGAGCGGGCATCAAAGCCGCAATGACCGCAAACAAAAACGGGGACGCGATCGCTCGCGTCCCCGTCAATGGTGCTGGCTACCGGCTCAGACGTTGAAGGCTGCGCCAATCAGCGTCTTGGTATAGGGTTGCTTCGGCGCCTCGAAGATCGCGTCCGTCTCGCCTTCCTCGACGATCTTGCCGTTCTTCATGACGATCACATAGTCCGACATCGCCTTCACAACCGAGAGGTCGTGGCTGATGAAGATGTAGGAAAGCCCATGCGAGCGCTGCAGGTCACGCAAGAGTTCGATTACCTGACCCTGCACCGAGCGGTCGAGCGCCGAGGTCGGTTCGTCGAGAATGACGACCTTGGGCTTCAGGATCATTGCGCGGGCGATCGCGATGCGCTGCCGCTGGCCGCCCGAGAACTCGTGCGGGTAACGGTTGCGGGACGCGGGATCGAGCCCCACTTCCTTCAGCGCCTCGGACGCACGGCGATCTCGGTCGGCGCGGCTGAGCTCGGGCTCATGCACGTGGAGACCTTCGGTGATGATCTCGCCGACGGTGCGCCGGGGTGAAAGCGAGCCGTAGGGATCCTGGAAGACAAGCTGCAACGCCCGGCGCAGCGGCCGCATCTGCCCACGATCGAAGTTGGAAATATCCTTTGTCCCGAAGCGGTAGTGACCACTGCTCGGTAGGAGCCTTAGGAGCGCGCGTCCGAGCGTCGACTTGCCCGAGCCGGACTCGCCTACGACACCGATCGTCTGTCCTTCTTGCAGGCGCAGATTGACGTTGTCCACCGCACGGAAGACAGACTTGCCGCCACGGAATAGACCGCCGCCGATCTGGTAGTCGACACAGACGTCACGCCCTTCGAGAATGATCGGTGCGCTGTCGGCCGGCGACGCCTTGCGGCCGCTCGGCTCGGCCGCGAGCAGCATCTTCGTGTAGTCGGCCTGCGGCCGCTCGAAGATGTCAGTCGTCGTGCCCTTTTCCACCACTTCGCCGCGCCGCATCACCGCAACGCGGTCCGCGAAGTGCTTGACGATGCCGAGGTCGTGCGTGATCAGCACGATCGCCATGCCGAAGCGCTTCTGCAGCGACTTCAGGAGATCGAGGATCTGCGCCTGGATCGTCACGTCGAGTGCCGTCGTCGGTTCGTCCGCAATCAGGAGATCCGGCTCGTTGGCGAGCGCCATAGCGATCATCACGCGCTGGCGCTGGCCGCCCGAAAGCTCGTGCGGATAGCTGTCGATACGGCGCCCCGGCTCGGGGATGCCGACAAGCTCGAGCAGTTCGAGCACACGTGCCCGAGCCTGCTTGAACGAGCCGCCGCGATGATGAACGATCGGCTCGGCGATCTGGCGGCCGATCGGATAGAGCGGATCGAGCGAGGTCATCGGTTCCTGGAAGATCATGGTGACCTTCGCGCCGCGCACCTGGTTCAGCGCCTTTGGCGGCAGTCCTACGAGCTCCTGCCCGCGGTAACGCGCGGAGCCGGTGACCTCACCGTTCTTGGCGAGCAGGCCCATGATGCCCATCATCGTCTGGCTCTTGCCGGAGCCGGACTCGCCGACGACCGCAAGCGTTTCGCCGGTTCGCACGTCGAGATCGATGCCCTTGACCGCTTCGACCGTGCCGTCAGGCGTCGAGAAGTTCACCTTGAGGCCGCGAACGGCCAGGATGGTTTGCTTGGTATCTGCCATGTCAGCGATCCTTCGGGTCGAGCGCATCGCGCAGGCCGTCGCCAACGAAATTCAGCGAGAACAGCGTTAGGACGAAGAAGATGGCCGGGAAGATGAGCAGCCACGGCGCCGACTGGATGTTGTTTGCGCCTTCCGAGATCAGCGCACCCCAGCTCGTCAGCGGCGCCTGAACACCAAGGCCGAGGAAGGAGAGGAAGCTCTCGAGCAGAATCACCTTGGGCACGACGACGGTCACGAAAACGATGACCGGACCGATCGTGTTGGGGATGATGTGCCGGCGGATGATCTGCCAATCGGTCAGGCCGAGTGCCTGCGCGGCGCCGACGAACTCGCGCCGCTTGAGCGCAAGCGTCTGGCCGCGCACGATACGGGCCATGTCGAGCCATTCCACCGCCCCGATCACCAGGAAGATCAGGATGAACGAGCGACCGAAGAACACGACGAGAACGACGACGAGGAAGACGAAGGGCAGAGAATACATGATCTCCACCAGTCGCATCATGACGTTGTCGACGCGGCCGCCGATATAGCCCGATGTCGCGCCGTAGACGACGCCGATGCCGAGCGAAACGAGGCTCGCCAGCAGGCCGACGGCGATCGAGATCTGGCCACCGAGCATGACGCGGACCAGAAGATCGCGACCGTTGGAATCGGTGCCGAAGGGGAAGTATTCCCGGTCGACCTGACCGGTCACTTTCAGCGTGCGGCCGTCATCTTCCGTTGCCACCACCTGGGTGTCGCGGAACTCGTTGGCGCGATCGAAATAGCGCGTTGCGCGCGCATCGATCGGCTGTTCCGAGGTGATCGTCGCGGTGAAGGTCTCACCCTCGAGATTGAACTCCTTGAGCGTGACGCGGGCGCGGGTCGCGATGCCTTCCATCACCCCCTGCAACGTCGAAACGTCGGGCCGCGGCTCGAGGCTGGGGGCTTTCGTGACGTATGACGGAAACACCTGGTCATAGGTATGCGGCACAAACAGCGGACCTAAGAACGAGAACAGCGCGATCAGTGCCAGCATCACGCAACCGGCCATGGCGGCACGGTTGCGCTTGAAGCGCATAGCGGCGAGCTGGAAGAGGCTGCGCCCCTTGGTTTCCGGTGTCACCACCGGGGTCTGGACGATATCAGTCATGGCGAACCCTCGGATCGAGCAGGCCGTAGAGAATGTCGACCAGGAGATTGAAAACGATGACGAAGATTGCAACGAGAATGACCGTGCCCATCACCAGCGTATAGTCGCGGTTGATCGCGCCGAGGACGAAGTAACGGCCGACACCCGGAATGGTGAAGATCGTCTCGACGACAGCCGAACCGGTCAGCAGCGCCGCGGCACAGGGTGCGAGATAGGACACGACCGGCAGCATCGCGCCGCGCATCGCGTGGGTCACCACAACCGTTCGCGCAGGTAGGCCGTAGGCCCTGGCGGTTCGGATGTGGTCGGTGTGAAGCGCCTCGATCATCGATCCGCGTGTCAGGCGCGCGAAAACCGCAACCTGCGGCAGTGCCAGCGCAATCATCGGCAGGATCAGGGAGCGGAACGATCCATCACCCCAACCGCCGGAGGGAACCCACGAAAGGCCGACCGCGAATATCAACACGAGCACCGGACCGACAACGAAGTTCGGCACGGTGACGCCGATCGTCGAGACCGACATGATCGCAAAATCGAGAATGCTGTTCTGCCTGAGCGCGGCGATCGTGCCGGCAGTCACGCCGCCGATGAGAGCAAGCAACAGCGCGTAGAAGCCGAGCTCCATCGAATAGGGCAGACCCTTGCTGATCAATTCAGCGACATTGTTGTCTTTATAGACATAGCTCGGGCCGAAGTCGCCGGTCACAGCATTGCTGAGATAGTGCGTGTATTGGCGCCAAAGGGGCTGGTCGAGCTGATACGTCTTCATCAGGTTCGCCATCGTTTGTGGCGGAAGAGGACGCTCGAGGTTGAAGGGGCCACCAGGGGCGAACCGCATCAGGAAGAAGGATATGGTGACGACGATAAACAAGGTCGGCACCGCACTCGCCAATCGGCGAAGGATGAAGGAAATCATGGACGTGCTCCGGAGGCGACGCGCGGCCCGTTACCGCGCGTCGTCTCTGTTCGTTATTCGGCGATGCTCAGGAACTTGCTGAGGTGCTCGTTCGGAGCATTGTCCGCCCAGCCCTTGACGCGGCTGGCAACCAGCCACAGGTCGGCCTGGGTCAGAAGCGGAGCGATCGGCTGTTCCTTCATCAGCAGCGCTTCTGCTTCATGCATCAGCTTCGAGCGGGCTGCCGGATCCTGCTCGTCGTAGGACTTCTTCATCAGGCCGTCGAATTCAGCGTTTTCGAAGTGGCCGTAGTTGAAGGTCTTGTTGGAGCCGACGCTGAGTGCCAGGAAGTTCTCTGCGTCCGCGTAGTCCGCCTGCCAGCCGGCACGGGCAACGTTGAACTTGCCGCCTTCCTGCAGGTAGGCGTAGTGCGAGGACACGTCGAGGTTCACCAGCGACACCTTGGCGCCGAAGGTGTTCTTCCACATGTCGGCGACAGCGGTCGCAACACGCTCGTGGTTCGGGTTGGTGTTATAGCGCAACTCGATATCGAGCGGCTTGCCACCTTCGCCGTAGCCGGCTTCCTTCATCAGGGCGACGGCCTTGTCTTCACGGTCGAGCTGCGACAGCGTGCCGAACTCGGCCTTGGACGGCTCACCGTAGCTTTCGATGCCCGGGGGGACCATCGAATAGGCGGGGAGCTGCGAACCGGCATAGATTTCCTTGGCGAGGAAGTCGCGGTCGACGGCCATGGACAGAGCCTGGCGGACGCGCACGTCGCTATAGGGCTCCTGACGGGTGTCGAAGGCGTAATAATACGTCGCGAGCGACGGCGAAACATGGACCTGATCGCCGTAGGACGTGCGCAGACGCCCGATCTGATCAGCCGAGAAGTTGTAGACGAGATCCATTTCCTTGGCTTCGAAACGGCGAACCGAAGCGGCCTGGTCGTCGATCGGGTAGAAGATGACCTTGTCGAGCTTGACGTTGGCCGCATCCCAATAGTTGGCGTTCTTGACGACGGTCAGGCTGTCGTTCGGAACGTGGGCGGCGAGCGTGAACGCGCCGTTCGAAACCATGACACCCGGCTTGACGAAGTCAGCGCCGTTCTTTTCGACGCTTGCCTTGCTGACCGGAAGCGCGGTCTGGTGCGCCAGCAGTTCCAGGAAGAACGGGGTCGGGCGCTCAAGCGTGATTTCGAGCGTCTTTTCGTCGACAGCCTTCACGCCGAGCTGGTCGGTCGGCAGTTCACCCTTGTTGACCTTTTCGGCGTTCTTGATCGGGAAGAGAATGTTGGCATAGCCGGCCGCGGTCTTCGGATCTTCGACGCGGCGGATGGAGAAGACAAAGTCTTCTGCCGTTACCGGCGAACCGTCCGACCACTTTGCATCGGCGCGCAGCTTGAAGGTGTAGACCGTACCGTCGTCCGAGAGCTCCCACGTTTCAGCGACACCTGGGACGATCTTGGCAGCGGCGTCATAGATCGTCAGGCCCTCGTAGAGGTCCTTGAGGATGAACGCTTCGATGTTGATCGAGGTATGGGCCTGATCCAGGGTTTGCGGCTCACCCGCATTGCCGCGATGCAGGACAGCTTCGGCGAGCGCCGGGCTTGCTCCGATGAGCAGCGAACCGATCAGCGCGGCAGCGCTAAGGTTGAGTTTCAGTGATGCCATTTTGTTTCTCTCCTTCCCCTTGTTTTGGGTTTGTGATCGCAGGAGAGAAGTGCAAATCGTCCTCAAACGCAAGGCGGATTCTGCGGCTGTCTGCATCTTTATCTATAGGACAGAATTCCTTCTATCCTATAGGTTGTATTTCGTTTGCGATTCTTTTCGTCGCCTTTGCGACGGACGTGTGACGGAAGCAGGGCAATTTCGGGAAATCTCCTGCAACGTTTTAGGTCGGCAATTTTTGTCGACAAAACACGGCCGCAGGCACCGTCGAATCATCGACCGTGCAAACTTTGTGAATTTTACCGGCAGTTTACGTAATGTGCGCAAAGAATGGCGCCGTTCGCCGCAATCTTCTTGCGAACCCCTCACTTCATGTAGACAGACTGTTTCCACCGCGCACTCGACCGGTATGGTGTGCAGTACGAAATAGACACGCACAGGTCGCAAATGCGACTCTTGCCCTCCTCCCCTCAAAGGCACCACCAGAAAGTGAAACCAGTTCACCGGAAAGGTGTTGCATCCAGTCCACAGTAAAATCGATTGAAGCGCGTTTCGACCTCTGGCAACCTGCCTTTTGCCCGGTTGTCAAACCACTTCGATGAACTATTGTGCGCCTGACTTCGGTGGGCGCGACCAATTCGCGCGCGCTGTCACGCCGCACGGAAATTCCGGCCATCGCTTGCCTGCGATGATGTTCATGCGGCGCTTCAAGCCGGATTGTTTTTGTGGCGCACCGGGAAGGCTGCGCCGAGCACCAAGGGAGAATACCGAATGGCATTGATCACATTGCGGCAACTGCTCGACCATGCGGCGGAGAACGATTACGCGCTGCCGGCGTTCAATGTGAACAATCTCGAATACATTCAGGCCGTTATGCGCGCCGCCGATTCCACCGACAGTCCGGTGATCCTTCAGGCAAGCCGCGGCGCCCGTTCCTATGCGGGTGATGCGTTCCTGCGCCACCTGATCCTGGGTGCTGCCGAGGAATACCCGCATATCCCCGTCTGTCTGCACCTCGACCACGGCGACCAGCCGTCGACCTGCATCTCGGCCATCACCAACGGCTTCACCTCCGTCATGATGGACGGCTCGCTGGAGAAGGACGGCAAGACCGTCGCCAGCTATGAATACAATGTCGCCGTCACCGCAGAGGTCGTGAACATCGCGCATGCGGCCGGCGTTTCGGTCGAAGGCGAACTCGGCTGCCTCGGCAACCTCGAGACCGGCGCCGGAGACAAGGAAGACGGCCACGGCTTCGAAGGCAAGCTGTCGCGCGAGGAACTGCTGACCGATCCGGACCAGGCGCTCGATTTCGTCACCAGGACCGGCGTCGATGCACTGGCCGTCGCGATCGGCACCAGCCACGGCGCCTACAAGTTCACCCGCGAGCCCGATGGCGACATCCTGTCGATCGAGACGATCGCCAAGATCAACAAGAAGCTGCCGAATACGCATCTGGTCATGCATGGCTCGTCGTCGGTGCCGAAGGATCTTCAGGATCTCTTCAACACCTATGGCGGCAAGATGAAGCCGACCTGGGGTGTTCCGGTCTCGGAAATCCAGAAGGCGATCCCGCTTGGCGTGCGCAAGGTCAACATCGACACCGACCTGCGCCTCGCCATGACCGGCACGATCCGCAAGAACTTCGCCGAGAACCCGGAGAATTTCGACCCGCGCAACTACCTGAAGCCGGCAACCGCGCTGATGACCGAGGTCTGCAAGGAGCGCTTCGAAGCCTTCCGCACCGCCGGCAAGGCCTCCAAGATCCGCACGCTGCGCCTGCCGGAAATGGCAAAGCGCTACGCGGCAGCCTGATCCCGAGGACCCGCACGCTTTCCGCTTACATTATTGAAGCGGGCGGCCTATTCCTATGAGAAACAAACCGGCGCGCGGCCCGTGATCATACGGCCGCGCGCCGATTTCGTTTCGATCATCGAAGGCTGGGAGCGGCCAAGCGAGCCGGAGACAACGCGGACAAGGCCCCTCTCAAGCCCGACGCTTTTCCACGGTTTCGTGCTCATAAAGCTGATCCATGCTCAAGGCGGCCACGTCGGCAAAAGCTGTCTGACCTTTCACTTGGCCGCCGCCGAGAATGACGACCTCATCGCAGAACGAAATCGTGCTGCGGTGATGGCTGATGACGATGGTCGTGCGGCGTCCCGCTCTCGATTTCAGCGTCTCGACGATGGCCGCTTCCGATAGCCCGTCGACCGCGTTGGTGGCTTCGTCAAGGATCAGGATATCCGGATCACGCACTAGCGCCCTGGCGAGCGCGACCCGCTGCCGCTGCCCCGCCGAAAGGCTGGCACCTCGATAGCCGACGACGGTTTGATAGCCCTGCGGCAAGCCTTCGATGAAGCCATGCGCTTCGGCCATCCTGGCCGCATGCTCCACTTCGGCTGCGGTAGTCGCCTCCCGGCCATAGGTGATGTTCTCCAGGATCGTTCCATCAACCAGTTCCAGGTCCTGGCTCGCGAGCGCGATCCGGCTTCGCCATTGCACCGGGTCGATCCGGTTCAGCGGGACATCGTCGACGAGAATGTTTCCCTCATCCGGCTCGACGAAGCGGCATAGCAGATTGACGATCGTCGTCTTGCCGGCACCGGACCGGCCAATAAGCGCCGTCGAACGCCCGCCTCGGATTTCGAACGCCGCCGACTGCAGCACGACGTCTCGGGAATCCGAGCTCGGATAGCGGAAAGTGACGTCATCAAATCTCAGCCGCTGCCGCAACCCACTGAAAGGCTCCCTCCCCTCCGGCGGCCGCGGCTTGCCGGACGAGTCCAACAACCAATGCACCTCCTCCAGCGAGCCGCTCCAGCCCTGGATCTGGCTCCAGGACAATTGCAAGGCACGCACATGCGGCTGCAAACGATAGAGCAGAACCACGAAGGCAACGATCACAGGAAAACTGATGCCGGCAGACCAGGCACTGACGACCACTCCAAGGAAGAGAGCGGAGTGGAGCGTCTCGGTCAGCGGTGGCAGCATGCCCTGGCGGGCCTGTAGTGCGAAGGCGGCGCGCCTGACCGAATCCGACGCCCCATCGAACGCGGCCTTCTCCCGCGCCTCCTGCCCGAATATCCGGATCAGGCGGCCGGCGTGGACCAGGTGGAGCATGCGTGCCGCCAGCTCGCCGTTGAAGGAGGTGACATCGCGGCTCGGCCCCGTGAGGGTTGCGGACAGGACGTAGTGTACGAGCTGCACGAGAACGAGGCCGAGCGCCACGAACAACGTCATCTGCCAGGACAAAAGCAGGAGGAACGCGAGCAGGATGACGGCGGCCGCGCCATTTACAAGGGCCGCAAGTACGGTTTGTATCGCGTCGGATGCTCGCCAGGACTCGTTCGAAATGATGTTGAGCAAGCGCCCGGGATTCTCCTTCATGAAGAACGGGTAGCCGATGCGCAGCAGCTGACCCGACAGTGCGCTTCGGATCGCGTGGCCAGCCTTGCCGTAGATGAAGGTTGCAAGCACCGTGTTGGCAAAAGCCAGGACGTTCTTGAGACAGATCAGCCCAAAGGCAGCAGCGGCAATGACGATCAGCCTTTCGCGATCGTCCAGTCCCGATCCCACCTGCTGGAAAAGAGAGGAGACGCCGCTCAGTGCCGCCGGATCCTGGTCGCCCGCAATGATGCCCAGCATGGGAATGATGAGGCCGATACCGACGCCCTCCAGTGCCGCGCTGCAGAGGCCGAGGACCACCACGACCGGTAGCAGACGCATCTGGCCACCCAGTGCATTGCGCAACAGCTGCAGGCTCGGCAAGAGAATTCTGAACATCGCGGCCGTCCTCAGCGCTGGAGTTGCTCTCGGGCCCGTTGTTCGACCGGGCCCGTTGTCCGCTCGGCGACGGACAGGCTCATGAACTTGAGAGCGCCGAGCAGGTTCATGAAAACGATTGGCCAATGCGACAGGTGCAGGACGGGGTCGAACCGGGGGCCGCCGAAGACTTCCCTGATCGCCGACCGGACGGTCCAACAGAAATGCCGCAGCAACCACGGTGTCGTGCGGATATGCTTCATGCAAAGCGCGCCGTTGCCGAAACTGTAGTTGCGGTGAAGCCTCTCGATTGCCAGGCGGGTACGTCGGCCGTGGTGGTGGAAGACGAGCATGTCGGGGACGTATTCGATCGGGATACCGAGCCTGTAGGCGCGCAGCAGATAGTCGGTGTCTTCGGCCGACTGCAGGGAGGTGCCGGCGCCGAAGCGTTCGTCGAAGGCCCCGACACGCAGCGCGACCTCGCGATGCATCGTCATGTTGCAGCCCAAGACGAAGCCACCCGGATGAACGTCACACGTCAACCGCTCACGCGCGTTCGATCGTTTGATCGTGAAGGGCAGGTCTCTGGCATCTCCGAGTTCCACGCGGCCGCCGCGAATGATTCCGCTTTCGCCGTTTGCGTAGTGGCGCTCCAGGTCAGCCAGATAGTTCGTGTCGATTTCACAATCGTCGTCGATGAAAACCAGAATGCCGCCACGGGCGCGTGCCATGGCCGTGTTGCGCGCGGCAGCGAGGCCCGGTCGGGTATCGATGAGGTGCGTGATTGCCAGCGGGGAAGCGGAAACCATCCGGGCAATGCGCTCAGGCGTGTCATCGGTCGAACCGTTGTCAACAACGATCAACTCGCACCGGCCGGCAGCATGGGCGCCACAAACTGTCTCGATCGATCGGATGCAGGTCTCGAGCGCCGCCGCACGATTGCGGGTGCAGACGATAAAGCTTGCGAAAAGCGCGTTGCGTGCGGGGGGCGACGACGGCCGTGGCGTCTCCACCATGTCGCTGCGTTCCGCCGCTGTCCACTTCAGGCCCTCGACGGTCATGCTAGCGCATCCCCTGCTGCGGAAGGACGCTCGTCGCAGGCACGGATTGCAGATACCGCGACACGGCATCCAACCGGCTTGAAGCAGCCAACGTCATGCGGCTGCACCATGGCACTCGAGCGCCGGCGATTAGGCCATATCGTTCCCGGCGACGGATGAGCCCCCATTTTCTCGTCTGCGACAAGAACTCGTGGGTGAGTTCCGGCCGCCGCTCGTCGCTGACGAGCTGATAGAGAAAATAGAAGAAATTCAGCGCGCCCGCCTCGTATCCGGCGCGGGTCTCCGCAGGAAGCGCCGAGACCCTGGCCTCAAGCGAGAGAATACACGCAGCGGCTCGCCCTATCGTTTCGGACGTCACTGCGAGGCCGATATCATTCAAGGCAGAGGGACCGTCGCAAAGCTCTTCGCGTTCGAGATTTTCGGCGACGATCTGCAAATGCGTGCGGCGCATCTGGCGCTTATGCGTGTTCGTAACGCTGTTGCCGTGAATGCGGTAAGCGATCAGCGCCTCGTCGATCATTACGGCCGGAAAACGCTCGGCAACCCTTCGGAAGAGATCGAAATCCTCCGCATGCACGTAATGCGCATCATAGGTCAGCATATCCTGCGGGATGACGCGCCTGTTGAAGACGACGGTCGAGTGGATGAAGATCGTGAAGAACTTCGACAGCGCCCGCAGGCTCGCCGGCTGATAGATCGGGTTGGGCGTGCCGCGGATGATACGGTCGCCAAGGAGCGTATCGATACCCGAGCCGCACAGAGCAAGCTCCGGCTGCCGCTGGAACAGCGACACCTGGCGTGACAGTCGCGAGGGATAGGAAATATCGTCCGCGTCCATTCTGGCAATGAGGTCGCCTTTCGCCAGCGTGAGGCCTTCGTTCAAGGTCGCGATCAGACCGCGATTTTCGCGCGAGACGATGGTGATGCGGTCGTCCGCCTGCTGATAGCGTCGCATGATTTCCAGCGAACGATCGCGCGAACCGTCGTCGATAGCGATGATCTCCAGCCGTCGATAATCCTGCTTCAGAATGCTCTCAAGCGCCGCAGCCAGATAGGGCTCGGCGTTGTAGACGGGCAGCAGGACGGAAACCAATGGAACGGTCATGGGCATTCTCGAACGTTATTGCAGATCTGACGCATGAAGCGCATTTTCCCGGCCAGCGGCGTCCGTGCGATAGGTCGGCTGCGGCCGCTCACCCTTTTTCCCCTGCAGCCAGTCAACAGAGCTTCCGGCATTTGGGGCCGATCTACCCCGCCGGTCGCCCGCGCGAAGGTAGGGGAAGTGCCGTTTCAGGGCGTTGAGCGGTTTCTCGAAGGCGAGCCAGGAGACGGCCGCGACGACCAAAGTGGCGGAACCGGCAACGAGCAAACGCCCGAAGCCCTGTTCGGAAACATTGACCGGTATCCACGCCTGCGCCTTGACGACCAGCGCCAGTACGACCGGATGAAACAGGTAGACGCCATAACTGACGCGCCCGAGCGCCGTCAGCGGCGGGAGTTCGAGCAGCCTGCCGAAATCGTTGCGGAACCCGGCGGAGGCGCTGCCCACCAACATTGCAAGCGGAACCAGGGGC
Source organism: Ensifer sp. 22460 (assembly GCF_052044935.1). Classification (NCBI taxonomy): domain Bacteria; kingdom Pseudomonadati; phylum Pseudomonadota; class Alphaproteobacteria; order Hyphomicrobiales; family Rhizobiaceae; genus Ensifer; species Ensifer sp. 22460. The sequence goes on from NZ_JBQENZ010000011.1 coordinate 71,388, forward strand.
GAAACTTCAAGGCCGATCCACACCAGCCAATCGGGCACCGGCCCCATTGCAGTCGAGCGCGCCCAAAGGAGGACGAGCGACAGGATGGAAAGCGGCAGCCAGCTGGCCGCCATCCATCGCGGCAAGGCTGTGACATGCGATCGGTGGACGGCCAGGAGGGCACCCGCCGCCAGCGCATCCATCGAGGCCGGCGGCAGCAGGTCGCGCGCGAGCGAGGGGTCGCCTGTCAGCGGCCAATAGAAGCGGTAGGCCAGCGAACAGGCAATCACACCGACACAAAGCCGCCCGAGCAGACGGCGCGGCGTCAGCAGAACGAGAAGCGGCCAGACGATATAGAACTGCTCTTCTATGCTGAGACTCCAGGTGTGGCAGAGCACCCACGGTGTCCACGCGTCCTTGACCGCGTACCAGAAGTTCGAGAGGTAAAGCGCGTGCCAGACCCAGCCTTCCCTGGCGCCTTCCAGGTTGAACAGCCACAGGACGCCCAGCATGCCGAAATAGGGTGGGAAGATACGCAAGGCACGGCGCGCGTAGAAGGATCTGAGAGCCGTCGCCGGTTCGAACTGAGCGGCGGAACGGGCGTCAAGCAATAGCCGCGTGATCAGAAAGCCGCTGAGAATGAAGAACAGCCGCACACCGATGTGTCCCCAATGGGAATCGTCCGCGGCAAAAAAATGCGCGTACAAAACCATGGAAACGGCAGCGGCCCGCAACCCGTCCAACTGACGGTCGCGCGTATTCAACATTGAACATCCCCTCGGAGTTCCGACCCTTGCGGGCCCTGTTCCTTGTGGAGCCAACTCTCTGGTCAGCTACGATTTTTGCCGCGAGGTTGCCATTTGCTTCAAGAGAAGCGTGAAAGGTCTGATCGGTCGCACGACGCATTGAAGGCGGCCCCTAAAACTCTAGGGTCGAATAGGGCCAAACTTTGACCGCTGGGATGGCGGCAGCGCGCCGAGTTCGCCTGCGGGCGGTCGACCGTGACGACCAAGGCGCCGGTCACCGCCGCCCGGCCGAGGCCGCAAGCTCTTGTATTGTTTCAGAAACGAAAGCGCATCAAGTCGGCCGGGGGCTTAGAATGTCGGTGGCGTATTGACCCAAAGAAGGACGGTTTCACCGTCGTGCCGGTTCGTCCAGGCGTGGCGCCTCTTGCTCTCGAAATAGAGCGAGTCGCCGACGCCGAGGTCGTAGAACTGGTCGCTGTCGAGGATGAACTCGACCCGGCCCGAGAGAACATAGACGAACTCCTCGCCCTCATGCCGGTAGGCGCCCTCGCTGGAAGCCCCCGGTTCCAGCACGAAGCGGTGGCAATCCATCTGGTTGCGGCCGTCGGCCAGCAACTGCACGGTGACGCCGGGCGTCGTGCGCGGCCAGGTCCGCCATTCGCCGGCTCGCACCACGGCCCGCGCATCCGCTTCCTCCTCGCCGGAGAGGCTGGAAACGGTGGTTCCGAAGTATTCCGCGATGTTGTGCAGGACGGCCACCGAGACACCCTGCGAGGTGCGTTCCAGCGTCGAGAGCACCGATGCGGCGATGCCAATGTCGCCGGCAACCTGCTCGAGCGTCTTTCCTGCCGCGTGCCGGAGGCTCCTGAGTTTGCGCCCGACCTGGTTATCGCCGCCCTCGCCCGCGCTCGAAACAGCGTCGTCCCCGGCACCTTCCGCTTCCAGCGCCTCGCGGATCGCGGCCGGGTTCAGCCCGCGTTCGACGCGGAACCAGGCGATGCGCTTCAGCCGGGCAAGATCGCCCTCCGTATATTGCCGATGTCCCGTCGGCGAGCGCTCGGGCACGACCAACCCTTGCGTCTCCCATAACCTCAGAGTCGAAGCGGAGACCCCCGCCAGACGCGCCGCCTCGGCAACCTTGTAGCGCACAGCGCCCATTCCAACTTCCCTTTACCGCCCGCCGGCACCGCACGAATCCGTGCAGTTCCGACGTGTCCGCAATCTTACCCGTCACGATTGAGATCTGACAAGGACGCCGCATCAGCGCCCGTGTTGTCTCGATCACCAAATTTGATTTGCAATCGACTGTGAAAGGTGTACCACTTCCAGAATAAACTTGCAGAAAAAATGCAATATATTAACTCCAGACGTGACAGGAACGCGCCATGACCAGCCTCACCGACCGCAAGAACGCCGCCATCTCCCGCGGCGTCGGCATGACCACCCAGATCTACGCCGATCGCGCGGAAAACTCGGAGATCTGGGACAAGGAAGGCAATCGCTACATCGACTTCGCCTCCGGCATTGCGGTCGTCAACACGGGCCATCGTCACCCCAAGGTCATTGAGGCGGTCAAGGCGCAGATCGATCGCTTCACGCATACCTGCCATCAGGTCGTGCCTTACGAATCCTACGTGCACCTCGCCGAGCGCCTGAACGCGCTGACGCCCGGGGACTTTGCCAAGAAGACGATCTTCGTCACCACCGGCGCCGAAGCTGTCGAAAACGCCGTCAAGATCGCGCGTGCCTCGACCGGCCGCCAGGCGGTCATCGCCTTTTCCGGCGGCTTCCATGGCCGCACCTTCATGGGCATGGCACTGACCGGGAAGGTCGTTCCCTATAAGGTCGGCTTCGGCGCGATGCCGGGCGACGTCTTCCACGCCCCCTTCCCGATCGAACTGCACGGCATTACTACCGAACAGTCGCTCGCAGCACTCAAGAAGCTCTTTGCCGCCGATGTCGATCCGGGCCGTGTCGCCGCGATCATCCTGGAGCCGGTGCAGGGCGAAGGTGGTTTCTACCCCGCGCCCGCCGCTTTCATGAAGGCGCTGCGCGAAATCTGCGACCAGCATGGCATCCTTCTGATCGCCGACGAGGTCCAGACCGGCTTTGCCCGCACCGGCAAGATGTTCGCCATGGACCATCACGACGTTGCGCCTGACCTCATCACCATGGCCAAGAGCCTTGCCGGCGGCTTCCCGCTCGCCGCCGTCACCGGCCGCGCCGAAGTCATGGATGCGCCGGCCCCCGGCGGCCTTGGCGGCACCTATGGCGGCAACCCGCTCGGCATCGCCGCCGCCCATGCGGTGCTCGATGTCATCGCCGAAGAGAAGCTGTGCGAACGCGCCGAGCAGCTCGGCGGCCGGCTCAAGCAGCGCCTTGCCGCCATCCGCGAACAGGCACCCGAGATCGCCGACATCCGCGGCCCCGGCTTCATGAATGCCGTCGAGTTCAACGACGTGAAGACCAACCTGCCGAGCGCCGACTTCGCCAACAATGTTCGCCTGATCGCGCTGGAAAAGGGACTGATCCTCTTGACCTGCGGCGTGCATGGCAACGTCATTCGCTTCCTTGCGCCGATCACCATCCAGGACGAAGTCTTCGCCGAAGCGCTCGACATTCTCGAAGCGTCGATCCTCGCGGCGCGTGGTTGACGCCCGACCAGGCGACCGCTAACGCGGTTGCCCGGTGCATAATTCCTCAAATCGGGATCGACTTGAGGACAAAATTATGCAGCAATTCGAAGTGCTACAGCGACTTAGCGCGTCGATTCAAACGCGTGAAGCTCGGGTGCCGACGTCGTTCGGCACCCGCAAAAACAAGCAAAAGCGGGTCTGCCGCCCCCCGGCGGACCATCGCCGGAGGATGCCCGCCAATGACCTTGACCCCCGCCTTGACCAAGCACCTGCGCGCCGCCGAGCTATTTGCGCCGCTACACACCATTGCACATGCCGCAGCAGGCTGGACCGGCGCAACCTTCGACGTCTTCAACCCCTCGACCGGTGAGCTGCTGGCGGCCCTTCCAGACATGGGGATCGAAGAGGCGCATGGGGCGATCGAAGCCGCTGCAAAGGCGCAGGTTCTCTGGGCGGCAAAACCCGCCAAGGACAGAAGCGCGGTACTCCGGCGCTGGCATGACCTGATCGTGCAACATGCCGACGATCTCGCGGCGATCCTGACCGCCGAAATGGGCAAGCCGATCGCGGAATCGAAAGGCGAAGTGCTGCACGCCGCGGCTTACATCGAATGGTACGCGGAAGAGGCGAAGCGCATCTATGGCGAGACCTTCCCGGCACCGGCAAACGACCGCCGCATGCTTGTCATCAAGCAACCGGTTGGCGTCGTCGGCACCATCACGCCGTGGAACTTCCCGGCATCGATGGTCGCCCGCAAGATCTCGCCGGCCCTTGCCGCCGGATGCACCATCGTATTGAAGCCCGCCGAGCAGACCCCGCTCGTTGCCGGCGCAATGTTCGTGCTCGCCGAAAAGGCCGGTTTCCCCACGGGCGTCGTCAACCTGCTCTATGCCTCGGAGGGTGCCGCGATCGGCCGCGAGCTTTGCAGCAACCCGAAGGTGCGCAAGATCAGCTTCACAGGCTCGACCGAAGTCGGGCGGCTTTTGATGCGGCAATGCTCCGACCAGATCAAGAAGGTCAGCCTGGAGCTTGGCGGCAACGCCCCTTTCATCGTCTTCGACGACGCGGACATCGACGAGGCTGTGGACGGCGCCATCCAGGCAAAATTCCGCAATGCCGGCCAGACCTGCGTCTCGGCCAACCGCATCTATGTGCAGTCGGGCGTCCATGACGCCTTTGCCGAGAGGTTCGTCAGCCGAGTTGCCGAGCTCACCGTCGGCGACGGCTTCACCCCAGGCATCACCATCGGCCCGATGATCGACAAGCACGCGATCGAGAAGATCGAGGCCCATGTTACCGACGCGGTCTCCAAGGGTGCCAGGGTGCGCGCCGGTGGCCACAGGATCGGCGCGTCAGGCACCTTCTTCGAGCCGACGGTCCTGACCGGCATCTCGACCGACATGCGGGTCGCGCAGGAAGAAACCTTCGGCCCGATCGCGCCCATCATCCGCTTCGAGACGGCCGAGCAGGTGATCGCCGAAGCCAACGACACGATCTATGGGCTTGCCGCCTATTTCTACGCCGAGAACCTGAAGCGCGTCTGGCATGTGGCCGAGGCGTTGGAGTACGGCATGGTCGGCATCAACACCGGCCGCATGTCGTCGGAAGCCGCTCCCTTCGGCGGTATCAAGCAATCGGGCATCGGCCGCGAAGGCTCCCGCCACGGGCTCGAAGACTACCTGGAAATGAAGTACCTCTGCATGGGCAACATCTGACCCATGCAGGCACCGGCCGGCCAGCCAGCAGCTAGTCGATGATGTGGTAGCCACCGTCGACATAGAGCACCTGCCCCGTTATCAGCCGGGCGGCGTCATGCGCCAGAAAGGCCGTCGCAACGCCGACATCGTCGATATCGACGAGTTCGCGCGACGGCGACTTGACCTTCGTCTTTTCGAGCAGCGCGTCGAATTCCGGGATACCGGAAGCGGCGCGCGTCGCAAGCGCTCCGGGCGAGATCGCGTGGACGCGGATGCCCTTGGGGCCGAGTTCGGCTGCCAGATAGCGGACCGCACTTTCAAGCGCCGCCTTGGCAACACCCATGATGTTATAGTTTTCCACCACCACCTGTGAGCCGTGATAGGTCATGGTGAAAAGCGTGCCGCCATTCTTCATCAGCGGCTCGGCGAGATGCGCCATGCGGATGAAGGACCAGCAGGAAATGTCCATGGTCTTGAGGAACCCTTCGCGGGGCACGTCAACCACGCGGCCGCCGAGCGTATCCTTCGGCGAAAAGGCGATCGAGTGCACGAGGAAATCAAGCTCCCCCCAGGTCTTGTCGATCTCCTCGAACACGGCTTCCATCTGGCCCGGAACGGCCACGTCGAGCGGCAGGAACAGCGGCGCTTCGATTTCACGCGCTAACGGTTCCACATAGGGCCTTGCCTTGTCGTTCAGATAGGTGACGGCCACTTCCGCCCCGAAGGCGCGAAAGGCGCGGGCGCAGCCCCAGGCGATCGACCGATCGTTGGCAATGCCGACGATCAGACCTTTGCGGCCATCCAGAAGTTTGGCCTTGGCGACAGGAATGGACATGGATTGTCTCCGATGGATCAGGCTGCACGAGTTCGAAGTAGCGCCAGTGTGTGGCGCGCGATCATCAATTCCTCGTCGGTTGGAATGACGTAGAGCGCGACGCGGCTTGAAGGCGTGGAGATCAGCGTGGCACCCGCCGCGTTCGCGGCCGGATCGAGTTCGGCTCCGAGCCAGGCGAGGTTCTCCGCGATGCGGGCGCGGATCTGAGCGGAGTTCTCGCCGACACCCGCCGTGAAGACGAAAGCGTCGATGCCGCCGAGCGCGGCCGCGAGCATCCCGGCATTGAGCCCGCTGCGATAGAGGAAGTGATCAATGGCGAGTTTGGCATGCGGGTCCTCGCTTGCGAGAAGATCGCGCATATCGTTCGACACACCGGAGAGCCCCTTCAGACCTGCCTCATGATAGAGCAGATCCGAAACGGCCTGGGCACTCATGCCGCGCTGGAGGATCAGGTAAAGCACGACGCCCGGATCGAGCTGGCCAGGCCGCGTTCCCATCGGCAAGCCGTCGAGCGCGGTGAAGCCCATGGTGCTCTCGATGCTGTGGCCGTTGTAGAGGGCACACATCGAGGCGCCACTGCCAAGATGCGCAACGATGACGCGGCCAAGTGCCACCTCCGGCGCCACGTCCCGCAGGCGCTCCGAGATGTATTCGTAGGAGAGGCCGTGAAAGCCATAGCGCCGAACGCCTTCGTCATAGAAGCTACGCGGCATGGCGTAGCAGTTCACTTCTTCCGGGTGGCCGTGATGGAAGGCGGTATCGAAACAGGCGACCTGCGGCACATCCGGATTGATCGCCATGGCCTGACGGATCGGCGCGAGGTTGTTGGGCTGGTGCAGCGGCGCGAGATCCTGATAGCTCGCCAGACGATCCAGCACTGTCGCATCGATGAGCACCGGCTCGGCATAGTCGGGCCCGCCATGTACCACCCGGTGACCGACCGCACGCAAGGTGAAGCCCTGAAGCGCCAACAGCCAGTCCCGCGCCGCGGCGATCGCCGCCGGCAGGTCGCCGACGACGTCGGCTTCATAGTTGCGATCGACCAGCACGGTTCCGTCGGCCGCTTTCGCCTGCAGGCGCGGTCGCGTACCGATGCCGCCGATCTGCCCCTTCACCCGGCGTTCGAGACCGGCATCCGTGATCCCGAAAACCTGAAACTTCAGGCTGGACGATCCTGCATTGACGACGAGAAGCGCATCCATGGCTACACCGCCGCAACTTGGGCGGCGCGTCGCCTTGCCGCATAGAGCGAAGCCACGGCACAGGAAGCAAGGCGCGTGCGCACGGAGTCCGCCCGCGAGGTCAGCACGATCGGCACGCGGGCGCCAAGGACGATGCCGGCGGCGTCGGCATGGGACAGGAAGGTGAGATTCTTCGCCAGCATATTGCCGGCCTCAAGATCGGGCACCACCAGGATCTGCGCCCGGCCAGCAACCGGGGACTTGATGCCCTTGATATGTGCTGCCTCCGGGTCGATCGCATTGTCGAAGGCAAGTGGGCCCTCGAGCAGGCCGCCGGTGATCTGGCCGCGCTCCGCCATTTTACACAGCGCCGCCGCCTCGATCGTCGACGGTATCTTCGTCGTCACGGTCTCGACAGCCGAAAGAATGGCGACGCGCGGCTCGCCAAGACCGATCGTAACCCAGAGGTCGATGGCGTTCTGCACGATGTCGCGCTTGGCCTCGAGGTCCGGGAAGATGTTGATGGCGGCATCGGTGATGAACAGCGTCTCGGCATGGCCCGGCACATCCATGATGAAGACATGGCTGATCCGCCGATCGGTCCGAAGACCCGTTGCGGAGGCAGCAACCTCGCGCATCAGCTCGTCCGTATGCAGGCTGCCCTTCATCAGAAGCTCGCCGCGGCCCTCGCGGATCATCGCCACCGCTTTCGCCGCCGCCGCATGGCTGTGCGGCACGTCGACGATCTCTGAGTTGCCGAGGTCGAGCCGGTGTTCGGCAGCGATGCTGCGGATCTTCGCTTCCGGGCCGACGAGCACGGGCTTGATCAGTCCCGTCTCGGCCGCCTCAAGTGCGCCACGCAGCGAGGTTTCGTCGCAAGGGTGCGCGACGATGGTGACCGCCGGCGTTTCGTCTCGCGCGGTGGCAATCAGCAGATCGTATTTGGACTGCTCAAGCGGCAGTGCGGTTTCCTCGGACATGTCGAAGCTCCTTCTCGATCAGGATGCGGCACGATTGCGGACGACCTTGCCGGCGTTGATCGCCACCGGCGGCTCGCTGTCCAACCCGAACAGCGCCGCCACCCGTTGCAGCCGCTCGGCCGCAAGACCTGTCAGCACACCGGAGGCCTCGAGGACCTCGCGAAGAGCGGTGAAGGCCGCGCGACGCTCCTCGATCGCTTCCGGCAACAGCTTCGGAAGCGCCGCCAGGGCAGCGTCCTCGTCGATCAGCAACATGAAGTACTGCTCGCGCATTACCGCCTTGAAATCGGCTAGTGTCAGTTGCTTCGCCGAGGGATGGGCACGCCGAAGCCTGCGAACTGCCTCGAGCCCGCGCTCGTCGGCGCCGCCACGCGCCATGCCGACGAAAATCAACGACCGCGCAAGGCCTTCACACGTAGCGCCTTCTGCAAATCTCGTCCTGAGCTCGGCAATCCGCGCCTCGACGAGCGCTTGATGAAGCAGGCTCTTCTCAGCCTTGCGCGGCGGCTGGTCCGAATTCGTGTCGATGCCGAGTGCGGCCTGGAGTGTCGGAGCGCCGTAGATGGCGTGAAAGCTCTGTTCCGATAGATACTCGGCCGTCCGCCGCCAGGTGTCGAGGCCGTCCACGATCTGCTGCGACAGGGCCTCCTGCCAGGCGATGAACGGGTTGCTTGCATCCGCAGGCTCGCGGTTCTCGCGCACATGGTCCGCAAGCGCCGACATCCAGGGCATGAAGGGGTTGTCCTGCCCGAACAGTGCGTATTGCAGCCGCAGCGGATGCATGTTCCGCATCGCCTCCGCCACGGGCGGCGTTGCCGCCGCCTTGACCAGCGGCTGTAGATAGGTGCGATAGAGCGCCAGGTTGACTTCCGAAAGCTTCGCCGCGGCGGCGAAGCGACGTTCGTCCTCGATATCGTTGCCACCGAGCGCGCGGATATCGTCGAGCGTTCGCGCCTCGCAGCGCATCAGCCATTCGCCGGACACAAGGTCCCTGCCCTCAGCCACATTGGCTGCCGGCGTCAGCACCGCTTCGTAGAGTCCTGGCGGCAGCACATCGATCAACTCGATGTTGGATGCGAATTCGTCATGCTCCTTCCGCGCGACCCCGGCGGACACAAAGATGCCGAGATGCCCGACAGTCTCGTGAACGGTATAGACGATTGTCTGGCCGTAGGCGCGAATCTCGTCGACGCTGTCGTAGAGATCGAGGATCCAGTCGAGCGCTTGCTGCGGCGGGGTGATGTTGTCGCCCTTCGAGCAGAAGACGACGATCGGCGAGCGGATATTGCGAAGGTCGATCGCCGTTCCATCGGACGTCCGGATTTCGCCAGCGGCGAGCTTGTTGCCGACGAACAGCTCATCGACGATGAACTGCATTTCCTCGGCATTCAGCGTCACATGCCCGCCCCACCAGCGCTCGAAGCCGAGGTAGCGGGCGGCCTCCGTGTCGATCTTCGAATAGAGATTGTATTGTTTGGTCCAAAGCGTGTTGGCCGGGTTCTGGTTCTCGAAATTCTGAACCAGCCAGGCGCCGTCGAAGACGCCGGCGCCGAGATCGCCGGTCAGCGCCGCCAGCCAGCTACCGCCGAGGAGCCCGCCGGAATAGCGCATCGGGTTTTGCCCTTTGACGCCGGCCCAGTAGGAAAGCGGCGCGCCGGCAATGATGATGGGGCCAAAGAGTTCCGGCCTGAGTGCAGCAACGATCATCACGGCCCAGCCCGCCTGGCAATTGCCGATCACGCAGGGCTTCCCGTCAGCATCCGGATGGCGAGCGATGACGGTTTCGAGGAACACGGCTTCTGCAAGAGCAATATCCTCAATCGTCTGCCCGGGAACCGGATCAGGAAGGAAGCCGATGAAATAGCAGGGATGGCCGGCCTTCATCGCCACGCCGATCTCGCTGTCTGCCTTGAAGCCGCCGATGCCGGGCCCGTGACCCGCACGGGGATCGACAACGACGAAGGGGCGCTTCGACGGGTCGGCCACGACACCTTCGGGAGGAACGATGCTCACCAGCGCATAGTTCACCGGCCGAGCGAGCGTGCGTCCGTCGCCGACAAGCCGAGCCTCGAACTCCAGCACGTTCGGAGCGGTCTGCGTCCGGTGCTCCTCATATTGCGCGCCGCGCTGCCGCATCACGTCGAGAAAAAGGACCGAGCGCTGCCAGGCATCGAGCGAATAGGAATAGGCATCGGCGAATGTCGGTATTGTCGGGATGGTGGAATGCTTGGGCATAGTGTCCACTCCTCGGTGCGATTGAAGGCCGGCCCCGCTGCTTGAAGCCAATAGAACAATGCAATTCGTCTCGCATTGACTTTAGTCAAAGAGACGGGTGGCAGAGCTGCGGTATGAACTCGACATAGGTGACCCAAGAACGTCTGCTCAGGTCGCAGGAGCATAACAGTGGAGTGTTACGGCGATTTGTCGGCATAGCGAACCGTCGCCTTGGACCCCGTGGAAGGAGCATACGTTGGCCAGTTTTCAGCGTTCCTTCGCAGTGCAGCATCATACAGAAATGGGTACCACGCAAGACGACCCTTGAAATTCTGGACGCAGCTTGCCAATTGGGGCGCAAAGCACAAGGAGTTGCCAAGGCGATGAGCGAAACCGAAATGTCCGTAGAGAAACATGTCTTCGAAGCCGATGTGGCGCGACTGCTCCATTTGATGGTGCATTCGGTCTATTCCGACAAGAACGTCTTCCTCCGCGAACTGATTTCGAACGCCGCGGACGCCTGCGAGAAGCTGCGCTACGAAGCGATCGCCTCGCCTGAGCTTCTTGCCGGAGACCCCACCCCGCGCATCACGCTGACGCTCGATGAGGAAAACAGCCGTCTCGTCGTCGACGACAACGGCATCGGCATGAGCCGTGATGAACTGGTCGAAGCGCTCGGCACGATTGCCCGCTCGGGCACGCGGGCCTTCATGGAGCGCATCGAGGCCGCGCAGGGCAAGGAAGGCGCACAGCTTATCGGTCAGTTCGGCGTCGGCTTCTATTCCGCCTTCATGGTCGCCGACAAGGTCGATGTCGTGTCGCGTCGCGCCGGTTCCGAACACGCCTGGCTGTGGTCCTCCGACGGCAAGGGCAGCTACACCGTTGCTGCCGCCGAACTTGCGGACGCTCCGGCGCGCGGTACGCGCATCACGCTCCATCTGATGGAGGATGCCAAGACCTACACGTCGCGCTGGACCGTCGAGCGCATCGTCAAGGATCAGTCCGGCCATGTGCCGGTGCCGATCTCGATCGTCGAGAAGCCCGGGGCCGAGCCGGTTTCCGTCGGCGACGGCACGGCCCTCTGGACCAAGCAGAAGAGCGAGATTTCCAAGGAAGACTACGCCGACTTCTACCGTGGCGTCGCCGGGCAGTATGACGATCCGGCCCTGACCGTCCATTTCCGCGCCGAAGGCCGTCACGAATATACCGCACTTGCCTTCGTGCCCGGCTCGAAGCCCTTCGACCTCTTCGACCCGGACCGCAAGGGCCGGATGAAGCTCTACGTCAAACGCGTCTTCATCACCGACGAGGCGGAATTGCTGCCGCGCTACCTGCGCTTCGTGCGCGGCCTCGTCGATACGTCCGACCTGCCCTTGAACGTCTCGCGTGAGATGATCCAGGAAAGCCCGCTGCTGGCAAGTATCCGCAAGGGCGTGACCAACCGCGTGCTGACGGCGATCGAGAAGCTGGCGGAAAACGAACCGGAGAGCTTCGCCAAGGTCTGGGAGAACTTCGGCAGCGTGCTGAAGGAAGGCATCTACGAGGACTACGAGCGCCGCGAACAACTGATCGCTCTGTCACGCTTCCGTACCACCACCTCGGATGAAGGCCAGCGCAGTCTCGCCGACTACGTCAAGGACATGAAGGAAGGCCAGTCGGCGATCTATTATCTGACGGGCGACAATCTCGGCCAGCTCAAGGCCTCGCCGCAGCTCGAAGGTTTCCGCGCCCGCGGCATCGAAGTGCTGCTCTTGACCGATCCGGTCGATAGCTTCTGGGTGACCTCGGCTCCGGACTTCGACGGCAAGCCGCTGAAGTCGATCACCCAAGGGGCGGCTGATCTCAGCAATATCGCCAAGTCTGAAGGCGACAAGGAAGAGCCGCCGAAGGCCAGCCAGCTGGTCATCGACTTCGTTGCCTTCGCCAAGGAGACCCTGGGCGCGGCGGTCTCCGATGTCCGCACGTCCGACCGCCTGACGGAAAGTGCCGTCTGCCTGGTCGCGCCGGAACACGGTCCCGATCGCCAGCTCGAAAAGATGCTGCAAGGCGCCGGCCGTCTTGACGATGCGGCCAAGCCGATCCTCGAAGTTAACCCGAACCACGCACTGATCGCCGCGATGGCCGCCAGCCCTGCCGGCGATACAGCTTTTCGAACGGATGCCGTACAACTCCTGCTCGACCAGGCGCGCGTGCTCGATGGCGACAAGCCGCAGGATCCGCGCGCTTTTGCCGAACGGCTGTCGCGCGTCTTCAACCGCGCACTCAAGGCCTAACGGAAAAACCCCGGAAATCTCCAGGATTTCCGGGGTTTTTGCTATTTTCTCAGGTGGTGTCTTAACAAGCGCCTTCGGGGCCTCACCTTGCGTTAGCCCGCCTTCGGGACCTGCATCCCGATCTCGGCGAGTACCTCGTCGGTGTGCTCTCCAAGCCGCGGTACGCCGCGGTCCAGCGCAAGCTCGGCCGCTGAAAAGCGGATCGGCGTCCGCACACCCGGCGAGGTACCGGCGGCAGCGCCCGAATGCGGCGTATCCACCCGCATCTTCCGATGCTCGATCTGCGGATCGGCAAAGACGTCGGCGACGGTGTTGATCGGCCCGCCGGGCACCCCGGCATCTTCCAGCAACGTCAACAGAGTGTCGCGCTCGATCTTCACGGTTTCGGCTGCCAGTTCGGGCGTCAGCGTGTCGCGGTTCTGCACGCGCAGCGCGTTGGTCAGATAACGTTCGTCGGTCGCCAGATCGGCGCGGTCGAGCAACGTGCAGAACTTCACGAACTGCCGATCGTTGCCGACAGCAACGATCAGGTGGCCGTCGGAGGTCGGGAAGACCTGATAGGGCGCTATGTTCGGGTGGGCATTGCCGAGCCGGCGCGGCGCCTTGCCGGAGACCAGGAAGTTCAGCGCCTGGTTGGCAAGAACGCCGGTCATGCAGTCGAGCAGCGCCATGTCGATCTGCTGTCCCTCGCCGGTGCGCTCGCGCTGGGCAAGCGCCGCCTGGACGGCAATTACACCGTAGAGACCGGTGAAGATATCGGCGAAGGCAACGCCGATCTTCTGCGGCTCGCGATCGGGCTCACCGGTCAGGTCCATGATGCCACTCATGCCCTGGACGATATAATCGTAGCCGGCGCGATGAGCATAGGGACCGTCCTGGCCGAAGCCCGTGACCGAGCAATAGATCAGCCGCGGATTGATCTTCTTCAGGCTCTCGTAGTCGAGACCATATTTGACGAGCCCTCCGACCTTGAAGTTTTCGAGGAGAACGTCCGACTGGGCGGCAAGGCGGCGCACGGCCTCCTGTCCCTCCTCCGTGGTGAAATCGAGCACCACGGAGCGCTTGCCGCGGTTGCAGGCGTGGAAGTAGGCGGCATCGAGCTTCTCGCCATCTTCGCCCGCGACGAAGGGCGGGCCCCAGGTGCGGGTGTCGTCGCCGGCCGGGCTTTCCACCTTGATGACGTCGGCACCAAGATCGGCCAGCGTCTGGCCGATCCAGGGGCCCGCGAGAATGCGGGCCAGTTCCAGGACACGAATGCCCTTCAGCGGCGCTTCCATGATCGTGCCGCTCAGAAGAAGGCCTGGAGGCCGGTCTGGGCGCGGCCGAGGATCAGCGCATGGACGTCATGCGTGCCCTCGTAGGTGTTGACGGTCTCGAGGTTCACCATGTGGCGCATGACCTGGTACTCCTCGGAGATGCCGTTGCCGCCGTGCATGTCGCGGGCCATGCGGGCGATATCGAGCGCCTTGCCGCAATTGTTGCGCTTGACGATGGAGATCATTTCCGGGGCCATGCGGCCCTCGTCCATCAGGCGGCCGACACGCAGCGAGCCCTGCAGGCCGAGCGTGATCTCCGTCTGCATGTCGGCAAGCTTCTTCTGGAAGAGCTGAGTCTGTGCCAGCGGACGGTTGAACTGCTTGCGGTCGAGGCCATACTGGCGCGCGGCATGCCAGCAGAATTCAGCGGCACCGAGCGCACCCCAGGAAATGCCGTAGCGGGCGCGGTTGAGGCAGCCAAACGGACCCTTGAGGCCTTCCACATTCGGCAGCAGCGCCTCTTCGCCGACCTCGACATTGTCCATGACGATTTCGCCGGTGATCGAGGCGCGCAGCGACAGCTTACCGGCGATCTTCGGAGCGGAAAGGCCCTTCATGCCCTTTTCGAGCACGAAGCCGCGGATAGCGCCGCCATGAGCTTCCGACTTCGCCCAGACGACGAAGACATCGGCGAGCGGCGCGTTGGAAATCCACATCTTCGAGCCGACAAGGCGGTAGCCGCTCTCGGTCTTGATGGCGCGGGTCTTCATACCGGCCGGATCGGAGCCGGCGTCCGGCTCGGTCAGGCCGAAGCAGCCGATCCACTCGCCGCTGATGAGCTTCGGGAGATACTTCTGCTTCTGCTCTTCAGAGCCATAGGCATAGATCGGATAGATCACCAGCGAAGACTGCACGCTCATCATCGAGCGGTAGCCGCTGTCGACGCGCTCGACTTCGCGCGCGACAAGGCCGTAGGCGACGTAAGAAGCGCCGACGCCGCCATAGGTATCCGAGACGGTCACGCCGAGCAGGCCGAGCTCGCCCATCTCGCGGAAGATCTCCGGATCGGTCGATTCTTCGCGATAGGCGTCGATGACGCGCGGCTGCAGCCGGTCTTGCGCATAGGCCCGCGCCGTGTCGCGGATCATACGTTCGTCCTCGGTCAACTGATCTTCGAGCAGGAACGGATCATCCCATTGAAATTGCGTCTTGCCGGCCATGTTTCTCTCCCATCGGATTATTCGGCTCATGTTATCGCAAGGGGTGCATGCCGTTTCAAACGAAATTGAGGCACCGCCTCATGCGTTCAGGGAATGGCCCCGTGTTGCAAAATCGCTGAAATATGACGACAAGAACTCAAGTCCTTCGGGCCACCACCGTGGAGCGAATGGCCAGTGCAACGCCAGAGATCAAAAGCAAGCCACGACCATGGCCAATGACCGCCTCGAACGCTTCGCCCACAATCTCGACTGGAATCTGCTGCGCACCTTCGTCGTGCTTGTCGAGGAAGGCAGCATCACCGCCGCCGCGAACCGCCTGCTCCTGCAGCAGCCGGCCGTCAGCATGGCGCTGAAACGATTGGAGCAGACCGTCGGCCAGAAGCTCATCGACAGACGTCCCGGGCGCTTCAACCTGACGGATGCCGGCGCCCGCCTGCATGCCCAATGCCGCGATATCTTCGCGGCCGTCATTCGGCTGCCGAACGTACTGGAGATCGCCGGAGAGGAAATCACCGGCCACCTCAACATCCACTCAGTCAGCCACGCCCACAACCCTGCCTGGGACCGCAAGCTCGAAAGTTTCTTCCGTTTGCACTCCAAGGTGACGCTATCGGTCACTGTCGCGACGACGGTCGACGTTCTAAGCGCCGTCGAGCGAAACGTCGCGACCATCGGCCTTTGCGACGGCAACATACCCGACTGGCTCAACAAACGCTTCCATGTACGCGAACGTTACGCGCTCTACTGCGGCCGCGATCATCCGCTGTTCGGCGTTCAAGGCGTCGACTTCAACGATCTCAGGGGCAATCCCTATATCGCCTTCATCGCCGACGTGCTTGGCGGGCAGCATATGAACTCGGTGACGGCGGTGCGTGCCGTCGGATCCTTCGGCCAGCAGGTCCGCGCCGTCTCCTGCAATGTCGAAGAGGTCATGCGGCTGATCGCCTCCAATGTCGGCATCGGCATGCTGCCCGACCACCTGGCGGCGCCAGCCGTTGCGGAGGGCCAGCTCTGGCAGTTGCCGCCCTACACCGACCTGCCGACGACTGATGTCTTTCGCATTTCCAACCCGAACGCGATCCTCAATCCGGCGGAGGCTGCTTTTCTTTCCCATGTCGCCGATACCGAGCCCCTCGACCACTGTCTCGACGAGACAGCCTGACCATCATCAGAATTGATAGCCACCTTTCCGGTTATAAATTTGAACGCGGTTGGCAGCTTGCCTATGGTCCCGCCAACAACCAATGGAGGCGGGACATGCGAGACTACGATGTGGCAATCATTGGCGGCGGGATCGCCGGCCTGTCACTCGCCTATTTCCTGACACCACATCGCTCCGTCGTGGTGATCGAGCGGGAGGAAGGGCTCGGCTATCACAGCACCGGCCGCTCGGCCGCAGAGTTTGTCCTGCGCTACAATACGCCCGAGGTCTGCGCGCTCGCTTCGATCTCCAAAAGTTTCTTCGACAATCCGCCTGAGGGGTTCTCCGAGGTGGCGCTGCTCAAGCAGCGCGGCGGCGTCATGATCGCCAACGCCGAGAAGATTGATCGCTTCGAAGAGGTCTTCGCCGAGGAAAGTCGCGCCAATGCCGAGATCCAAAGGCTGACCATCGACGAAGTTATCGCACGCGTGCCTATTCTCCGGCGTGACTACGTTGCCGCGGCCTATTACGATCCGCATTTCTGGGACATCGAAGTCGAGAACCTCGTGCAGGGTTACGTCAGGGGCGCACGGCGGCATGGCGCCACGATCGTCGAACGCTCGGACGTGCTGGCGCCGCATCGGGATGGCGATCGCTGGGTGCTCACGACAAGTGCCGGCAATGTCAGCGCAAAGACGATCGTCAACGCCGCCGGCGGTTGGGCCGATCCGGTTGCGGACCTGTTCGGCGTCGCCCCCGTCGGTATCGTGCCGCATCGCCGCACGGCGATCACCGTTGATCTTCCCGAAGGCATCGATGCGCTCACCTTGCCGGAGATCAACGAGATCGATGAAGACTTCTACATGAAGCCCGAGGGTGGGCGGCTGCTCGCCTCGCCGGCCGACGCCACCCCTTGCGAGCCGGCCGACGTCCAGCCCGAGGAAATCGACGTCGCCTGGGCGGCGCACTACATCGAAGAGGCAACGACCGTACCGGTTCGCCGCATCTTCAAGAGCTGGGCCGGCATGCGCAGCTTCTCGTCCGACAAGTTGCCGGTCATCGGCTTTGCCCGCGACCGACCGGATTTCTTCTGGCTCGCCGGCCAGGGCGGCTACGGCATCCTGACCTCACCGGCGCTCGGCGCACTCGCCGCGAACCTCGTCGTCGGCACCTCGCCCCCGGAAGGCTTTGACGCGGTCGGTCTCGACCCATCGAAGTTCAGCCCGGCGCGTCTGGAGCAATAACGAGGCTGTTCCTCGCCGCGTCACGTCGTTCAAAGTCGATTGCTGGCCGACCTCGACCGTCGGCCGGATCACTTACGCGCTAGGCTGAAGGAAAAATGGCTGCCGCGGTGATAGTCGAGCGCGTAGACCACCGGCAAGCCGGCCGCATTGAAACAGGTCTCGCGGATCAGCAGTGCCGGCCCGAAATCGCGCAGGTCGTTGCGCTCCACCACATCATCTGGAAGCATGACGGCGGAGACAATCGCGGCCGACATCCTGGGCCTGCTCCTGTGCTGATCCAGCAGATCGAGCAGTGAACCTGTCCAATCGACATCATAAAGGCGCAACGGGATGATGCTGCGCGGGATGAAGTCGACGCAATAGAGGATCGGCTCGTCCTTGTGCAGCCGCAGCCGTTCGAGACGGATCACCCGCTCGCCCGGCTGGAGCCGCAACTGCTCAGCCGTGGTGGCGTCGGGTGCTTCCTCCGCCACCGAAAGAACCTTGTTGGCCGTGGCGTAGCCATAGTGCCGGGCCATGTCCGTGACGCTTTCGAAGACGGTGATCGGCCGATCGACCTGCACGGCGGACATCGCCGAGACGAACCGCCCCCGGCCGTGCTCGACATAGATGATGCTGTCCTGCTCAAGCAGTTTCAGCGCTTCGCGCAGCGCCGGACGCGAGATCTTGAAGCGCTGCGTCAACTGCGCCTCGGTCGGCAGTTTGTCGCCGGGATTGAGCCCTTCGTCGCGAATCAGATCTGCGATGCGGTCGCGGAGCTGAATGACCAGTGTGCGCGTATCACGAAGGGGTTCGTCCAATTCCTCTCACTCCGTTGAACAATCACAAGGATGTTCTTGTCTGACAAATTCTGGAAGGTCAAGTGCGCCTCCGGCCAACCGGATTTTCGCTGCTACTCGGCGTGCATCGCGAGGTGCAGCGGTGCTGGCGAGATATCTCTCTTGACACCGCTTCGCATTGTTGTCAGTTGTCTTACAACATTAAGGAGAACGGCGGACGCCATGACCGCCGACCGAGGCAATCACCGGGAAAGCGTGCCATGCTGAACTTCGACGAACAGAGATTTCTTCGCATCCAGTTGGGCGCTGGCGCACTGCGCCAGCAACTGGACACCACCATCGCGGCTTGTCTCGCCGCCGGCGCGGAGAACATCTTTTTCACGGGAACGGGAGGCGCCGCCATCCTGATGCAGCCGGCAGCCCAGCTTCTTCAGCGCCAGTCCCGCTTTCCCACCTTTAGCGACCTGCCGGCAGAGCTCGTCCTTTCCGGATCGGTAAACCTGAATTCCAGGTCCATCGTGGTCATTCCCTCCCTCTCCGGCACCACGAAGGAAAGCGTGGCGCTGCTCGAGAAGGCAAAAGCGGTTGGCGCGACGGTATTGACGCTGGTCGGGCATCGGGACACGCCACTCGGCCAAGGCGGCGACCACGTCTTCGTCAATTTCGCCGAAGACGACACCTCCTGCGAGTCATTCTATCTGCAATCGCTGTTCATTGCGCTTTCGATCATGCGCCACCGCGGGGAACTCGAAAATTACGAGCGGATTGTGGGTGAACTCGAAACCCTACCGCAGGCGCTGCTGGAGGTGAAGCGAAGCTTCGAACCCCGAGCAGAGGATTTCGCGAAGGTTCTTGCTGGCTCCGACTATCATATCATCATCGGCGCCGGGAACGTGTGGCCGGAAGCCTTCTACTACGGCATGTGCATTCTCGAGGAGATGCAGTGGATCCGCACCCGTCCGGTGCATGCCTCCGACTTCTTCCATGGAACGCTCGAACTGGTCGAACAGGACGTCAGCGTCGTCCTGTTCAAGGGCGAAGATGCGATGCGTCCGCTCGCCGAGCGCGTTCAGAACTTCGTGCCTAGCTACACAAGCAAGCTCACCGTGCTCGACACAGCGGAGTCTACCCTCCCCGGCCTTTCTCCCGACGTGCGCGGTCTCGTCTCGCCGATCGTGCTTGCAACGGTGCTCGAGCGCATCAGTGCCCACCTGGAGGTCATGCGCAATCACCCGCTGACGACGCGGCGCTACTACAAGCGCGTTGCCTACTGAGCATTCGAGACGTAATCGTTCGCCCGACGGTCGCGGATGCGAAAACGCGTTCGCGACCTTTCCATGCGCCCGCCAGGAGACGCCATGACCACTTTCCGCCTTGCTGCCGTCGGCGACAATTGCATCGACCGTTTCCAGGCGCCGGTCGGGGAAACCTATGTCGGTGGTAACGCGATCAATGTCGCCGTGCAGTTGGCGCTTCTCGGACACCAATCTTTCTACTTCGGCGCCGTCGGTCGTGACCGCGGCGGCACACAGGTGCGGCAGCTTCTCGAGCAGAACGGCGTGCGGCTTGACGGCCTCAAGGAGCGCGACGTCAACACCGCCTATACCGACATCGGCATCACGCCGGATGGCGACCGTGTCTTCCTCTATGAGGATTTCGGCGCCTGTGCCGGCTACCGACCCGACGCGGAAGACCTCGCTCTCCTGAAGACCATGGATCACGTGCATATCGGCTGGCTCGACGACGGCGGCGCGCTGCGCCGGGCACTTGCAGCCGAGGGCGTCAGCGTCTCGCAGGATGTCTCCGTCAACGCCGCCCCCGCCGACCTTGGCGTGGAGGGCCTCAACATCGCCTTCGGGTCCGGCGGCGACGGCGATCAGGACGCAGAACGATTGGCTGATGGCTTCCTCTCTCGCGGTGCTAAGCTGGCCGTTGTCACGCGAGGCGCCCTCGGCTCGCTCGCAATCGACGGAACCGAACTAGTATCGACCGGCAGTCGTCCTGTGGATGTCGTCGACACTACCGGCGCGGGCGACAGCTTTATCGCCGGGTTCATTCTGGCTCATCTCGAAGGCCGCCCGCTGATCGAGCGACTGGAGGCCGGGCGCGACCTCGCTGCGCGCACCTGCACCCATGTCGGCGGGTTTCCGC
The DNA here is from genome assembly GCF_052044935.1 of Ensifer sp. 22460. Taxonomy (NCBI): domain Bacteria; kingdom Pseudomonadati; phylum Pseudomonadota; class Alphaproteobacteria; order Hyphomicrobiales; family Rhizobiaceae; genus Ensifer; species Ensifer sp. 22460. The sequence goes on from NZ_JBQENZ010000011.1 coordinate 91,720, forward strand.
AACAGCCGCACACTCTGTAACAAGACGAGCCCGCCTCACCCGACCCAGTTCAACAACGGGCCGGGTAAATGGCGAGCGTCTTCAGGCTTTCCACCCCAAGAAATTCGCGTGCGCAACCGTACTCAGCGGACATCGAAGCGCCCGAAGCGGGCCTCGACACGCGACTGCAGGAACTCAAGACCGATCGACAGGATCCAGTAGATCATCGAGGCGGTGATCAGCATCTCGATGTGCCGGAATTCGGTTTGCCCTTGAGTGCGGGCGAGATACATGATCTCCCAGACCCCGACGACGGAGACGAGCGACGAGTCCTTCAGCATTGCGATGAACTGGTTGCCGGTCGGCGGGACGATGACGCGCATCGCCTGCGGCATGATCACCAGCGCCATCGTCTGGCTCGGGCTAAGGCCGAGTGCGGTCGCGCCTTCCGTCTGGCCGCGGGGAATGCTCTCGATGCCGGCCCGGAAGATCTCCGTCATATAGGCGCCATAGCAGAGCGACAGCGCCAGGATGCCCGCCGGCACCGCACCGATGACGTAGCCGACCTGCGGCAGGCCGAGATAGATGATGTAGATCTGCATCAACAAGGGCAGACCGCGGAAGAGCGAGGTGTAGAAGGTCGCGAGACCGTAGATCACGCCGTTCTTCGACAGCTTCGCAATTGCCCCGACCAGCGCGATGAGGGTGGCGATCGCGATCGAGATCACCGAGATATAGAGCGTCGTGACGACGCCCTGGGAGACCAGGTAGCCGATCTTCTTGCCGATGAAGGCGAAGGACAGATCGAACGAGTAGAAGAACAGCATCAGCAGGACGAAGAGCTCGACCCAGACGCCGATCACCTGTCCGCTACGCGGCAATTGCCGCAAAGCCTTCCAGTTCGCTACCGCGATCAGCGCGACCATCAAGGCGCTGACCAACCGGCCGAGCGCTGGATTGGCTTCCAGCCACCCTGCCGAAGTCGGCAGCAGATGCCCAATCCAGGCGGGGCTGATGCCGAGCCCGTAGATCGCCAGCGTGACGAGCGCCAGCATGAGAAACATGCCGGACCGTCGCGCGACGTCCGGATAAGTCAGTATCAGACGACCAATCATCTCAAAATCTCCGGCGTTCAGGCCGCGCGCTCGCGCCACCAGTCCTGTGCCTGCAGTTTCCAGTAGGTGAGTTGAGCAACCGCCAGCCCGGCATAGCCGCCGGCCCAGACCAGACCGAACGGCCGGAAGAGCTTGTAGCGGTCTGACTGTCCGAGAATGCCTTCGGCTACCAGCTTGCCGCCGATCGCCGTGGTGTTGAGCCCGTGGCCGCCAAAGGCGGTGCAATGCCAGACTCCCGGCCGCATCTCACCGATCTGGGGCATCAGGTGGCGTGCATAGGACATCAGCCCAGACCAGGCGAGTTCGGTCTTCAGTTCCTTGAGTTGCGGATAGGTGCCCGTCATCTCCCGCCGCAATTCGGCCGCAAGGGCCGCCGGCGAAGCTGCACGCGTGGTGATCCGCCCACCCCAAAGCAGCCGCTTGCCTCCATCCACCAGCCGGTAATAGTCCCCGGCGCGGCGGTTGTCGCCGATCGCGTCGCGGGTGACGATGGCAGAACGGATCAGGTCTGGCGCTTCTTCGCTCAGCATCACATAGGTGGCGATCGGCAGGAACGCACGCCGCAGCCGACCGTTGAGCGCGCCGGTGTAGCCACCGGTCGTGAAGACGACCTGGCGGGCCTTGACGCGGCCGCGGGCGGTCGACACCGTCTTTTCGGCCCCGTCGAGTGTGCTCGCCGTTGCCGCCGAGCCTTCGTAGATCCGCCCACCCAGCCGTTCGATCTCTTCTGCCACTGCACGAAGGTAGTTGAGCGGGTGCATGTGGAAGGCCTTGGGGTCGCGCAGACCCTGGAAATAGCGCTTCGACTTCAACACCGCGCGAATATGCTCGGTGTCGAAGTATTCCAATTCGTATCCGTAGTTTTGACGCATCGCGTCGGCATGTGCCTTCATGCTGCCGTCGTCGTCATAGCGCAGCACGCTGGTGATGCCGGGCTGCGCATGCGCGCTCTCGATCTTCAGCGCCGCGATCGTATCGCGAACAAAATCCACGCCTTCGATCGACAGGCGGTGGATCTGCCGCGCCCCTTCGGCACCGGCCATTCGGGCAATATTCTCGCCACCGGTCGCAAAACCGGGGCTGACGAAGCCTCCATTTCGACCGGAAGCCCCGAAGCCGATACTCTCGGCTTCGAGCACGACCACCGACTGCCCGGCGCGTGCAAGCTGAAGCGCCGTTGTCAGACCAGCAAGCCCACCGCCGACAACGACCGTGTGACATTCGATGGTTTCCGAAAGCACTGGTCTGACCTTCCGGTCGACCATTGTATTTTTGTAGTAGGTGTCGGGATAGGACATGTTCTCTCGCTCTGCGGACAGCGATTAAGGGTTGCGGGGCGGCACGAACTGCCGCCGCGCAGACTTGTCCAATTCAGTCGGCGCTATAGTCCTTGCCGTACCACTTGGTGGTAAAGCTCGCGAGCGTGCCGTCCTTCTTCATCTCCGCGATGAGGTCGCCGATCTTCTTCGTCCACTCGGGGTCGGTCTTTTCTGCGATAACGACGAGCGGCTCCTTGAACGCGTACTCGCCGTCAAGGACCCTGAGCGGATAACCGTTCTTGATGGCGTTGAGCGCTGTCTGTTCCGGCGCGATGACCGCATCAAGGCGCACGCCATTGCCGAGGCGCAGGTCGTCGAAGGGAAGCATGGAATCGGCGAAGGTGCGGATCTCGCCCGGTTCCAGCTTGTATTCGATCGGCGGAAGCCCCGGCGCGTCGATTTCCAACTGCCGGCGAATGAAATCTTCCGATGTCGTGGCCGTTTCAACGCCGACGACCTTGCCGTTCAGGTCGGTGACAGACTTCGCCTCGCTGTCCTTGTGCAGCACATAGACATAGGGGCTGTAGTAATAGATGCCGGCGAAGTCGATGACCTGCGCGCGCGCCTTGGTGGGGGTGACGGAGCCGACGCCGACGTCATAACGTCCCTGCCAGCGGCCGCCTGTCAAGGTCGCCCAGTCCGGCGTCTCGAAGCTGACCTCGACGCCAAGGCGCTTGCCGATCTCGCGGGAGACATCGATGTCGAAGCCGACCAGCTGGTTGCTGTCGTCGAGATAGCTCTGCGGCGGCCACCCGCTATTGGTGGCGACCACCATGGCCTTCTTGCTCATGACACGGTCGAGCGTCTCGCCTGCCTGCGCGGCGGTGGCAAGCGCCAGCGCGGCAGCGCCGACGGCGAGCTGTAGAACCAGTTTCCTCACGCATTCCTCCTGTTTGAACGTCAGCAATGGGTTCCCGTTTATGTAAGATGTCTGACAACATAAGTTAGAAAAGATCGATAAAGACGAGTCAAGGGCGGAAGCGCATCCGCTCCATGAAACGAAGTGATGGGACCATGTGTCTTCGTGATGAATGAGCCAACGAAGCGCACTCCGGCACAGAGTGCATCCATGCTGGCATGATGCACTGGGACATCGCAGTCTCTGACTTTGGACAACCGTTAGGACAAGGCGGTGGTCCGGCGCGCGAACTCAAAGGCGCGGTTCCCTGACTGACGCCCGGGCCTATCGTAGGTCGCAGCATCCTGAGGCTGATTTAGAGAGTAGCGTTGAACCCATGAACCTCGCCACACCGATTGAAGCCATCGGCGAAACCTGACAGGAATACCTCCGGGAGGACGGTTCATGTATTATGCGATCTTGGCTTATCACACGGCAGGCGTGGTCGAATCCTGGAGCGAGGAGGAGGATGCGGCCCTGATGTCCGAGCTGCTCCAGGTGCATGATCGCTTCGTTCAGCAGAAATCATTCGGACCGGCCGCACGGCTCGGCCCCGTCGAAGGTGCGGTGACACTGAGGGGCAAGGGCGAAGGCATCGTCACAGACGGCCCTTTCGCGGAAACCAAAGAGCAGCTTCTCGGCCTCTATGTCGTGGACTTCCCGACGATCGAGGCGGCTATCGCAGCGGCACGCGCCCTGCGACGCAGCAATCCAACGGCGATCTACGAGATCCGACCGATCGCGCTCTATGTTCCGGGGGCGACCTTGGAGCCTGGACCGTAGAGCCAGGAAACGCCCGGCGGTACTGTGCTAGGACGCGATCAGGCGACCGCCCTCGATCCAGCCGAATCTCAAGCTGCAATCTTGCGGGAGGTGGCCAATCGGGCACCCACCGGCGCGATGTCGTTCACTTTTGATTAACCCAGCCCGCGCGGGTGTGAACTGTAACAGAACTTACAACAAACTGACATTTCGCTTTCATGAAGCGCCGATATGGCAGGTGTCATACCGATGACCGGTCTCCCCGAAAGAGGACCTGCTAGAAATGTTTCAGTTGAAGAGTGTAACCCGCCAGTTCGGCAAGAAGACAGCCGTAAGTTCGGTTACCTTCGACATCCCCCAGGGTCAGATGGTCGGCGTCATCGGCCGTTCGGGCGCCGGCAAGTCGACGCTGCTGCGCATGATCAACCGTCTCGTCGACCTGTCTTCGGGTTCGATCGTCTTCGACGGCAGTGAGGTTTCGTCGCTTCGCGGCGCTGCACTGCGCACTTGGCAGCGTGACTGCGCGATGATCTTCCAGCAGTTCAACCTGGTGCCGCGCCTCGACGTGCTCACCAACGTTCTGCTCGGTCGTCTCAATCACCGCTCGACAGTGCTCAGCATCCTCAACATGTTCACCCGCGAAGAACGCATCATGGCGATCGGCGCGCTCGAGCGCCTCGGCATCGAACAGACCGCACTTCAGCCCGCAGGCACGCTCTCCGGCGGCCAGCAGCAGCGCGTGGCGATCGCCCGCGCACTGATGCAGCAGCCGAAGGTTCTGCTCGCCGACGAGCCGATCGCCTCGCTCGACCCGCTGAACGCCAAAATCGTCATGGACGCACTGCGCGACATCAACGAACGCGACGGCATCACGGTCATCACCAATCTCCACACCCTCGATACCGCGCGCAACTATTGCGAACGCATCATCGGCATGGCGCATGGCCGCGTCGTCTTCGACGGCCAGCCCAAGGATCTGACGGCGGCAGCGGTTGCCGAGATCTACGGCGCCGACACGGGCATCGAGGAATCGATGACCTCCACCAGTATCAACATTCCGGCGGCAGAACCGCAGGAAGAAACGGCATCTGCCGGCCTCAAGCCGCTGGCACTGGCCGGCATCTGACGCCCGCCAGGATCGAAAGCCCGCGTCAAGGGCACCTCTTTGAAACCGAATAGGATCCGGCCAAGCCGGACACACGGGAGAACCTTATGCTGAAGAAAGCTCTGCTGGGCGCCGTCGCGCTCCTCGCCCTCGTCGGCCACGCCCAGGCTGAAGACCTCAAGGAATTCCGCATCGGCATTCTCGGCGGCGAAAACGAAGCCGACCGCCTGCGCAACTTCCAGTGCCTCGTCGACAAGCTGCCGGCTGCCATCGGCGTAGAGAAGGTCTCGCTGTTCCCGGCCGCCGACTATGACGGCGTTATCCAGGGCCTGCTCGGTGGCACGCTCGACTACGCCGAGCTCGGCGCTTCCGGCTATGCCAAGATCTACCTCGCCAAGGCTGACGCCGTCGAGCCGATCCTGACGACCGTTCAGACCGACGGTTCGACCGGCTACCACTCGATCATGGTTGCCCGCAAGGATTCCGGCATCACCAAGCTCGAAGACCTGAAGGGCAAGAAGCTCGGCTTCGCCGATCCGGACTCGACCTCGGGCTACCTCGTCCCGCTCGTCACGCTGCCGGAAGCGATCGGCGCGCCGGTCAAGGAATTCTTCGGTGAAACCGGCTTCGGCGGCGGTCACGAAAACCTCGTTCTCGAAGTCGTCAAGGGCACCTTCGATGCCGGCACGACCTTCGGCTCGGGTGTCGGCGAATTCAAGGACGGCTACACCTCGGGCAACCTGAAGAAGATGGTCGACAAGGGCATCCTCGACATGAACGACCTCGTCGAGCTCTGGAAGTCGCCACTGATTCCGAACGGCCCGATCGTCGTGCGCACCTCGATGAACGACGACATGAAGGCGAAGTTCAAGCAGTTCATGGTCGACCTGCCGAAGACCGACGCTGCCTGCTTCTCCGCCATCCAGGGCGGTGACTTCACCGGCTACACCGAAGTCAACTCCGATTTCTACAAGCCGATCATCGACGCCCGCAAGGCAACGATCGGCGGCTGATAGACCGCATCTTCCGGGAACGCTGGCCGCCCAAACGGCCAGCGTTTCACTGTTTGAAGGGGTGCTCGACACCAGCCCTTCAACCATACCCTACCGCTTTGTTTTCACGCATTTCCTGACGGAAAGCCGCTCCGTGCTTTTCCTTGAAATGCCATAGAGGCCGGCGCGAGCCGGAACGGTCATGGCAACTTCCCTGCTCCCGCGGAACCTGAGCGACAACGGCGCCGTCATCGAGCGCCATTGGCAGGAACAGAGTTCCCGCCGCCGGCTTTACTCCTGGCTCGGCTTCGGCATCCTCTTCCTGGCGCTCTCAGGCTCGCTCTGGTTCGCCAACGATTCCAACGCCGGCAAGTTCTTCGATCGCCTGCCGCATTTCTTCGACTTCGTCGGCGATCTCGCACCGCGTGACGGACTGGAAATCTTCCGTGCCATGTTCGGACCTGCCCTCGCCCTATGACGACGGCAGCTTCAAATACAACTACCCGGACGGCCGGCTGTACCTGACCGACAGCTTCTATATCCCCGAATACCTGCACAAGATGCTGGAGACCGTGAACATCGCGATCTTCTCGACGATCATCGGCACGGCACTCGGTTTCGTGCTCTGCTTCTTCGCAGCGCGCAACCTGATGCCCAATCCGTGGATCCGCGGTACCGTTCGCCGGATCATGGAGATCCTGCGCGCCTTTCCGGAAGTGGTGATTGCCGGCTTCTTCCTCGCCATCCTCTCGCTCGGCCCCATTCCCGCGATCGCCGCGGTCTCGATCCACACGGTCGGTGCGCTCGGCAAGCTCTTCTACGAAGTGGTCGAAAACGCCGACATGAAACCGGATGAGGGCCTGCGTGCTGCGGGCGGCAACTGGATCGAGCGCGTCTGGTTCGGCATGGTGCCGCAGGTGCTGCCCAACTTCACCAGCTACTTCCTGCTGCGCCTCGAAATCAACGTGCGCGCCTCGACCATCATCGGCGCCGTTGGTGGCGGCGGCATCGGCGAGCTGCTGCGCCTTTCGATCGGCCAGGGCCACCAGGCGAAAACGCTTGCGATCGTCATCCTGCTGTTTGCGACCATTTTCGCCGTCGACCAGTTTTCCGCCTGGCTTCGCCGTCGCCTCGTTGGCGAACAGGCCTTCCAGCTTGCCCAGTAGGTGCGCGCTATGACCACGACCACACGACTGAGCCCGATGGAGATGGACGCGATCGCGGCCCGCCATCCCGAGCTCCTGAAATCCTCGACCTCCAAGCGTGTACGCACGGCAACGATCGCCGGCGGCATTGTCGTCTATCTCATCTTCAGCTGGTGGTTCTTCTCGATCGGTCAGGTGCTTGGCAATGCCAACTGGGGTATCGCCGGCACTTATCTCGCCGACTGGGTCTCCTACGAGGTGCGGCCCGAGATCCACATCGCCTCCGACCGGACAATGAGCCTCAACTATCAGCGCAATTCGCCGTTCGGGCCCAATCCCGATCCGGATTGGGTGGAACTCGACAAGGAGACGGTGACGCGCCGCGTGGAAATTCCGGCGTCGACGACGCAGGCGGCAAAGCCGAAGGTAAGCTCGTCCTTCAGCTTCATGACGCCCGGTTCAGCACTCGGCGGCACCACCACGGCCGAAGCTCAGAACCGCGTCGAAACCCGCACGGAAGAAGTCCTGACCCGAGTCGTCGTGACCTATGACCGCTCAACCAGGATCGAGATCGCCGACAGCCTGGTCAAGGCGACGCATGGCGGCGAGACCCTGGTGATGGCCGTCGATGGCGCCGACAGGGTGATGCCGCAGGGCACGCTGCCCACCTGGGCGACGCAGAAGCGTCCAGGCGAGAAGATCGTGCTTGCATTCGGCGCCACCGGCTGGGCCGAAGTCGAAGGCGACGAGGTTTCTATCCGCAATCGCTTCTTCGGCTGGGCGAACTTCCTCTTCGACACCAACTCGCCCTTCTTCGGCAAGAGCTACGGCGAGGTCGCCTCGCTCATCATATCCGGCGAGCGCATCGATCTGTCCCGCTCGAACCTCTCGCTTGCCTGGAACAACATCCTCTATAACGCCGAGTGGCAGCATCTGGATGTCTGGACGAAGCTGCTGCAGACCGTCGTCATGGCCTTCGTCGGCACACTCTTTGCATCGCTGATCGCCTTCCCGCTCTGCTTCCTCGCAGCCCGCAACATCACGCCAAGCTTCATGACCAATCAGTTGGTCAAGCGCTTCTTCGACTTCCTGCGGTCGGTCGATATGTTCATCTGGGCGCTGTTTTTTACCCGCGCCTTCGGCCCCGGACCGCTTGCCGGTATCTCGGCGATCTTCTTCACCGACACCGGCACGCTCGGGAAGCTCTATTCCGAGGCGCTGGAAAACATCGACGACAAGCAGCGCGAAGGCGTCAAGTCGGTGGGCGCCGCGCCGCTTGCCGTACAGCGCTTCGGCGTGCTGCCGCAGGTGTTGCCGGTCTTTGCCAGCCAGGCGCTTTATTTCTGGGAATCGAACACCCGTTCGGCGACGATCATCGGCGCCGTCGGCGCGGGCGGTATCGGTCTCAAGCTGTGGGAAGCAATGCGCACCAATTCCGATTGGGAAAATGTCGCCTACATGGTGCTTCTGATCTTGCTGGTTGTCTTTATTTTCGACAGCATCTCGAACGCGTGCCGTTCACGCCTTATGGGTCGCAGGGCACATTGACGACAGCCAAGCATTTGCGCGTCCGCCATCATGATGTTGTCATGGAAATCGGCTAGCTGCGCATCGCATCCCGCAAACAATCGACCCGCCTCCCCGGCGGGCCGGTCGCTACAAGAAAGTGAAGACCGTGCGTTATGCAATCTACTTCGCGCCGCCGGCGGACGACCGGCTGTCGCAGACCGCGTCCCGTTGGCTTGGCCGTGACGCCTTTACCGGCCAGGATCTTGCTCTTCCGACGATCGCCGGGATCGACGAAGCGACGCAACGCACACTGACAGCAGACCCGCGACGCTACGGTTTCCACGGAACGCTGAAGGCTCCCTTCGAGCTTGCCGAGGGCCGCGACGAAGACGAACTCCTCAACATCTTCAAATGCTTTGCCGCTGACCTCGATCCTTTCGAAATCCCCGAAATCGTCCTGCACCAGCTCGGTCCGTTTTTTGCCCTAGTGCCGTCCGCTCCCTCTGCCGAACTGCAGGATCTGGCCGAAGATGCCGTTCACCGCTTCGACCCGTTCCGTGCACCCCTGTCGGAGATGGACTTCGCCCGGCGCAAGCCGCAGAGCCTCCCGGAACGCCAGAGGCGTTACCTGAGGGAATGGGGCTATCCCTATGTATTCGAAGAATTTCAGTTCCATCTGACTTTGACCGGACCGGTGCCCACCGAAACCAGCGGCATCATGAGCTCGGCGCTCGAAACCACCTTTGCCGAGCACATCGGCAAGCCACTTCACGTAACGTCAGTCGCGCTCTTCGTCGAACCGGAGCGCGGCGCCCCCTTTACTGTCCGCTCCCTGCTGCCGCTCGGCAGCGACACCCAACGAAAGATCGCATGAGATGAGCAAAGAACAGGTTTTGACCAACGCCCGCATCGTCCTTGAGAACAGTATCCTCGACGGTTCGGTGCTGATCCGCGACGGCAAGATTGCCGATATCTCCGCGGGGACGGTCGCCAGCGGCGAGGACTTCGAAGGCGACTACCTCATTCCGGGCCTCATTGAACTGCACACCGATCACCTCGAGGCCCACTATTCGCCGCGCCCGGGCGTGCGCTGGCTGAAGATCGCGGCGATCCAGGCGCATGACGCGCAGGTCGTCACCTCGGGCATCACCACGGTCTTCGACTGCCTTCGGCTCGGCTCCGACGAAGATGGCGGCTTCCAGAAGGGCGAGATGCGCAGCATGGCCGACGCGCTGGCGCAGGCCAAGGAAGAAGGTCGGCTGCGCGCCGACCACTTGATCCACCTGCGCTGCGAGGTCTCCACCTCCGACGTGCTCGATCACTACGATGACTTCCGGAACGACCCACAGGTCAAGCTCGTCTCGCTGATGGACCACGCGCCCGGCCAGCGTCAGTTCCAGACGATGGACCAGTACACGCTCTACTACAAATCCAAGCGCGGCCTTTCCGACGCGGAGTTCGCCCGCTTCGTCGAGCGTCAGCAGGCGCTTTCGGCGAAATATGCCGGCCCGCACCGCACTGCGCTGGCTGAGGCCTGCGCCGCCCGCGGCATCACGATTGCCAGCCATGACGACGCGACCGTCGACCACGTCGAAGAATCGGTCGGCTTCGGCATCAAGCTTGCCGAATTCCCGACAAGCTTCGAAGCCGCCGAAGCGTCGCACCGCGCGGGCCTGAGCGTGCTCATGGGCGCGCCGAACATCGTTCGCGGCAAGTCGCACTCCGGCAACATCGCCGCCCGCGACCTGGCGGAACGTGGCGTGCTCGACGTGCTGTCGTCGGACTATGTGCCCTTCAGCCTGATCCACGCGCCCTTCGTTCTTTCCGACGAAGTCGAAGCCATCGACCTGCCGAAGGCGATCGCGATGGTGACCTCGACACCGGCCCGTACCGTCGGCCTTGACGACCGCGGCCGCGTCGCAGTCGGCCTGCGCGCCGACATCGCCCGCGTCCACCGCAGGCAAGGCATTCCGGTCGTGCGCTCCGTCTGGCGCGAAGGACGGCGTGTCGCATGAGCGCGAACGAACAGGGTGCAGGCGCACTCGTCGTCGTCGTCGGACCGAGCGGTGCCGGCAAGGACAGCGTCATGGGCTTTGCCGCCCGGCATTTTGCCGACTGTCACGACGTGCATTTCGTCCGGCGTGTCATCACCCGTCCGTCGGATGCCGGCGGCGAGGTGCATGAAAGCGTGTCCGAAGACGAATTCGTCGACATGCAGAAGGACGGCGCCTTCGCCGTCTTCTGGGACGCGCATGGCCTCAAATACGGCATCCCCTCCGTGGTGCTCGAAAATGTGCGGAACGGCATGACCGCTATCGTCAACGGCAGCCGCGGCGCCCTGCCGGCGTTCCGGGAAGCGTTTGGCGACATCGCCGTCGTCGTCATCACCGCCGAGGCACCGGTACTGGCCAAGCGGCTTGCAGAACGCGGCCGCGAGAGCGAGGAAGAAGTCCTGCGACGGCTGAGCCGCCAGGCCCCCGATGTCACGTCGGGGCCCGGCGTGAGCGTCATCGACAATAGCGGCAGGCTCGACATCGCCGGCACCCGCTTCGTCGACCTGGTGGAACGATTGCGCATCAAGGCGGACCACGCCGCCTGACGGGGGCGAGCGGTACCGTCGGCTTCGCCTCTCGAATCGACATGGCAGGGCTTTCGGCCGGATATCTTTTCTGACGATCGATTGACACGAGCCCCGAAATTCCGGTTTCGGGGCTTTTTTGCGTTCTCGCGCTTCGGAAGCACATCGCACAGAAGTTGCTCACAGAATCAATTTGTTGGAGCAGCTTGCTCATGTTTTTGAACAGCGCCGCGCCTCTTTTCTTAGCCTTTCCGCCCTGTCCTTTTCCTCCCGCCACACGATTTTCCTCTTGTGGAGCGAATTAATATGTATATACATTATATCCAGTGGAGGCGACCTCATGAACGATATCTCGACCCGCAAGCAGTCATCCGGCGTTTGGCGCAACACGCGCCTTGTGACGCTGAGCGAAGGCGCCGAAGGACTTGGGCTTGTCGAGAATGCGGCCGTTGCTGTCGTCGATGGGCGGATCGCTTTTGCGGGTCCCGATCGCGATCTGCCGGCCAACCTCGCAGGCCGCCTCGAAGCGGTTGACTGCGAAGGCCGCGTCTTGACGCCGGCCCTCATCGATTGCCATACGCATCTCGTGCACGGCGGCAACCGCGCCCGCGAGTTCCAGATGCGGCTCGAAGGCGCCACCTATGAAGAGATCGCACGGGCCGGCGGTGGCATCGTTTCCTCGGTGAAAGCGACCAATGCGCTGAGCGTCGACCAACTCGTGGAAAGCGCTCTGCCACGGCTCGACACGCTTCTTTCCGAAGGTGTTTCGACGGTCGAAATCAAGTCCGGTTACGGGCTCAATGTGACGGCTGAGCTCAACATGCTGCGCGCCGCCCGCAAGCTGGAAACGCTCCGCCCGGTCCGCGTCGTCACCAGCTACCTCGCCGCGCATGCGACGCCCGCAGACTACAAGGGCCGCAACGGCGACTACATCACCGATGTCGTGCTGCCCGGCCTCGATGCAGCGCACGCCGAAGGGCTGGTCGATGCGGTCGACGGTTTCTGCGAGGGCATTGCCTTCTCGACCGCCGAGATCGCCCGTGTCTTCGACCGCGCCAAGGCACTAGGCCTGCCGGTCAAGCTGCACGCAGAACAGCTTTCCAATCTCGGCGGTGCGAAGCTCGCGGCATCCTATGGTGCGCTCTCGGCCGACCATCTCGAATATCTCGACGCCGAAGGCGCCGCAGCCCTTGCCAAATCAGGCACGGTTGCCGTGCTGCTCCCCGGTGCGTTCTATGCACTCCGCGAAGAGCGCCTGCCGCCGGTTCAGGCGCTGCGCGACGCCGGCGCACGGATCGCGATCGCCACCGATTGCAACCCCGGCACTTCGCCGCTGACCTCGCTGCTTCTCACCATGAACATGTCGGCGACGTTCTTCCGGCTGACGGTAGCCGAATGCCTGGCCGGCACAACGCGCGAAGCCGCGCGCGCCCTCGGCCTGCTCGCGGAGACCGGAACCATCGAGGTCGGCAAGTCGGCCGATCTCGCGCTCTGGAACATCGAGGATCCCGCCGAGCTCGTCTACCGCATCGGCTTCAACCCACTTCATGAACGCATCTTCAGAGGGCAAAGGATCGGTCAATGACCATCATTCTACATCCGGGCTCCGTGCCCCTTCGCGACCTCGAAACCATCTACTGGACCGGAGAGCCGGCTCGTCTGGACCCGTCCTTTGACGCCGGAATCAAGAAGGCGGCCGGCCGCATCGCCGAAATCGTCGCCGGCAATGCCCCGGTCTACGGCATCAACACCGGCTTCGGCAAACTCGCCTCGATCAAGATCGACAGCGCCGATGTCGCGACGCTTCAGCGCAATCTGATCCTGTCGCATTGCTGCGGCGTGGGCGAGCCGCTTGCCGAAAACGTCGTGCGTCTGATCCTGTCGCTGAAGCTCGTTTCGCTCGGTCGCGGCGCCTCCGGCGTCCGTCTCGAACTCGTGCGTCTGATCGAAGCCATGCTCGAAAAGGGCGTAGTCCCGGTCATTCCCGAGAAGGGCTCGGTTGGTGCTTCCGGCGACCTCGCCCCGCTCGCCCATATGGCAGCCGTGATGATGGGCCATGGCGAAGCCTTCTTCGAAGGGCGCCGCATGTCCGGCGCCGAGGCGCTTTCCGCCGCTGCCCTGACGCCCGTCGTGCTGGCCGCCAAGGAAGGCTTGGCGCTGATCAACGGCACCCAGACCTCGACGGCGCTGGCGCTTGCCGGTCTCTTCCGCGCCCACCGCGCCGCGCAGGCAGCACTGATCACCGGCGCTATGTCGACCGACGCCGCCATGGGTTCGTCCGCCCCCTTCCATCCCGACATCCACACGCTGCGTGGTCATCGCGGCCAGATCGATACGGCCGCCACATTGCGCACTTTGCTTGCCGGCTCCGCGATCCGCGAAAGCCATATCGAAGGCGACGAGCGCGTACAGGACCCCTATTGCATCCGCTGCCAGCCGCAGGTCGATGGCGCCTGCCTCGATCTCCTGCGCTCGGTCGCGCGCGTGCTCGAGATCGAAGCGAACGCCGTCACCGATAACCCGCTGGTCCTTTCGGACAATTCCGTCGTCTCCGGCGGCAACTTCCACGCCGAACCGGTTGCGTTTGCCGCCGACCAGATCGCGCTGGCCATCTGCGAGATCGGCGCGATCTCGCAGCGCCGCATCGCGCTGCTCGTCGATCCGGCACTCTCCTACGGCCTGCCGGCCTTCCTCGCCAAGAAGCCGGGTCTCAACTCCGGCCTGATGATCGCCGAGGTGACCTCCGCCGCGCTGATGTCGGAGAACAAGCAGCTCTCGCACCCGGCCTCGGTCGACTCGACCCCGACTTCGGCCAACCAGGAAGACCACGTTTCGATGGCCTGCCACGGCGCCCGCCGCCTGCTGCAGATGACCGAAAACCTGTTCTCTATCGTCGGCATCGAAGCCCTGACCGCGGTCCAGGGCGTCGAGTTCCGCGCGCCGCTGAAGACGAGCCCCGAGTTGCAGAAGGCAGCCGCGGCACTTCGCGCCGTCTCTCTGACGATCGAGGAAGATCGCTACATGGCCAACGACCTCAAGGCTGCCGGCGATCTCGTCGCCTCGGGCCGCCTGAACGCCGCCATCTCCGCCGGCATCCTGCCTGGCCTGGAGAGCTGAGATGGCGGTCTTCGAAGTCAAAAGGGGAAACTCCCCGGTCATCCTCGGATTTCCGCACACCGGCACTGACGTGCCGGCTGCGATCTGGGATCGGCTCAACGACAACGGCCGGATATTGGCCGATACCGATTGGCATATCCACCAGCTCTATGACGGCCTGCTGCCGGAGGTGACCGTCGTTCGCGCCACCTTCCACCGCTACGTGATCGACGCCAACCGCGATCCCGAAGGCGTCAGCCTTTACCCCGGCCAGAACACGACCGGCCTGATCCCGGAAACGGATTTCGACGGCAAGCCGATCTGGAAGGATGGAGAGGCGCCAACCGAAGCCGATATCGCCGAACGCCTCCAGACGTTCCACGCGCCCTATCACGCGGCGCTTGCCGCCGAGATCGAGCGCGTCAAGGCGATCAATGGCGTCGTCGTGCTCTATGACTGCCATTCGATCCGCTCGCACATCCCGTTCCTCTTCGAAGGAAAGCTGCCGGATCTGAACATCGGCACCGACATGGGCAAGACCTGCGCACCGGAAATCGAGAAGGAAACAGCAGAAATCGCTGCTGCAGCAAAAGGTTACAGCAGCATTCTCAATGGTCGCTTCAAGGGTGGATGGACGACCCGCCACTATGGGCGCCCCGAGACTGGCGTGCATGCGATCCAGATGGAACTCGCGCAATCGACCCATCTGGCAGCGGAAGAACCACCCTTCGCGCTCGACGCCGCCCGTTCAGCACTGCTGCGTGAGCCGCTGAAAGCCATTTTGAACCGCATCGAAACCATCGCATTTGACCTCAAGAGACAGACAGGGAGCGAGGCATGACCATGAACAATCCGCGCCACAACATTCGCGACGTGCGCGCCCCCCAGGGCACGACGCTCAACGCCAAGAGCTGGCTGACCGAAGCGCCGCTGCGCATGCTGATGAACAACCTCGATCCGAACGTTGCGGAAAATCCGCACGAACTGGTCGTCTACGGCGGCATCGGCCGAGCGGCGCGCACCTGGGCCGATTTCGACAAGATCGTCGAGACGCTCAAGGACCTGAACGACGACGAAACGCTGATGGTGCAGTCCGGCAAGCCGGTCGGCGTCTTCCGCACCCATAAGGATGCGCCGCGCGTTCTCATCGCCAACTCCAACCTCGTGCCGCATTGGGCGACCTGGGATCATTTCAACGAGCTGGATAAGAAGGGTCTCGCCATGTACGGCCAGATGACCGCCGGCTCGTGGATCTACATCGGCACTCAAGGGATTGTTCAGGGCACCTACGAAACCTTCGTCGAGGCCGGCCGCCAACACTATGGCGGCAACCTCAAGGGCAAATGGGTCCTGACCGGCGGCCTCGGCGGCATGGGCGGCGCCCAGCCGCTCGCAGCCGTCATGGCCGGCGCCTCGTGCCTCGCAGTCGAATGCAACCCGGACTCGATCGACTTCCGCCTGCGGACCCGCTACCTCGACGAGAAGGCCGAGACGCTGGACGAGGCGATGGAGATCATCGCGCGCTGGACGAAAAACGGCGAAGCGAAGTCCGTCGGCCTGCTCGGCAACACCGCTGAAATCCTGCCGGAAATGGTTCGCCGCGGCATCCGCCCCGACATGGTCACCGACCAGACCTCGGCACACGACCCGGTCAACGGCTACCTGCCGAAGGGCTGGACCATGGCCGAGTGGAAGGCCAAGCGCGAAAGCGACCCGAAGGCTGTCGAAAAGGCCGCACGCGCCTCGATGCGCGAGCATGTCGAAGCGATGATCGCCTTTCAGGACATGGGCATCCCGACCTTCGACTACGGCAACAACATCCGCCAGGTCGCCAAGGAAGAGGGCCTTGAAAACGCCTTCGCCTTCCCGGGCTTCGTTCCGGCCTATATCCGCCCGCTGTTTTGCCGCGGCATCGGACCATTCCGCTGGGCGGCTCTCTCCGGCGATCCGGAAGACATCTACAAGACCGACGCCAAGGTCAAGGAACTGCTGCCCGACAACAAGCACCTGCACAACTGGCTGGACATGGCGCGCGAGCGCATCTCGTTCCAGGGTCTACCGGCACGCATTTGCTGGGTGGGTCTCGGCGACCGCCATCGCCTCGGCCTCGCCTTCAACGAGATGGTTAAGAATGGCGAACTCAAGGCCCCGGTCGTCATCGGCCGCGACCACCTCGACTCCGGCTCGGTCGCCTCGCCGAACCGCGAGACCGAAGCGATGAAGGACGGCTCGGACGCAGTTTCCGACTGGCCGCTGCTGAACGCGCTGCTCAACACCGCCTCGGGTGCGACCTGGGTATCGCTGCACCACGGCGGCGGCGTCGGCATGGGCTTCTCCCAGCATTCGGGCGTCGTTATCTGCGCCGATGGCACGGATGATGCGGCCAAGCGACTTGAGCGCGTGCTCTGGAACGACCCGGCAACCGGCGTCATGCGCCATGCCGATGCCGGCTACGACATCGCTCTTGATTGCGCCAAGGACAAGGGCCTGCGCCTGCCGGGTATCCTCGGCAACTGATACGCTTTCGACTGACATACTCAACGGAAATGCTGATAGGGGCGCCGCAAGGCGCCCCTATCACTTTTTGATGAGACAAGTACCGGGACTGCATCTTCCTTGCTTCGGCGCCTTGCGACTGTTGATAGCAATGCTAGAAAATAATGATGCCAGCGCATTGCTGGCTACGCGTTGCAGAAGATTTCTTTTCGCTAAAGCGAGCGCTGATTGTTTATGAGAAGGCTTCATGTGTAAGGGCAGAAACAAGAGAAGAACCATTAGACTTCCTATGTTTGCCGTGGGGCTTCTTACGAGCGTCTTTATTGCTTCGTCTTCGGTCGCCCAGAACGTGAGTTTCTTCGGCCCTGTTCGCAACGGAGAGCGACATTTTACCGCCTTCCCGGAGTATATCGGCGTCGGAATGAGCCAAGGGGAGACCAAGAAGAGAGACGTAGTCTTCTCAACAATTCAAATGCTCGCCATCACTGCCGGAATTGAGGTGCGAGCCCAACCGGGCCTCGGGAGAAACACCATCGGCGTGATATTTAGAAAAGATGTCGTCCAGAATGGCCGGGTCGACGTTCGCAAAATTGAAGATTTCGGCTTCGACCCCTACTACAGCAAATTGCTCAACGACACCGCAGGAAGCGGCGCAGGAAACTGCGCCTCCGCGGTGAACTATTCTGCGGAAGGGCGGTTTGACCGCGCCGTCGTCGTTGCAAACAGCGATGTCCCCGATCAGGAATTGGCGACCTGCGTGGCTCAGGCCCAGGCGCATGCGCTGGGGATAGCCACCTTTAACTCCAGCAAGGCCGACTTCTCGCGCTTCTTCGCGAGGATTATGATCCTCGTCGATCAAAAGAAGAGGTGTCTCCAAGACAACCAAACCACATTGACCTGCAAATTTGTCGATGAGCCCTGGGACTAACCTGGTTCGCGGCTGACCGTCCTCTTTCCTTTTCTATCGCCATCGAGCGCCAGCAGCAGCAACAAGCCGGCAAATCCTGCAACACCACCGAGCAACGCCGTTCCGGAATAGTTGCTGATCCGGGTGCCGAGCGCAAAAAGCCCGGCGCAAAGCCCACCGCTCAGGAAAAGGTTCACGGCAATCAGTGAGCTTCCCAAGCCCGGCCGGTCGGCAATCAGGTCCTGAAGGTAGCTGATCGGGATGGTGATCAGCGCCGCTGCACCGAAGGCGCTGATGAGCGTGAGCGCGTAGATCTGCCACGTGGCCGTGGAAAAGCCGAGCAGCACCATATAGCCGATGTAGATGGCCGTCCCCAGCGCCAGCGCCTTGAACGGCACCAGGCTCAACTGGATGCGCGCCCAGACGAAAATGAAGACGACTTCCAGGAAGGCGACGATGCCGACGATGATGCCGATATCGGTGACGCTACCGCCGATCTCATCCGTCATGATCAGCGGCAGCACGGCGGCATTGACGTGCAGGCTCGACGTGATCGTCGCAACGGCGATCACCCGCAGGAAGATGCGCGGCGTCAGGATCTCTCGGAACGACGTCCAGTAGGACAGCCGCTTGCCGAGCGACGGATCGGCGCCGCCTTCATTGGGCAACGAAAAATAGACGATCAGCAGGTTGGCGAGGCAACCAAGGCAGGCCAGCAGATAGGCCGGCAGCATGCTTTCGCCGCCTGCCAGCGCGAAGCCGACCAGCCCGGGCACCAGAACCCAGGACACCGATATGGCCGCGCGCGCGCCGGTCGTCAGCGACGAGGCGTCATTCCCGCTCATCCGCCGGGCGATGCTGCGCACATTGGCAAAGAGCAGCGTGTAGAGCGCGCCATAAATCGGCAGCAGCAAGAGGACGCTGACGACGAAGCTCGCCTGGTAGGGCAGCATATAAACGATGCCGTAGCCCACAACGCCGAACAGGATCGCCGTCGACATCAGCACGCGATAATTGCCGACGCGGTCCGCCAGGATGCCGATCGAGACGCTGACGATGACATTCACGGTCGAAGCAAGAAGGATCAGCAGCGAATAGATGGCGTCGCTGAGACCCAGTTCGTTGATGCCGACAACCGACTGATAGGGCGAGGTGGCAGCGCCCGCAAAGCCGAACAGGAAGATCGCCAGCATGCTGATCCGCATGGCCGGGTTGCGCATGGCGCTGAGTATGGTGGAAGTCATGCTAGAACGTGTCCGCGAAGCGGGTGAAGGGCACTACATGGTTCCTTAAATCGGGATCGAGTTAAGGACAAACATGCAGCAACTTAAAGCGTTACAGCGACCTGACGCGTCTTGAACGACGTGCGGCGCTGCAGAGGAGAGCCCACCCGAAATTCGGGTAGGAAAAATGCAGATAGTAAAGCCTCAGTCGCCGCTCGACCAACGGGACGAGAAGCGGGCGACAGGCTCGAAGGCAAAGTCCTGGTCGAACGGATAAGCAGGCCGCTGACGGCGCAAGCTCGCAAGGCCGGCGATGCCTTGATTGACGACGCCTTCGGTCAAAGCCATCAGATTGGGATTGGCGATCGGCGCGAGTTCAGGCGAGAGGTAACCCGACTTGACGACGAGCAGCCGCACGGCTTCAGGATCGAGACCGAGCCGACGGAAATCCTCGATATCGTGATAGGGCCTGCGGCGCGCGGCAATGACGATATCGATGGCGCCGACGCGCACCACCGCCTGCCGCTCACGCTCCAGACCGGAATCGTCGAGCCTGACGACCTCCACCAACATTTCGGCGCAGGGGCTTGCCGGGTCGAGGCTACCGCCGATCTTGAGCATCAGCGTTTCGCCTGCACCGGCAGCAAAGCAGGCTTCCACCGCGGGGCGATCGGTTATGCCGGCGATCAGGGCACCGCGCCAGCCGCGTGCCAGCAGTGCCTTCAGCACATCGGCTCGGTCACCGACACCGCCACCGGTCGGATTGTCGCCGGAGTCCGCGAGGATGATCGGCGTCGTCGTCGCCCGTTCGGCGATATCCAGCATCTCGTTGAGCGGTCCGGTCACCGGGCCAAAGCGGAAGTTGCTGCGCTCAGCCCAGTAGCCCGCGGCAATCTCTTCTGCCGCCCGCTTGGCGGCAGGCTTATCGGTGGCGGTCACGACCGCGCAGGCAGTCGCCCGAGGCTCGTCGGCCCAGACGTAGCCAACCATCAGGTTGGCGTCGAGAATGCCCGGCCGCTTGTCGATCTTCGGCAATTGAGCATAGAGCGCCTTCGCCGGCTCGTCTTCAGTCGAGGTGCATTCGCCGGGCAGAAGCACCGGAACCGGCGCCCAGGCAATGCCCGGACGCGTTCCGTCTCTGATCGCCGAGACGAGCATCGACCAGGCGCGGGTCATGGTTTCCGGCGTGTCGATATGCGGCGCAGTCCGATAGGCAGCAAAGATGTCGAGCTGATCGATGATCCTCTGGCTGACATTGCCGTGCAGGTCGTAGCTTGCGGCAATCGGGCAATCGGGACCGACAACGGCGCGGGCGGCCGAAATCCAGTCGCCCTCTGCGTCGTCCATGCCATCGACCTTGATCGCACCATGCATGGCGAGATAGAGCCCGTCGATCGGCAGGGCCGCACGGAGTCCCTCGAGAAACTCTGCCTTGAATGCGTCGTAGACCCCTCGCGATACCGGACCGCCGGGTACGGCGCGTGCGTGCAGTAGCGGCAGATGCTCGACGTCCTCGGCTTTCATGAAGCTGAAGTATTCGGCCTCCAGCAACGCCTGCCCGCGTAGCACGCGAAAGTCCTCTTCCGTCATCAGGACGGGCGAATAGGTGCTGCATTCAGTGTGGATGCCACCAACGGCGATGCGCATGGGCTTTCCTCTTAGAGATTGGGGCTGAGCGGAGCGATGGCCGCGAAGCGCAGCCAGTCCTTCGCCGCCTTCGGTGTCCAGGCCGCCTCGGCAATCGCCGGAAGCCGCGGGAAGACAAGGCGGTTGAAATAGCTACGGGAGAGGTAATGCTCAGACCAGATGCAGGCCTGGACGCCCTTAAGGCGCGGCTTCAGATCCTCGGGGAACTCACCCTCGGCCTCATAGCCATAGGTATGCGCCGGCGTCGCGGTCCCGGCCCAGCTGGCGCCCGGTTCCTGCCACGCATCGGCCTGCGCCATGTCGAGATAATAGGCCTGTCCGGGAGTCATCACCACGTCATAACCTTCGCGTGCCAGTTCGATGCCGACCTCCGGCCGCTCCCAGGCCATCAGCAGCGTATCTTCGGTCGAGACACCGCCGCCATGCGCCACCTCGTTCCAACCGGCGAGCTTGCGGCCACGCGCCGTCAGCATCTGTTTCACCCGCTTCAGGAAATAGGACTGCAGCGCGAAGGTGCCGGAAATGCCCTCCTGCTCCATCAGCGTCTTGGCAAGCGGAGAAGCGAGCCACGAGCCGTTCGCCACTTCGTCGCCGCCGATATGGAGGTACTTGCTCGGGAAGAGCCCGACCATCTCATCGAAGACTTTCTCGAGGAACTCATAGGTGAAGGCGACGGCCGGGTTGAGCGCATTGTTCGGATAACCTTGCACCGAGTGGTAACTCTCCGGCGCCTCCTGGCCATCGGAGAGATCCGGCAGAGCGACGAGCGTCGCCGCACTGTGTCCTGGAATGTCGATCTCCGGCACGACATCGATGTGAAGTGCGCTTGCCTGCGCGACGATCGCCTTGACGTCAGCCTGGCTGTAGAAGCCGCCGACGGGTTCTGCACCATTGCCGAGCTGCGGTAGCAGCGCCTCATCTGGGCCGCGCAGCACACCAAGCGTCGTCAGCTCCGGAAACGCCTTGATCTCCAGGCGCCATGCCTCGTCGTCCGTCAGGTGCCAGTGGAAGATGTTGAGCTTGAACCAGGCGAGGATATCGATCAGCCGCGCCACATCGGTGGCCGGATAAAACTGGCGGGATACATCGAGATGGCAGCCGCGCCAGCCGTAGCGAGGCTTGTCCGAGATTGTACCGCTCGTCGGGAAGCGGAATTTGCCGGGATGATTGCGCGCTCCGTCCAGAAGCTGGGCAAGGCTGGTCAAGCCATATTGCCGGCCGGCGCTGCCGCCGTAGCCCAGGCGAATTTCGGTTTCGGAGAATTCAAGGCGATAGGCTTCTGCCGCCAACCCGGCATCCGCCGTGAAGACGACCGGCCGCCCCTGCTTCGACGTCGCAAGGCTGAAGGGCGCATGCGCCGCAGGGAACAATCGATGGAACATCGACAGCACGGTAGCAACCGCCGCAATCTCGTCTTGCCCGGCCCCAGCGGCCGGATAGAGAACGACCGGAAAACCTGTTCCAGCCCGAAGCTCGAGCTTCGCCGGCCAAGGCTGCAGCGCATAGGGCTGGTCGAGTTCACCTTCCGGCAGCCGCACCGGCGGCGGCTCGCTGACGGCGTTCTCAAGAAGCAAATCCGAGACGGCGACCGGGACGTGGCGGCCATCGGCAAGCGTCAGATAGGCGGACTTGGCTCCGTCGGTGCAATGGCGTGCATTGCGATGCAGGCCGCTGACGGTGAAGGTCCAGCTTCCTCCGTTGTCGATCGTCAAACCCTCGGGCGGCGCAAACTCATGAAAATTGGCGTTGCGACGCAGGAACACCGCATTCTCGCAGGCCTTGGGATCAATGACCCGCGTCAGCGACGTATAGACGATCCTGAAACCGGACAGCGGCGAGCCGGAGAAATTGAACAGCGTGAAGGTGAACCGACCAAAGGGCCCGCCATCCGGCTGCCAAGACGCCTCGAGACGATAGGAAACCGGCTGCATGCTCTTCCTCCAAATGCAGTGTCAGTAGTGGCTTGATTGTGAAAACGTGCGGGCCAGTTCCGCCTGGCCGGCAGTGAGCCCGCAATCGACAGGCAGGCAGACGCCCGAAATGGCCGCAGCGAGCGGTCCCGCCAGGAAATGCACCGCATTGGCGACATCATCAGGGTTGACGATCCGCTGCAGCGGATACCAGCGACGTGCCTCCTCGAAGACATCCGGGTTTGACGCCGCCCTCGCCTCCCAGGCCTGGGTGCGCACTGTGCCGGGAGCAACGGCATTCGAGCGAATGCCGAACTTGCCGTATTCCACTGCGATGAGCCGCGTCAGATGCAGGAGGCCCGCTTTTGCCGCGCTATAGGCCGGGTGGCCGAAGACGTTCATGCCGTTGACCGAGGCAATATTGATCACCGATCCGCGGGTCTCTTTCAGCATATCCTCGACGGCGCGGAAGCACAGGAAGGCCGCTTCCAGATTCAGCGCATTGTCCATGCGCCAGATCTCCGGTGTCGTATCGTGCAGGCTGACGGCACGGGCCGCGCCGGCATTGTTGACGAGCGTGCGCACCGCTCCCCTTTCCTTTGCCGTCGCGGCCATCGCCGCAACGCTTGTCGCGTCGGTCACGTCGCAGGCAACGGCCACGAAGCGGTTGTCATCACCGAGCATGCGCGCCGCCCGTTCAGCGGCGTCCGCATCGATGTCGACGAGCAGGATCACATCGTGATCGTCGGAAAGCTTGCGCGCGATAGCGCGGCCGATATCGCCGGCTGCACCGGTTACGATCGCGAGGGATTGCGTCATACGCTGACCTTTCGCGGCACGTCAGTCTCCGAGAAGCTGGCGATCGTCACCGTCGCGGTGCGTGACCAGCTGCTGCTTGATGCGCCGAAGTGTGGTCGTCGCCTGGGGTTGCACCCGGTAGGCGACGAGGCTGGAGAGGATATCGAGCAGCGCCAGATAGGCGATGCGGGTGGATGTGGGGCGGTAGATGTTGTTGCCCTCGGGCAGATCGACCGGCACGGTGATGCTGGCGGCGGCCGCCACCGGACTGCCGCTCTGTGTCAGCGCGATGGTCGGCACCTTCAGTTCGCGGGCGAGCGTAAAAGCGCGCACGAGCTCGGCGTTGCGGCCGGAGAAGGACGAGCCGATGAGCACGTCGGTCGGCCGCGCCGCCGCCGTCATCATCAGCTGCATGCTGTGATCGGAGCTGGAGGTGATGCGAAGACCATAGCGGAACAGCCGGTTCTGCAACTCGCCGGCAATCATCGAGGAATTACCACCGGAACCGAAGGCGTAGATCATTTCCGCTGCGGCGATCCGCTCGACCGCCTGCTCGATCGCCGCCAGGTCAAGCGAGCGATGCAACAGAAACAACGCGTTCTGCGACTTGGTGATGATGTCCTGGGCGACGTCACCGGTCTCGCGGCTCTTCGGCTCCGGCTTCAGGTAGCGCATGCCGATATAGGCGGTGCGGGCAAGCTGCACCTTGAAATCGGAGAAGCTGTCGCAGCCGAGCCTTCGACAGAAGCGGGTGACGGTGGGCGGCGACACGTCCGCCTTGCTCGCCAATTCGATGATGGAGGCGTTCACCGCAAACTCGAAATCATTCAGGAGAATGTCGGCAATGCGGTTTTCCGATTGGGAGAGCCGCCCTTTTTCTTCCTGTAGTGTCGCGAAGATGTCCATCGCCTGCTTGCGCCTTGCTTCAGATCATGAATGGGAGCGGGATGCGGGCGGAAAACCGCATACACTTTTCCTCATCCCGCTCTAAGATCAGCCTTCCTTCGGCTTATAGGCGACGCAGTCGATCTCGACCTTGCAATCGACCATCATCGACGACTGGACGCAGGCCCGCGCCGGCGGATGAGCACCGAAATACTCTTGGTAGATCTTGTTGAATGTCCAGAAATCACGCGGATCGTCGAGCCAGACACCACAACGAACCACATGCTGCGGACCGTAGCCGGCTTCGGTCAGGATGGCCAGCACGTTGGCAATCGTCTTGTGGGTTTGCGGGATAATCCCACCCTCGATGATCTCGCCGTTTTCCATGGCAACCTGGCCGGAAACATAAAGCCAACCGTCCGCTTCGACCGCGCGTGCGAACGGCAAGGGCTTACCGCCAGCACCAACCTGTTCCGCACCATATCTCTTGATGGTCATGTCAGCCTTCGTGCAAATTATTTTCTTTGATCGTTGACAAGTGACCATAGAAAGCTGAATTTGACTAGCGAAAAACACCATTCATGAAAAGAATTTCAATCCAGGGCGCGAATATGCGGGATCCTTTCCTCAATCCATTCCCCTCCTCCGACACGGCACGCCACTCGATCTGGGAGATGCTCGTCTCGCGCGACATTACCGCCTTCCTGGCCGCAGACTGGTCGATGGTCGCAGGTGATTTCGTCGAGAACGGCTTCATCGGCATCGACGGCCGCCGCGAAACCAATCCCGACAATTGGCGGCTGACCTTCCCGTCGCTTGCGGCCTATCGCGAAGAGTGGCTGCGCCAGGCTAACGACTTTGCGACGCAGAGCTTCGCCGAAGATCCGCGCAATGCGATCTTCACGACGACGACTCTCGAAGACATCGAGATCAACGGCGACCAGGCGCTGGCGCGCAAGAAATTCGATGGCAGCCTCAAGAAGTCGGACGGCAGCGTCGACATCCTGAAATGGCAGACCGTCTATTATTGCCGCCTGCACGAGGGACGCTGGAAGATTGCCGGCTTCACCGGCTACCTGCCGAACCCGATGGGGCCGGCCTGAAAGACGCGATAGAAAAGGCAATGGCATTGCGGATCTTCACAGCGGCGCTTGCGACCGAAACCAACACCTTCTCCCCGATCTGCATCGACCGCCGGGCCTTTGAAGCCTCGCTCTACGCGCCGCCGGGAGAACACCCGGAAACACCGACGCTCTGCACCGCGCCGATCACGGTCGGCCGCCGCGTCGCCGCGGAGAAGGGCTGGCAACTGATCGAGGGCACCGCGACCTGGGCGGACCCGGCTGGCCTCGTCAACCGGGAGACATACGAAGGCCTGCGTGACGAAATTCTCGACCAGCTACGCGCTGCCATGCCCATCGACGCCGTAGTGCTCGGCCTGCATGGCGCCATGGTCGCGGACGGCTACGAAGATCCCGAGGGTGACCTGCTAACGCGCGTCCGGGAGATCGTTGGCCCCGACATCCTCGTCTGCGCCGAACTCGACCCCCATAGCCACCTGACGGCCAAGCGCGCAGCCGCCTCGAACTTCTTCGTCTACTTCAAGGAGTTTCCGCACACCGACTTCGTCGACCGTGCCGAAGATCTCTGGCGCATCGTCGTCGACACACTCGAAGGGCGTGTCACGCCCCTCATGTCGATCTTCGACTGCCGGATGATCGACGTATACCCGACCTCACGCGATCCGATGCGCTCCTTCGTCGACAAGCTGATGCGGATTGAAAGAGAAGACGCGGATGTTCTTTCGCTCTCCGTGATCCACGGCTTCATGGCGGGCGACGTTCCGGAAATGGGCACCAAGTTGCTTGCCGTCACCAACGGCAAAAGGGAGAAGGGCGCAAACCTCGCGCGGGAACTGGGTCTCGAACTCTTTTCCCACCGCGGAACCTTCATCATGCCGCAGATCGACGAGAAGCAGGCCGTTTCTGAGGCACTCGCTGCATCGAAGGGGCCTGTCGTGATTGCCGATGTCTGGGACAATCCAGGCGGCGGCACCGCCGGCGACGCAACGGTGCTTCTCGAAGAGCTTCTGGCGCGCGACGCAACCGACGTTGCGGTCGGGACGATCTGGGATCCGATGGCAGTGCAGATCTGCATGGCCGCCGGCGAAGGCGCCGAGATCCCGCTGCGCTTCGGCGCCAAGTCGGCTCCCGGAACCGGTCATCCGATCGATGGCACGGTCAAGGTGGTCAAGCTGGTGCGCGACGCCGAGATGCGCTTCGGTGAGAGTTTTGCCCCGTTCGGCGATGCCGCCCATATCGTCTTCAACGGCATCGACATCATCCTCAATTCGACGCGCGCGCAGAGCTTCGATCCAAGCCTCTTCTCGGTGATGGGCATCGACCCGAAGGCCAAGAAAATCCTGGTCATCAAGTCGACCAATCACTTCTACGCCTCGTTCTCGAAGATCGCGTCTGAGATCCTCTATTGCTCGGCCGGCACGCCCTATCCGAACAACCCTGCGAAGACCGAGTACAAGCGGGCACCGACGAACATCTGGCCGAAGGTCGCCGATCCGCACGCAGAAGGGAACGGCCTGAACCGCGCCTAGAGTGCGGCCATCGCGTCTCGCCGACACCGGTACGACGGGCTTAGTGCGAAGACAAAAAAGACCGCTGTCTTTCGCAAGACAGCGGTCTTTCTTCCTTGGTCCTGAATGATCAGGCAGCTGCCGGATCGAGCACGCCCAAGTCGATGTCGGTCAGTTCGACGCGACGTTCGAGCGCAAGGCCCGCCTCGTCGAACAGGTGGCAATCCGCAACCTTGATACCGGTCTGGATCGTCTCCTCCGGCCGGATCGCGGCCGTTCCCGGCAACATGGCGCAGAAGTTTTCGCCCTCGCCGCCGATCGCCGCATAGGCGACCGTATGGGCGCCGAGGCGTTCGATGACCGTTGGCGTGACCTTGAGGGTCAGGTCTCCGGTTCCCAGCGTGATATGCTCCGGCCGAACACCAAGCGTCAGTGTCCGCCCGGCAAGGCCGCTCTGCGGGTTGACGGGAATGACCACCGTCTGCCCCTTGTAGTCGACCTCGACGCCGGCGTCGCTGACACCTTTGCAGGTGACCGGCAGGAAGTTCATCTTCGGATTGCCGATGAAGCCGGCAACGAAGGTATTGGCTGGCTTATGATAGAGCTCGAGCGGGGCGCCCGTCTGGGCGATCTGCCCGGCATTGAGGACGACGATCCGGTCCGCCATCGTCATCGCCTCGACCTGGTCGTGCGTGACGTAGATCATCGTTGCCTGCAATTGCCGGTGCAGTTTCGCCAGTTCGATGCGCATGTCCGCCCGAAGCGCCGCGTCGAGGTTCGAAAGCGGCTCGTCGAAGAGGAAGATCTTCGGCTCGCGCACGATCGCCCGCCCGATCGCGACACGCTGACGCTGGCCTCCGGAAAGCATCCCGGGCTTCTGCTGCAGGCGCTGATCAAGGTGCAGGATGCGTGCTGCATGCTCCACCTTCGCCTTCAACTTCTCCTCGGCCATTTTTTCCACGCGAAGCGGAAAGGCGATGTTCTCGAAGACGGTCATGTGCGGATAGAGCGCGTAGGACTGGAAGACCATGGCGATACCACGCTTGACCGGCGGCAGGTCGTTGACGCGTTTGCCCTCGATCAGGATGTCCCCCGAGCTGGCCTCATCGAGACCGGCTATCATCCTGAGCAAGGTCGACTTGCCGCAACCGGAGGGTCCGACGAAAACGACGAACTCACCGTTCCTGACTTCGAGATCGATGCCTTTCAGCACCTCGAAAGTCCCGTAGAATTTCTGAATCCGATTGAGATTGAGCTGTCCCAAGAAACTGTCTCCGGCCACCGGCGAGAAGCGGCTCATTTATAGCAGAGTTAGGTGGGGCCGCGAACCGATCCCATCGGCGCGCGACCCCGGTGGCCTTACTTGTATTCTTCGAGGTCCGCGGCCGCCTTCTTCAAGGCGTCGGCCGGCTCGGCCTTGCCGGTCACGACCGACTGGACCATCTCGATGATGACGTTCTGGAAGCCCTTGTAGTCGGTAAAGAGCGGTTCCGGACCACCATAGGTGATGCCGTCGATGAACGGCTTCCAGTAGGGATCCTTCTTGACGAACTCGTCGACCATCGGCGACGGACGCAGCGGCGTCAGGCCGGCGCCACCCTGAAGCTCATATTCCCCTTGCGGACCGGGCGAGGTGATGAACTTGGCGAATTCGATCGCCTTCTCCTCGACGCCCGAGCCCTTGAAGATCGCCAGGCTGTCGGTGATGAGCAGCGTGCCCTCGCCCTTGGCCTCAGGACCGAGCGGCAGCGGCGCGACGCCCCAGTTGACCTTGGTTTCCTTCAGGCGCGTTGCAGCACCTGAGCCCGCCTGGATCATGCCGACCTTGCCATCGAGGAAGATGGCGCGGACCTCGTTCTGCTCGTAGGCGGTAGCGCCTTCAACGGAATAGGGCGTGATGTCCTTGTAAGCCTGAAGTGCTGCCAGCACCTGCGGGCTATCGATGACGACCTTGTCGCCGTCGATCACCTTGCCGTTGTTGGTGTACACCCAGTGCATGAACTGGTGCATCGTGTTGTCGAAGGTCTTGGCCGGAAGGCCGTAGCCAGCGATGCCGGTCTTCTCCTTGATCGCCTTGGCAAACTCGATTTCTTCAGCCCAAGTCTTCGGCGGCTTCTCCGGATCGAGACCGGCCTGCTTGAACAGGTCCTTGTTCCAGTAAAGCGCCTTGGTCGAGAATGCGATCGGAACGCCCCACTGGTTGTCGTCGAAGGTCACGGTGTCGACGATGTTGGGGTAGTAGGTCTTCTTCTCGTCTTCCGTCATCGGCACGGGAACGATGAGCTCGTTCTGCGCGAATTCCTTCAGCGTGCGCGAGCCGACATAGGCCATGGCAACGGGCGTGCCGGCGGCGGCGAGCGTCGTGGCTTTGTCCTGGCATTGGGCCCAGCCGACGACCTCAGGCGTGACTTTCCAGCCCGGATTCTTTTCTTCCCACTGCTTGATGTATTTCGCGTGTACCGCGTCCATGGTGTCGCCGCAGTAGATCCAGCTGATCTCCTGGTCGGCCGCCTTCGCGGTGACAGCGCCGAGCGCGGTCGACCCGAGCAGCGCCAGGGCAAGTACCCCTGTCTTGAAATGAATAGACACGTTTTATGCTCCCGTTCTCTGGTGGTTGACTTAAGTCTTATTGTTTCACCGCGCCCGCGGTCAGGCCGCTGACGAGATACCGTTGTAGGAGGAAGATCACGACGACAGCCGGCGCGATGCCGACGAAGCTCGCGGCCATGAGCTCGTTCCAGACCACCTCCTGGCGACCGAAATAGGCGAAGAGGCCGACCGGCAGCGGCATGTACTCGCTCTTGGAGTTGAAGGTCAGGGCATAGATGAACTGTTGGGCATAGGCGCCGATGAAGGTCGTGATCGCCACTACGGTGATACCCGGCATGGCGATCGGCAGGATCACCCGGCGCAGCGTATAGAAGTGGCTGGCGCCGTCGACGAAAGCGGCCTCGTC
Source organism: Ensifer sp. 22460 (assembly GCF_052044935.1). Classification (NCBI taxonomy): domain Bacteria; kingdom Pseudomonadati; phylum Pseudomonadota; class Alphaproteobacteria; order Hyphomicrobiales; family Rhizobiaceae; genus Ensifer; species Ensifer sp. 22460. The sequence continues at coordinate 121,630 of NZ_JBQENZ010000011.1, forward strand.
CAGTTCACGCGGGATGCGCGTCATGTAGGTGCGCAAGAGCCAGATCGCCGAGGGGATCAGGAAGGCAACGCCCGGCACGATCATCGCGAGATAGGTGTTGAGCACGCCCAAGGTGCGCATCAGACGGAACAGCGGGATGAGCAGCACTGCGCCCGAAAACATGTTGACAGCGAGGAAGGCACCGAGCAGCAGCCCGGCGCCGCGAAAATTGAAGCGGGCAAAGGCATAGGCCGCGGGGATCACCAGTATCAGCACGATGGCGGTCACGATGGTGGAGATGAAGAAGGAGTTGAAGATGTAGCGGGCAAAACCGGGCACGCTGACCCACATGGTCGAGTAGGCGGCAAACGAGCCGTTTTGCGGCCAGAAGCGATAGGGCGAGGAGAACAGCAGCCCGAGCGGCTTCAACGACACCAGGAACCCTTCGACGAAGGGCGCCAGAATGAAGCACAGGAAGACGAAGATACCGGCATAGATGCCAAGGAGCTCGTACCAGCGATAACGGTTGATCATGGCAGGCTGGCTCATTTCTGCTCCCCCGCGGCAAGACGGCTGGTGACCCGGAAATAGGCGAAGCAGAAGATCGACAGGAAGATGCAGATCAGCACGGCGCGCGCGGCGCCTTCACCGTATTTCTTCGACCCGATGGCGGTACGGTAGGTATCGATGATCATCGTGGTGGTCTCACCGTTGGGACCACCCTGGGTGAGGATCCAGATGATGTCGAAGGAATTGAAGGTCGCGATCAGCGACAGCATCGACATCGTGATCAGCGACGGAACCAAAAGCGGCAGCGTGATGCGGCGGAAGCGATAGAGGCGCCCTGCTCCGTCCGTCCAGGCGGCTTCATAGAGATCCTGCGGGATCGCCTGCATCGCCGCCAGCATATAGAGCGTCACCAGCGGCACGCCGATCCATACGTCGGTGATGATCGTCGCCCAGAAGGCGGTGGAACCGTGGGCAAGGAAGGCGATGGGCCCGTTGGACAGCCCCAGGTTCTGCAGCACGCCCGAGATCATGCCGAACTGCCCATTGTACATCCAGCCCCACATGAAAATGCCGATCGCCATCGGCACGATCCATGGCGGCATGGTGAGCAGGCGGAAGAGCGCACGGCCGGGCACGGCGGCGTTCAGCATCGTCGCGCCGAAGACGCCGATGATCATCTTGATCGAGACCGAGAAGAAGGTCCAGATGAAGGTCCGGAAGATGACTTCGGCGAAAGTCTCGTTGAAGATCTTATCGTAGTTGGCCCAGCCGACCCAGTTGGTCGTCTTCTTCAGCGACGCGTCCGTGAACGACAGGATGAAGGTGTCGACCAGTGGATAGGCGACGATCACCGTGACGTAGAGGACAGCCGGAAGAAGCAGGATCCAGGCGAAGATGACCGTGCTGCGTTGAACACTCATCCCCACCTCCCCTTACGCAGCGCGCGAATGCAGTGCTTCGTCGAAACGGTCCCAGATGGGCCGGAGATCTATGACGCTCTTCCTGCGTCGCGCCTCGTCCATCGAAAGCGCCAGGATACCCGCTTCAAGCGCATCGAGGGTCGAGACCGGCAGCGGCCGGCCGTCACGAACGTGGCCGATGATATCGGTCGCCATCTGCTCGTCGGCACCGTAGTGCTGCGACAGTTCCGTGGCGGCGTATTTGTTTTCGATGACCTTCTTACCGGTCAGCATCTCGTGAACGTCGAAATAGCCACGGATGAAATCGCCCTCGGCCATGCCACGCGAGCCCATGATGCAGAAGCGGCGGAATTGGTCCGGCACGTTGAGATTGGTGTGGAAGTTCATGCCGACGCCGTTAGCGTATTCGACGATCGCCACCTGGTAGTCGATGATGTCGCCGTCGCTGTCGAAGACCTTGTCGGAGCCCATCCAGCCGCTCGGTTTGCGATGGAAGAGTTCCAGGTCGTTGATACCTTCGCGTGCGGGATCGTTGGCGGGAATGAAGCTCTTGCGGCCGCCGAAGCTCGCGACCCGTTCCGGCCGCGCGCCGACGACACCATTGTAAAGATCAAGGTCATGGCAGCATTTTTCCAGCATGAAACTGCCGGAATAGCGCTCGTAGCGGCGCCAGTCGCGCATGAAGAAGGCGCCGTGATAGGGTTCGATATGCTCGGACGCCTCAATCGAGACGACCTGGCCGAGCGTGCCTTCGGCAAGCGCTGCGCGCAGGTCGCGATACATGGGCGCGTAACGCAACACCAGACCGACCATCAGGCGCTCATGGCCGAACTTCGCCATCAGCCCCGCGAGTTCGAGGCTCTCCTGGACCGTCGTGACGATCGGCTTCTCGCTGAACACCTTGAGACCGGCCTCGAGACCAATCCGGATATGATCGAGGTGCATGTGGTTCGGCGAGCCGATCATCAAGAGATCGAGCTTCTCGTTGGCGATCAGCTCTTCGGGGGTCGCGTAAGCCTTGCCGGCCGAGATGCCTTTTTCGGTGAGCGTGGACAGACCAGCCGGGTTCGGATCGACGTAGCCGGCGATCTCGAAGTTCTCGTCCATGGCTTTGAAGACATAGCCCAGATAACCCAAACGGAATCCGAGTCCGATGATGCCGACTTTCATGCTCGTCCTGTTCCCCTGCCTTTTGGCGTAATTTATTTTCGCAGACTGGGACAGTTTTTTCAGGCAGTCAACTCAAATCCGCATATTTTGTAAAATTGTGAAATTCATTTTCATACGACAGGCAAATGCCGAGAAAGCAGGCAATTCATGGACAACTAAAAAGGGTGCGTATCCCGCAACTCTACGGCAGGAAGAAAGCGGTCCAGACCACTGCACGTTGCGTGGTTGACTTCTGATCAGTTCAGCCCTTTCCGACCAGCCGGTTTCGCCAGTGCAGCAGCCGCAGTAAAGGTCGAGCCAGATAAGGTCGCGGTATCTTGGGATGGTCGCCAACCGTCCCCTGCCGTGCGGCGCGCGCGCTCGGCTCGATCAGGAACGCAACGATCAGCGAGCTGCGAGTGGCGTATAGCTCCAGGGCGTCGTCCGACAGGAATATCCCCTGATCCCCCTCACCGAAGGCGATATCTCCTACCTTTATCGAGCCCGAAAAGAGATAAAAGTAAAGGTGTCGCCCCTTCGCCCGCGGAAACGCAGTCTTTGTCTCAGCCTCGAGCCGGAGATCGAAAAAGTCGACTTTGTTGCGCACGAAAAACGGTGCTGTGCCACCTTCCGGCCCGACAAGATGCCTCCATTGATTGACAGGTGCCACTGCAATGGGGCCGTGCTGGATGGCCGGTGGGAGATCTAAACCGTGAGGGCGCACAAGGATCTGGAGCATCCGCAACGGTGGATCGCTCGGCAGGGTCTCCTCCGAATGCCAGAAGCTCTTTCCCGCGTTCATCACCATAAGGTGCCCGCTGTCCGTGACCAGTCTCCCGGTAGCGCGGTCATCGTGGCGCATGACACCCTCCGGCACCCATGAAAGGATTTCATCGTTCTGGTGCTCGTGCATGGCGATCAGCCTGCCCGGCTCCAGGATCGACTCAACAACCATTGCCAGAGGGCCGTAGCCGTGATCACGCGGCCGTGGCAGCAGCCAACCGGGCATGTTGAGCCTGGCCTTGAACCCGCCCATATCCCTGACAAGAGGACTTTTGGCGCCGCGGTAGAGCATGGGTCACTCTATCACCCGCCATCGGCATTTGGCACGGCCGTGAACACTTTCCGGGCTTCCCGCATTCCGACGGCACCTCACCGTCCCATTCGGGTAGCGAGTTTCCTTTCGGCCGCCTGCAATCCGTCGTGCAGCAGCACCGCAAGCGTCGCGACGATCAGGCCACCCTGAACGACGAAAGCCAGGTTGTTCGATTGCAGACCGGCAATGATCACTTCGCCGAGGGTTTTCGCCGCGACCGTTGATCCGATCGTGGCCGTTGCCAGGCTGACGACCACCGAAAGTCGGATGCCTGCAAGGATAACCGGCATCGCCAGCGGCAACTCCACCTTCAGGAGCCGCTGACCGCCTGTCATGCCGGCACCGCGCGCCGCCTCCATGACAGATGGAGGCAATGTCGTCAGCCCCGTCAGCGCGTTCTCGAAGATCGGCAGCAGGCCATAGAGAAAAAGCGCGATCAATGTCGGCTTCTCACCGAAACCGAAGATGGGAACGGCGAGCGCCAGAACGGCCACCGGCGGAAAGGTTTGGCCGATGTTGACCAGGCTGCGCGACAGCGGCAGGAATTCGGCCCCGGATTCGCGCGTCACCAATATTGCCAAAGCAAGCGCAACCAATGCCGCAGCAGACACTGCGATGGCGACGGTGCGCAGGTGCAATAGAGTAAGCTGCAACAGGCTGCCCTGATTGTAGATCACCGGCGCATTCGCTTGAACCAGGGGCCGCAGCAACGGTTCGAACCATTGCGGCTGCAGCAGGAAGGCGAGCAAAACCAGGAACACTCCCAAGCGAAAAAGCGTCGATAGTTTCGGCATCAGACTGGCCCGGCTGCCCGTTTCGCCAGCCCTTCGAGACTGACCTTGCCGATGATAGCCCCCGCGGCATCAGCCACCGGCAGCGCGCTCCGCCCGGACCAAAGCAGTTCGGCAAGCGCCTCCCTTTGGCTGAGCGTGCTCGATATGGCTGTGCCGTCTGCTGACCCTGGTTCGACGGCGCTCAAGACCGGCTCGATCGCGAGCAACCGATAAGGCCGTTCGCTGACCCCGATCAGGCTCTCGACGAACGGGGTCGCGGGCTTGATCAGCATTTCGGCGGGCGTCGCATATTGCACCACCTTGCCTTTGTCCATGACGGCAATGCGGTCCGCGAGCTGGAAGGCCTCCTCCATGTCATGGGTGACGAGAATGACCGTCGTCTCGAAGTGCTTCTGAATGGCGAGCAGATCATCCTGAGCCTTGGCGCGAATGATCGGGTCGAGTGCGCCGAAGGGCTCGTCCATCAGCAGGACTTTCGGTTCGGCAGCCAACGCCCGGGCGACGCCGACACGCTGTTGCTGACCGCCGGAAAGCTCATGCGGAAAGCGTGGACCGAAGGCGGCCGGATCGAGCTGGAACAGTTGGAGAAGTTCGTCCACCTTGGCGTCGATACGCGCGCGCTCCCAACCGAGCAGCGTCGGTACCGTGGCGATGTTCTGCGCGACGGTACGGTGCGGAAACAGGCCGTGGCCCTGGATCGCATATCCGATGCGGCGGCGCAGTTCATAGCCTGGCAGCGCACGGTTGTCCTCACCGTCGAGGCGGATCGTCCCCGAAGTCGGCTCCACCAGCCGATTGACCATCCGCAATAGCGTCGTCTTGCCAGAGCCGGAGGTACCGACGATGACGGTGACGGTACGCGGTGCGATCGTCAGGCTGACGTCGTCGACGACCGCCGTCTCGCCATAGCGCTTGGTGATGTTTTCGATTTCGATCATGCGGCCTCTGCCTGCCTGGTGTTGGGTGTGGCCATTTCGATCATCGCGTCGAGCACGATCGCCGCCGCAAAGGCGAGCACCACGGTCGGGACGGCGCCGAGCAGCACGAGATCCATCGCGGTCTGGCCAACGCCCTGAAAGACGAAGACGCCGAAGCCGCCGCCGCCGATGAGGGCAGCGATGGTCGCCAGGCCGATGTTCTGCACGAGCACGATGCGGATGCCGGTGAGGATCACCGGAAAGGCCAGTGGAAATTCGATGCCGACCAGCCGTTGCCAATCGGTCATGCCGATGCCGCGGGCTGCGTCATTCGCATCCCTCGGAACGCCGGCCAGACCGACGACGGTATTGGCAACCACCGGCAGCAGCGAATAGAGGAACAGCGCGACAAAGGCGGGTGCGACACCGATGCCACGGATGCCGATCGTGGCAGCGCCCGGAACGTTCGCGGCGATCCAGCCAAGCGGTGCAATGAGAATGCCGAACAGCGCGATCGACGGTATCGTCTGGATCGCGTTCAGAACGCCCAGCAAACCATCGCGCAATCGGGCGACGCGGTGACACAGTATACCGAGCGGAATGCCGACGATGGTCGCGGTCACAAGCGAGCCGAGCGCCAAGGTCACATGCTTGCGGGCTTCCGCCCAGAAGGTGTCCACCCGGCTCGCATATTCCCTAAGGATCGAGAGACCATCCCAGGTACCGGAAAGCAAAAGCATCCCGACAAAGGCGAGCACGGCGACGAGCACCACGATGCGCACGATGGGGGCCGGGCGCAATCGCGTCAGTGCATCGGCTGCCAGCAGCCCGAAAGCAAAGAGCATGACCCAGAAACCGGAAGCAGGCGACACGCGAGCATAGGTGTTGCCCTCAGGCGTCAGGTGGCCGGCCGCGACGCCGATGCCGAGCGCCAGCCCGGCCAGCGCTGCGAAAGCTGCGACAAGGCGCAGAGTGGCCGTCGAGCGCATGGCCGCCACGAGCACGCCGGCAAAGATCACCAGCAGCACTGCCGCGCTCCAGGGCTGCGGCAAGGCCTCGACGATCGTCTTTGCCTCGCCGGCGACGATGCGATTGGCACGAAACGTTGCAAAAGGCGCGATGAAGGCGCCGCCAAGCGCCAAGGCCGCGATGATCGCTCCGAGCTTGTCAAAGCGGAGTTGTCTCAAACCACATTCCCTCCCCGCCTGTGCCGGCGCGACTTCGGCACCTGCAGGCACACCCCGGAACGCCAGCCATCGGACCAGCGTTCCGGTTATCCGTCAACCTACTTCAGGAAGCCGTTCTTCTTCAGAAAATCCTCGGCAACCGCCTTGGCCGGTTCGCCGCCGACCTGCACGCGGCCGTTCAGGTCCTGAAGCGTTACGAGATCGAGCTTCTCGAACACCGGCTTCAACAGTTCCTCGATTTGCGGGTTTTCCTTGAGCACAGCCTCGCGAATAATCGGGGTCGGCTGGTAGACTGGCTGGACCGCCTTGTCATCTTCGAGCACGACGAGGCCAGAAGGTGCGATGCCGCCATCGGTGCCATAAACCATCGCCGCATTGGCGCCGTTCGTCTGGTTGGCAGCAGCCGCAATGGTCGCCGCGGTGTCACCGCCGGAAAGCGTGATCAGCTGATCCTGCTTCAAGGTGAAACCATAGGTCGTCTGGAAGGCCGGGAGAGCGGCGGCCGAATTCACGAACTCAGACGAAGCGGCCAGCACGACCTTGCCGCCACCGGCGACATATTTGCCGAAGTCGCTGAGCGTCTTCAGCTTGTTCTCATCCGCAACTTCCTTGCGAAGACCGATCGCCCAGGTGTTGTTGGCCGGCGACGGCGTCAGCCAGACGATCTTGTTGGCGTCGTAGTCGAGCTTCTTGGCGGTCTCGTAACCCTTGCCTGCGTCCTTCCAGACCGGATCGTCAGCCTTTTCGAAGAAGAAGGCGGCGTTACCGGTATACTCCGGGTAGATGTCGATCTCGCCGGCGGTAATCGCCTTGCGCACGACCGGCGTCGCGCCGAGCTGGACGCGATCGACGGTCTTGATGTTGTTGGCATTGAGCACGGCAAGGATGATGTTGCCGAGAACACCGCCTTCGGTGTCGATCTTCGAGGAGACGACGACATCGGCGCTGGCCGTGGCAGCAGTCAAAGTGAAGGCAAAGGCAGTTCCGATAAGCAATCTAGTCAGGCGCATGAGTTTGTTTCTCCCTCGAAATTCGCTCCGCAAGTTTGATCACGGAAAGTTCGCCGCGTCGGGGCAAGGCATTCCATATATGTCAGTCCCCGGCAAAAAATAGGGTTGCACGCAGAGACTGTGGCGGACGAAAAATTCCGACATCGATAAACACTATCGAAAGCGTAGATTTCTACGTCCGACCGCGTGCGATTGGCCGTTGCAATCAGGGGCGATGTCGGCCACTCTGACAGAGGCCCGCCAGAAACACCGCTTTCACTCTTGGTTGCGATGCCGCTCGACCCGAACCGCTTGGGGGCTGGTGGATTGGGTTCGCCCGGCGAACGTTCGGGGAATTCATGTCGATCTATCTCTTCACGCTGCTTATCGGCGTGGTTGCCGGTCTGCGCACCATGACCGCACCTGCCGCCGTCAGCATCGGCGCCGCTGCGGGCTGGTTGCCGCTCGGCGGTACATGGGCAGCCTTTATGGGTTTTCGCTTCACGCCCTATATCTTTGGCCTGCTGGCGCTGGTGGAATTCGTCACCGATCAGTTGCCGAGCACGCCGAGCCGCAAGGTTCCGCAGCAGTTCGGCGCACGCATCGTCTCGGGCGGCTTCTGCGGCGCCGTGCTCGGAACGGCCGCAGGTGCTATGCTGGCCGGGCTGGTCGCCGGCGTGATCGGTGCCGTCATCGGTACGCTCGGCGGCTACGAAGCCCGCAAGCGCCTCGTTGCGGCCATCGGCGGCAAGGATCTGCCGATCGCGCTTCTTGAGGATGTCGTTGCCGTTCTCCTCGCACTCTGGGTGGTGTCCTCGGTGTCATGACGAAACATTTCGACGCAATCATCATCGGCGCCGGCCAGGCCGGCCCTTCGCTGGCCAGCCGGCTGACATCAGCGGGAAAGACCGTCGCCTTCGTCGAGCGCAAGCACTTCGGCGGCACCTGCGTCAACACCGGCTGCATGCCGACCAAGGCGATGGTTGCGAGCGCCTATGCGGCGCACCTGGCGCGCCGGGGCGCCGACTATGGCGTCACGACCGGACCGATCACCATCGACTTCGCCCGCGTCATGGCGCGCAAGGACACGGTGCGGTTCAATTCGCGCAAGGGGGTCGAAGGCTGGCTGAAGGGCATGCCGAACATCACCGTCATCGAAGGCCATGCGCGCTTCGAAGGCCCGCACGAGGTGCGCGTCGGCGGTGAGTTGCTGTCGGCCGACCAGATCTTCCTGAACGTTGGCGGACGTGCGGCGACGCCGGACTTCCCTGGCGTCGAGGACGTGCCCTATCTGACCAACGTCTCGATCATGGATCTCGACACCCTGCCCCGCCACCTGATCGTCATCGGCGGCAGCTATATCGGGCTTGAGTTCGCACAGATGTTCCGCCGCTTCGGCTCCGAGGTCACGGTGATCGAGAAGGGCCCACGCCTGATCGGTCGCGAGGATGCGGACGTTTCCGTCGCCATTCTCGCGATTCTGGAGAAAGAGGGCATAAACTTCCGCTTGAACGCCGAATGCATCCGCTTCGCCAAGCGCGGCGACGAAGTCATCGCCGGCGTCGACTGCACCGCCGGCGCACCTGAGATCGTCGGCTCCCACCTGTTGCTTGCCACCGGGCGACGGCCGAATACGGATGATCTCGACCTCGATCGAGCCGGCGTGAAGACCGACGCGCGCGGCTATGTCGAAGTCGACGAAACGCTCAGGACCAATGTCCCGCACATTTTCGCCATGGGCGACTGCAACGGCCGCGGCGCCTTCACCCACACTGCCTATAACGACTTCGAGATCATCGCCGCGAATCTCATCGATGGCGAGGCACGAAAGGTCAGCGACCGGATTGCGACTTACGGCCTCTTCATCGATCCGCCGCTTGGCCGCGCCGGCATGACGGAAACCGAAGCGCGCAAATCAGGACGCAAGCTGCTCATCGGCACGCGACCGATGACCCGCGTCGGCCGCGCCGTCGAGAAGGGCGAGACCGAGGGCTTCATGAAAGTGATCGTGGACGCCGACAGCAAGGAAATCCTCGGCGCCTCGATCCTCGGCACGGGCGGCGACGAAGCGGTGCAGAGCATCCTCGACGTCATGTATGCCGGCAAACCCTACACGACGATCACCCACGCGGTGCACATTCACCCGACGGTGTCGGAGCTTATCCCGACGGTGTTTGGTGACCTGCACCCGGCCACCTGAGCGACCGGACGTTAGCGACCGCCCGGTTAGACGAGCGCTGCCCGCGCGAGATGGTAAAAATACGTAGCACCGCGTTCGAGGATGTCGTCGTTGAAATCGTAGCGGGTGGTGTGCAGCCCGCTGCTGTCGCCGTTGCCGATCAGCACATAGGCGCCCGGCACCTTCTCCAGCAGGAAGGAGAAGTCTTCACTGCCCATCAGCGGCTCGGGCAATTCGACATAGGCGTCGGTGCCAAAAGTCTCCGCGATCACCGCACGCGCATCTTCGACGGCATCGGCATCGTTGATCGTCGCGGGATAACCGACCTGCCAGTCGAAAGTCGCCTCAGCGTTGTAGCTTTCCGCCTGCAAGCGGGCAATCTGCTCGACACGTTCCTGGAGTTGCTTGCGCACGGCCGGATCCATCGCACGCATGCTGATTTCCAGCACTGCTTTATCCGGGATGATGTTGGAGGCGGAGCCGGACCGGAACGAACCGACCGTCAGCACCGACGGCTGGTGCGGCGATACATTGCGCGAGACCAGCGTCTGCAGCGCCATCACCACGCTGGAACCGACGACGACCGGGTCAACCGTCAGTTCCGGCTGGGCGCCGTGACCGCCCTTGCCCCTGATCGTTAGCGTCAGTACGTCGATCGATGCAGCCATCGCGCCGGCGCGGCTGGAGAACTGGCCGACCGGCAGGCCCGGCCAGTTGTGGAGCGCATAGACCCGCTCACAGGGGAAGCGTTCGAACAGGCCGTCCTCGATCATCAGCTTGCCGCCGCCGAAATTTTCTTCGGCCGGCTGGAAGATCAGGTGCACGGTGCCGTTGAAGCTCTCGTCCTTCGACAGAGCCCAGGCAGCGCCGAGCAGCATGCTGGTGTGACCGTCGTGGCCGCAGGCATGCATCGCGCCCGGATGTTTGCTCTGATAGGCAAGACCGGTTTCCTCCTGCATCGGCAGCGCGTCCATATCGGCACGAAAGCCGACGGCGCGGTTGCTGTTGCCGCGCTTCAGCGTCGCAACGATGCCTGTCGTCGCCAGACCGCGCGTCACTTCGAAGCCCCAGGATTGCAGCAATCCGGCGACGAATTCGGAGGTCTTCACCTCGGATAGGCCGATCTCGGGCATCTCGTGCAGCTTGTGACGGATCTCGACGAGTTCGGGCAGGAACTCAGAAAAATTGGCGTCGCGCATTGGGGCCTCCTCAAGCCATCTGCAAGAACTGGCGCAGCCGCGCCGATTGCGGGTCGCGCATCACCTGCGACGGCGCGCCGCGTTCTTCCACCAGTCCCTTGTGCAGGAAGATCACCTCACTGGAGATATCACGGGCGAGTGACATTTCGTGCGTGACCATGACCATGGTGCGCCCTTCTTCGGCGAGTTTCTTGATGACGAGCAGGACTTCGTTGACGAGTTCCGGGTCGAGCGCCGACGTAGGCTCGTCGAAGAGCATGACTTCCGGCTTCATCGCGAGAGCGCGCGCGATCGCCGCCCGCTGCTGCTGGCCGCCCGAAAGCTGGTTGGGATAGTGGTCGCGCTTCGGGGTGATGCCGACCTTTTCCATCAGCAATTCGGCCTCGCCGATCGCATCCTTGCGCGTCATGCCGAGCACATGGATCGGGCCCTCGATGATGTTTTCGAGGATGGTCTTGTGGGACCACAGATTGAAGCTCTGGAACACCATGCCAAGGCGCGTACGGATATGTTCGAGCTGCCGCTTGTCGGTGGCATGGAACTTGCCGTCCTTGCCCTTGACGGTGCGGATCACCTCGCCCGAGACCGCGATCTCGCCCTCATCGGGCGTCTCCAGATAGTTGATGCAGCGCAGCAAAGTGCTCTTGCCCGAACCACTGCTGCCGATCAGCGAGATGACGTCGCCGGACTTCGCCTCGAAGGAGACGCCTTTCAGCACCTCGACGGACCCGAAGCTCTTGTGAATGTTCTTCACGGAAAGCGCTGTTGCAGCCATGTCCGTTCCTCCTCGTTAGGCCTTCGCCGTGCGGTAGCGGGTGAGCCGCTTCTCGACCACGCCCATGACGCGCGTCAGGATGAAGACGACGGTGAAATAGATGATGCCGGCGGCGATCAGGGGTTCGAAGATCAACAGCGACTGGCGCTGCAGCATGCGGGCGGTGCCCATGACTTCGAGAATCGTGATCGTCGAGGCGAGCGACGTCGTCTTCAACAGGATGATCAGGTCACCCGTCAGCACCGGCAGGCAGGATCGGAACGCCTGCGGCAGGGTGATGCGGCGAAGGATCATCGAGGAGCGCATGCCGATCGATTTGGCCGCCTCGATCTGGCCGCGCGGGATCGCCTTGATCGCGCCGCGGATAACCTCGGCATTGTAGGAGGCCTGATTGAGGCTGAGCGCAAAGATCGCGTACCACAGGCCATCACGCAGATAAGGCCAGAGGAAGCTGTGGCGCACCCAGGTTCCGGGCAGGATTTGGCCGAGGCCGTAGTAGATCAGGTAGATCTGTACCAGGAGCGGCGTGCCGCGGAACGCAAAGGTAAAGACATAGGCCGGAACCGAGAGCACGCGACGGCCGGAAAGCCGGGCAAGCGCCACGAGGGTGCCGATGACCAGACCGAAGACGCCCGCCACCGCCGTCAAAAGCAGCGTCAGCGGGGTTGCTTTGATGAGCGCCGGCAGGAAGCCGATAACGTTGGAGATCGTTTCCATCAGTGGTGCCCCCGGTTGAGGCGGCGTTCGATTTGGGCGATCACCAGCACGGATACGAGCGTGATCGCCAGGAACAGGATGGCCGTCAGCCCGTAGAAGAAGATGTACTGCTTGGTACCGGCAGCAGCCCGGTAACCGGTGTAGAGCAATTCGCTGAAGGAGCCGAGCACGCTGATGATGGCGCTTTCCTTGGTGATCGACAGCCAGAGATTGCCCATGCCTGGAACCGCGTGGCGCATCATCTGCGGGAAGATAATGCGGGTGAAGACCTTGCGTCTCGGCATGCCGATCGAAACCGCCGCCTCGATCTGGCCGGGGGGCACGGAAAGGAAGGCCGAGCGCAGCACTTCAGTCATGAAGGCGCCGGAGACGAAAGCGAGTGCGATGATTGCTGCCCAGAACGAGCTGAACTGGAAGGTCTCGGCCACCAGACCGAAGTGCTTCAAGAGCCGCTCGGCACCGCTCGCGACGGAGAAATAGAGGAGCAGGATGACCAGCAGTTCGGGAAGCGAGCGAACGACCGTCGTGTAGATCTCGGCAAGGAAGCGCGGGACGCGGTGCTTCGACAGTTTGCCGGCCGCCCCGAGGAAGCCGAAGAGAACCGCAACCGCATAGGCGACCACGGACACCTGCAAGGTCATCACCAGGCCCCAGGCGAAATCGTCGCCCCAGCCCTCGCCGCCCCAGGCAAGCAATTGCCAGTAATAGTCCATCCGTCGTTACCTGTTCCTGATTGTCTCGTCAGCCCTCACGCCGCCCTCTGTCGGGCTGGATCGCTGTAGCGGTCGCTGCGAAGATGCCCCGGCGCTGCGGCCGGTTTGGCGATCGAGGGCGGCGCGAAACATAGGCTACACGCCGCCCTTGAAGAGCGATTTACTTCTTGCCGAAGATCCACTTGTCGACGAGCTTCTGGGTCGTGCCGTCCTTTTCCAGGGCAGCAAGGCCGGCATTGACCTTTTCGAGCGTCGCCGCATCGCCCTTGCGCACGGCATAGGCGACACCTTCACCGAGAACGACATTCTTCGGCACTTCGACCTTGACCTCGTAGTCGGCGCCCTCGGGCGACTTCAGGAAGGTCTGGATGTAGAGGTCGGGGATCAGCACGTAGTCGACGCGGCCGGCAATGAGGTCAGCGACCGAGTTGTCTGCGGTGTCGTAGCTCTTGGCTTCGGCACCCGTCAGATACTTGGCAACATAGGCCGACTGGACGCTGGAGGTCTGCACACCGATGATCTTGCCCTCGACGCTTGCCGGATCGATGATCTTGCCGGAACCATCCGCGGCGTCGGTCGTCTTGATCTCGCTCGTGTCAGCTTTGGCGCCGACGAAGGAGGTGCCTTCGGTGTAATAGGGCGTCGAGAAATCAACGACCTGGCGACGCTCATCCGTGATCGAGAAGGCGCCGATGATGAAATCGACCTTGTTTTCCTTCATCGACGGGATCAGTCCGTCCCAGGCCATCTGGTTGATGTCGCACTTCACGGCCATCTTTTCGCAGAGTGCGCGGGAGAGGTCGGCCTCGAGGCCCTCCCATTCGCCGCCGGCGTTCACCTGGGTGAAGGGCATGTAGGGCTCCGGCGTCATGCCGAGCCGCAGCGTGTCCTCGGCCAATGCGCTGCCAACAGCCATGGAAAGGGCGATCCCTGCGAACAGGGCGGTCTTCAACGTCTTCATTTTGTTTCCTCCTCGGGGATTGCGACGGATCAGAGCGTGTTGCTGAACCAGCGCAGCGACATGCAGGACAGGCCCGCGTCGATCTTGCCGATCTCCGTCGTCTTCATGGGCACGACCTTGTAGCCGAGCTTGTCGAGCATCTCGATCGTGCGCGGGAAGTCGGAGCCAACCATGACGACGTCATTGACGCGTAACGCATTGGCTGCCGGCTCTTCACCTTCGGGAATGATCACCTGCTTGAAACGCTCGAAGGCGCCGGATTCGGCAAGACGCGCCGTTGAAAGCACGGTCTCGTCGTCGAGCAGCGAGCAATCGGTCTTGAAGTGCAAAACACCTTCCGGGGTCGCGACGATCTCGCTTTTGCGGCCGAGCTTGGCAAGGCAGGCCTGCAGCGCTTCGGCGCCGACCTTGTTGGTGCGGGCCGAAAGGCCGATCATCACGCTTTCGCGCGTCGTCAGCACGTCACCGCCATCGGCAAAGCCGTTGCCGGGCAGGTCGAGAACGGTTTCGAACATGGCGCGCAGCGTCGGCTCGATCTCCGGCGTTTCCTTGACGCGGGTCTCGGCGCCCGGGCGCAGGAGGATCGCGCCTTCGGTGAAGACCAGCGCCGGATCCTCGACGAAGATCGAATCCGGGAAGGCTTCGAGCGCCGGCAGTACCGTCACCTTCACGCCTGCGTCCTTCATCGCCGCGATATAGGCGTCGTGCTCGGCCTTCACACCTTCGAAGGTGGGGTTGCCGCGATCGTCGGCGCGCAGACCGTTGACGACCGACTTCGAGGGCGTGCGAACGATGATGTTGTTGAACTGGTAGACGGGGCGTGACTGCGACATTTGTGGGACCTTTGGCTTGGATGAGGTGCTTCTATCGATCGGACGTGGCGGCGTAAAGCTTTTGCGTACCGGCCGGTTCTCTTCGTGACAAATGAACGCCGGCGAGCATGCAGCGCACGGAACCGCCGGCAAGCTCGATCGTCGGCACGTCGAAGGCAAGCACACGGGCGGAGATTTCGAGCGCCTTGATCTGATCGGGGCGGAGCGAAGCGAGCGCCCGCGCCGACATGACCACGACGCGGCCATCTGCGCCGTCGAGCTCGATCGCGTTGCCGGCGAAGTTTTCGATCTGGTCAAGCGTCAGGTCGATGACCTGGCGGCCGGTTTCCTCGAGCCGCGCGCAGATTTCCTGGCGGCGGGCGACATCCGGGATCATGCTCGCGCCGATCAGCGCAAACTCCGTGCCGATGCACATCAGAACGTTGGTGTGATAGATCGAGTTGCCCTGGCGATCGACGGCACCGAAGATCATCGGCTCGAAGTTGAAGTGGGTGCAGAAACGTTCGAGCGCCACTTCGTTGGTGCGGTTGGAACGCGCGGCATAGGCGACGCGGCCGATGTGGTCGAGCACCATGGCGCCGGTGCCCTCAAGATAGACCCCGTCCTTTTCGAGACCGGAATAGTCGATCACGTCTTGGACGCGGTATTCGTTCTTCAGCATCTCGATGATATCGACGCGGCGTTCGCTCTGGCGGCTTTCCGAATACATCGGATAGATCGCCACATGGCCGCCGGAATGGGTGGAGAACCAGTTGTTCGGAAAGACGGAGTCGGGGCGCGTCGTCGTTTCGTCTTCGAAGAGATGAACCGCGACACCGGCGTCGGTGAGGCCATCAGCCATACGGCTGACTTCGTCATAAGCGGCCTTGGAGATCGCCGTCGGCTGGCGTGCCGCGTCGGTCGCCTGGAAGGCGTTGTCCTCAGCGGTCATCGGGTTCGGGCCGAAATGGTGCGGACGGATCATCACGACGCCCTTCGGCGCCTGCACGGACAGTCTCTTCATGTTATGCAACGCTCCGCTCGGCAAAGGCCGCCGGCTGCTGCCGGAACAGGCCGTAGAGATCGCGCGGGTGGTCCGGCTGCGTCGTCAGGTCGAGTTCGGTGTAGAACGCCGTGCCCTGGATCTTGTCGCGCAGGAAGCGCAGTGCCGAGAAGTCCTCGGTGGCGAAACCGACGGAATCGAAGATGGTGATCTGCGCGTTGCTGCGGCGGCCTTCGGCCTCGCCGGCGATGACCTGCCAGAGTTCGGTGACCGGGAAATCCGGCGCCATCTGCTGGATTTCGCCTTCGATGCGGGTCTGCTCCGGATATTCGACGAAGACGTCGGCGCGGCGCAGGATGTCGCCCTGCAGTTCCGTCTTGCCGGGGCAGTCGCCGCCGACCGCATTGATATGCACGCCGGCGCCGACCATGTTGTCGGAGAGGATCGTGGCGTTGCGCTTGTCGGCCGTAACCGTCGTAATAATGTCGGCACCAGCAACGGCCTCTTCCGCCGTCGCAGCAACGACGATGTCGAAATCCATGTCCGAGAGGTTGTTGCAGAACTTCTCGGCCGCTTCGGGATCGATGTCGAAGACCTGCAGCCGCTTGACGCCGAGCAGGGCACGGAAGGCAAGCGCCTGGAATTCAGACTGCGCGCCGAGGCCGATGATTGCCATCGAACGGGCGTCAGTGCGAGCGAGGTACTTTGCGGCAAGCGCCGAAGTGGCCGCCGTGCGCAGACCGGTCATGATCGTCATTTCGGAGACGAGGCAGGGATAGCCGGTGCTGACATCGGAGAGAACACCGAAGGCTGTCACCGTCTGCAGGCCGACATTGGGGTTCTTCGGGTGGCCGTTGACATATTTGAAGCCGTAATGCTCACCATCAGAGGTCGGCATCAGCTCGATGACGCCGGTCTTCGAGTGGCTCGCGAGCCGCGGCGTTTTCTCGAATGCGTTCCACCGGCGGAAATCATCCTCGATGTATTCCGCAAGACCCACAAGGAACGTCTCAATACCGATCGATTTGACCAGCTCAATTACGTTGCCGACACCGACATACTGAACCACGTTTAAAACTCCATCGGAGAAATTCGATGAAGTCAGCCTAGGCTTGCAAGAAGTGAGTTGAAATTTTAAACCTGCCTAATATGCAAAACCTTATTGAGCATTTTGCGCAGTCGGATTATACAATTTTCATGCATATCTTCGACGACCTCGATCACCAGCTCATCTCGCTATTGCGAGAAGACGGCCGCGCGCCCTACTCAAAGATAGCCACCGTGCTCGGCATTTCCCGGGCCACGGTTCAAACGCGCATCGACCGGCTGCTCGAAAGCGGTGCCGTGCTCGGCTTCACGCTGCGCGTGCGGCAGGATTACGATGATCGCGCCATCCGTGCGATCATGATGATCGAGGTCAGCGGCCGCAACACCACCAAGGTCATCAAATATCTGCGCGGCCTGCCCGAGCTTTATGCGCTGCATACGACCAACGGCGGCTGGGATCTGGTCGCAGAAATTCGCGCCAACAGCCTCAGCGATTTCGACCGCATCCTGCGCGAAGTACGCGACGTCGATGGCGTATCGAACAGCGAAACAAGCATTCTGCTCAGCACCGTCTGATCCCCCACCATCACAAGCGCACCGCCCGCGCGCCATTCAAGACCGGTAAGACCCATGAGCCATATTCCCCAGATCGACTACGACACCGCTTCCGACGAAATCCGCGCCGCCCATGACGAGGAAGTGCGCGTGCGCGGACGCATGACCAACATGAAGCGCACGCTTTTGCATTCGCCGGTCGCCCATCGCATCTACGCGGAATGGTTCACGCTACGCGAAGAACTGCGCCCGGCGCTAAACGATCGGGAGATCTGGTTTCTCTCGCACGCGATCTCTGAAGCCATGCGCTCGCCGATCGCCATGGGCTTCTTCCGCCGCGCCTTCGCCAACTCGGGCATCGACTTCCACACGGTCGTGCCGACCGACGACGAACAGCGGCTGATCGCCTTCGGACGGGCGATCGTCGCCGACAGCAATGCTATCCCGGACGAGATCTGGGCGGGCCTGAAGGCACGCTACGACGCCAAGGCACTGGTCGATCTCGTCGCCTTCTCAGGCATCATGGTGGCGACTGCGCTTTTCAACAACGTCGTCGAGGTCGAATTCGACAAGGAACTGGAACCGTTCGTCGACTGAGGCGTCGACGAACCAAATGCTTCAGATTGCTGCCGCTTCAAAAGGAAAGGCGATGATCAGACCGGCCACGATCAAGGATGCGTCCAGCCTGGCGGCCATTAGCCTGGAGGTCTGGCTCAACACCTATATCCGCGATGGGTCAACGCGTTCTTTGCCGATTATACGCTGGCCCAATTTACCGCCTCGCGCTTTGAAGAGATCCTGGCCCAGGAGGATGAGGCCATCTGGGTTTCGCAGAATGCCGTCGGCATCGACGGCTTTCTGCGGATGTCGTCGAATTCACGGGCGCCGGTCGATATCGTTTCGGACCTTGAAATCGTGACGCTCTATGTGCAGCCCCGTCACCACGGCCGCGGCATCGGCAGGAAGCTTCTGAAAACGGGGCTTCAATACTGCTCGGACATTGGCAGGGCGAGCACCTGGCTGGCGGTGAACGCCGAAAATGAAAAGGCCACGGCCTTTTACATCGCGAGCGGCTTCGAGAAGGTCGGGGAGACCCACTTCAGGATAGGCGACCGGGCCTACCCGAACAACATCCTACATTTTCGCCTAAATCGGTCCGTCGCTGACAACGCTTAAAACGGTGCTTCCGCGATCGCGGACTTGACGTCGCGCATTTGCGTGTATATACACACATCATGTCTCGTTGCTACTGTGCCCTTTTACGCAAAGCCACCCGGAGAGTGACGTCGGTCTACGACGACGCGCTGCAGCCGATCGGTCTCAACCTCGCCCAGTTCAGCTTGCTTCGGCACATCGCGCGCGATGAGCCGATCTCAATGACCGAACTTGGCCGCAAGATCGAACTCGAACGCTCGACGGTCAGCCGCAACGTCAAGGTGCTGGAAGGAATGGGGTTGGCGGCAACCGGAAGCGGGAAAGATCAGAGGGAGGCCGTTGTCGAACTTACGGAAAACGGCCATCGGATTCTCATTGACGGCGCACCGCTCTGGCAGGCCGCACAGGACAAGATCGAGGCGCGACTGGGGACCGACGCGGCCGCCCAGCTAGAGGACCTGCTTCTGGCGCTCTAGACAATCTGGCCTGCCAGGAACCGTCAGCAAACTGCCAAACAACAATTCAACCTGCGACCTGCGCTCCGAAAGCCCGCGCAGCGCTCTCGCACACCCGAAAACACGGACGAAAGGAAGTCGACTATGCTCGGTCCGGCGCTTGCGCGTTATCTAGCCAAACGCAATATCCATTACGGCTGGGCTGTGGCCGCCGTCACCTTCCTGGTCATGCTGTCGACTGCGGGAGCGATGGGCTCGGCCGGCGTGCTCATCAAGCCGCTTGAAACCGAGTTCGGCTGGTCGAATGCCCAGATCTCGCTGGCGCTGGCGATCCGCCTTTGCCTGTTCGGTCTGCTCGGACCGTTCGCAGCATCGTTCATGAACCACTTCGGCGTGCGCCAGGTCGTCTCTGCGGCGCTGGTCCTGATCATCGCCGGCATCGCCGCCTCCTTCTACATGACGGAGCTCTGGCACCTGGTCGCGATCTGGGGCGTGGTGTTGGGCGTCGGCACCGGCATGACGGCGCTGGTTCTCGGCGCGACGGTCGCGACACGCTGGTTCGACAGGCGACGCGGGCTCGTCGTGGGACTGATGACTGCCAGCAACGCCACGGGGCAGCTGGTGTTCCTGCCGCTGCTCGCGTCTCTCACGGAAACGATCGGCTGGCGCTCGGCACTGACGCTGATCATCGTCATCCTCATGGCAGCCCTCACACTGGTCCTGTTGCTGATGCAGGATCGCCCTGGTGATCTCGGCCTCGCGCCCTTCGGCTCGAAACAGATGGTGCCGACGGCGGCGAAGGCAAAGAGCTTCGGGGCTCTGCTGATGGCACCGATCAGGGCGCTTTCCGACGCCGCGAAGACCAACACCTTCTGGGTGTTGTTCGCCACCTTCTTCGTCTGCGGTTTCAGCACCAACGGCCTGATCCAGACCCATTGGGTTTCGATCTGCGGTGATGTGGGTATTGCCGCCGTCGCCGCGGCCAGCCTCCTGGCGCTGATCGGCGTGTTCGATCTCATCGGGACCGTCGGCTCCGGCTGGCTTTCGGATCGCTACGACAACCGCTGGCTGCTCTTCTGGTTCTATGGCCTGCGTGGTCTCTCGCTGATGTTCCTGCCGTTCAGCGGCTTCAACATCTACACGCTGTCGATCTTCGCGATCTTCTACGGCCTGGACTGGGTCGCGACGGTTCCGCCGACCGTGAAGCTCTCGGCCGAACGCTTCGGCCCGGAACGGGCCGGTCTCGTCTTCGGCTGGGTTTTTACCGGCCATCAGCTCGGCGCCGCCAGTGCGACCTTCCTCGCTGGCGCAAGCCGGACGTCGCTCGAAACCTACGCGCCGGCGCTGATCGCCGCCGGAATGCTCTGCATCGTCGCCGCCCTGCTAGTCCTGACGATCGGCCGGCGCCAGCCGGAAGCGCTGGTGCCGCAGCCGGCCTGAGTTCTTCCCCATAGTTGTGCGCAAAAAGGGCGGGCTGCCGGTGGCACCCGCCCTTGATGTTTAGACCTTGGACCGTCAGTGACTGAACTCAGTCACGAATTCCGGATTGCCGCGAATGGTGTTGCTGACGGTGCAGATCTCGTTTTCGGCGGCTTCCGCGATCGCATGACGGACGGAGTCGTCGAAATCGCCTTTGATGTCGAAGACGATGTTGAACTTGGCAACGCGGGAGGGTTCGTCATGGGCCTTCTCGCCGGTCACCTTGGCACTTACCTCCGTCAGTCGGTCGAGCACGCCGTAGCGGCTGGCTGCAATGCGGGCGCTCAAGACCAGGCAGCTTGCGAGCGAGGCGTAAAGCAGATCGAGCGGGCCGTAACCCGCCTGCGACGGGCCGGTAACGATATCGAGTTCGCCGCCGGTTACCGAAGTCACATGCGGAAAGCCGGTTCTGCCGACCACGGCCGTCGCACCGGTTTCACGCGTTCTCACTTTCACATCCGCCATCTCGCAAACCTTCCCAGAATTCTCGGAACCGACACTATCGTTGTCGGCAGAAACACGTCGCCCCGGGCCGCAAGGCCCAGGGCGTTGATATGTGCGCCTTTGAAGAACGGCGCAAGAGCGATGCTCGATCAGTTCTTCTTGACGAGACGATAGAAGACGAAGTCCGAGGTGGCGCCGTTGACGTAGCCCTCGACCTTGTCCTTCATCGCGACCTGGGTCGCTGCCTGGAACATGATCACGATCGGCGACTTTTCCTGCACCTTGCGCTGCAGGTCGACATAGAGCCCGTCGCGCTTGGCCGGATCGGCTTCCTTGAGCGCTGCCTTGGTCGCTTCGTTGAGTTCCGCCGGCACGGCCCAGCCGTTACGCCACGTGGTCGTCGACTGATACTTGTCGTCGGCATTGTCTTCGTTATAGGCGAAGGCCTTGGCGTTCGAATGCGGGTCCATGAAGTCCGGGCCCCAATAGAGCAGCATGGCTTCGTGGGTGCGCGCACGGTACTTGGTGATCACCTGGCTGCCGGTGCCCGGGATGATCTCGAAGTTGATGCCGGCTTCCGCGAACGATGCCTGCAGCGACTGTGCCATGTCGGTAAACGGCGTCGAGTTGATGACGTCGAGGGTTACCTTGATCGGCGTCTTGATACCGGCGTCGGCGAGGATCTTCTTCGCCTTTTCGACGTCGTAGCTGTAGGGCGTTTCATCGAGCGAGCCCGGGAAGCCCTTCGGCCAGAAGGCCTGGTGAACTTCCATCTGACCCTTCAGGAAGCTGTCGGTCATGCCCTTGTAGTCCACGAGGTAGCGGGCGGCTTGCCAGACGGCTTCCGGCTGTAGTGCCGTGTTCTTCTGGTTGAACGACAGGAAGTGCACGGCGGCCTGCGGGTAGGACTCGACCTTCACGCCGTCCTTGCCTTCGAGACCCGAAACCTGGTCCGGCGTCAGGTTCTTGGCCATGTCGACGTCGCCGGTCTGCAGCATCAGCTGCTGGGTCGCGGCTTCAGCCACGTGACGGATGATGACGCCCTTGATCACAGGAGCGCCGCCGAAATAGTTCGGGTTGCTCTGGAGGTTCAGCAGTTCGCCGGCGCGGAAGGCCTTGAGCACGAAGGGACCGGTGCCGGCCGAATTGGCCTTGAGCCACGCATTGCCGAAGTCGCCACCGGCTTCATTCGCCTTGACGGTTTCCGCGTCGACGACCGATGCCGGACGGGCGGCGAGAACGTTGAGAACGAAAGCCGACGAGAAGTCGCCTTCATACTTGATCGTGACCTTGTTGCCGTCGGCGGTCACCATCTTGTCGATGTTTTCAGGCGTCCAGCCAAGCTGCGTCAGGATGAAGGCAGGCGCCTTGTTGAGAACGACGACGCGCTTGAAGGAATAGACGACGTCTTCGCCGCGCAGCGGGTTGCCGGAGGTGAAGGTGACACCATCGCGCAGCGTGAAGGTGATCGTCTTGGCGGCATCGTCGGCCGTCCATTCGGAGGCGAGGCCCGGCGCCAACTTCTTCACGTCGGGCGCATCGTACTGCACCAGGCGGTCATAGGTCTGGGTGACGTATTCGCCCGAAGAAAACTCGTAGGCTTCGGCCGGGTCGATGCTGACGATGTCGTCGATGTTCTGCGCCACGACCAGCACTTCCGCCGGCGTTTCGGCGAGTGCGGCCGGCGCTACGCTCATCATCAGGGACGCCGCGAACACCGCGGCCTTGAACATTCTCATCATCATTCTCCTATTTTCGATGAGGCTTGGTTTTTGTCATCGCCGGCTTCAGCGCCGATTTCGGCGTACCGGTCTCGTTGGATTGGGATGCGCGCAACCGGAAGAGCGGCAGCGTGCCGGTCCAGATCAGCCGCACGGGCGTGTCCGTCTTGTTCCACCAGTAGTGGGGCTGGATGCCGCGGAAATGCAGGCCGTCGCCGGGGGACAGCGTGGTCTCGTCGCCGTCGAGCCCGAACAGGATCTCCCCTTCGAGCATGTAGACGAGCTCCTCGCCCTCATGACTGAAGACCTCGGAACGGTGTCCCGGCGGAATGGTGATGACGAAGCTCGAAAGCTGGTTACCGGCAAAATCGGCGCCGATCCGCTCATAGGAAACCGGCGAGCCGCCGACCGAAAACACCATGCGCCCCTCGGCGCGCGAGAGGCCGGTATCGATCGCCGGGGCGAGGATGAAGTGGTTGAGCTCGGCGCCGAGCCCCTGGGCAATCTGGGCCAGCGTGCCAAGCGAGGGCATGGCGAGATCGCGCTCGATCTGGCTGAGATAACCGACGGAAACGCCCGCCGCATCGCTCAGCGCCTGCAGCGTCATATGCATCTGCCGCCGACGCGCGCGCACCAGCGCGCCTACCTTCGGCTGCCCTGCCCCGGTGCTTTTCCCGGACGTGGCTTCGTCATCCGACGGAACGCTCACGCTCTCCTCCCCCAGTAAAATTTTTTTGATTTAAGCAAACTTATTTATATACTCCAAGCGAATTTTTGCGCTATCGACAAGACAGACCGCAAGCGAAGAGGGATGGAATCGCCACGTGGCAAATGACAGCACCACAGCAGCAACGCCGGTACGCCGCCCCTCCAGACCTAGCCGGAGCCGGCAGCGCCTTAGCTCATTGGTGGGCTTCCTGGTTACGCTCGCGATAACCTTCCTTGGCCTGCTCGCGATCACCTTCTTCATCGGCCGCATCGTGCCGATCGACCCGGTTCTCGCTGTCGTCGGCGACCGCGCGCCCGTTGCGGTCTATGAGCGCGTCCGCCAGGAAATGGGGCTCGACCAGCCGCTGATCACCCAGTTCGTCAGCTATGTCGGCGATGTCGCCACCGGCAATTTTGGCACCTCGGTTTCCACCGGCAAGCCGGTTATCGAAGACCTTGCCCGCGTCTTCCCGGCGACGCTCGAGATGGCGACACTCGGCATCATCCTCGGCGTGCTGATCGGCGTCCCACTCGGCGTTTTTGCAGCCGCCCGCCGCGGCTCGTGGCTCGATCAGGGCATCCGCGTCATCGGCCTGCTCGGCTATTCGGTGCCCGCCTTCTGGCTCGGCCTTGTCGGCCTTGCCGTCTTTTATGCGCGGCTGAAATGGGTCGGCGGCCCGGGGCGGGTCGACATCTTCTATGACGGCATGGTGACGCCGATCACGGGGCTCATCCTTGTCGACAGCATCATCGCAGGCGAATGGGAGATCTTCCGCAACGCCGTCTGGCACCTGATCCTTCCGGCCTCCTGCCTCGGCTTCTTTTCGCTCGCCTATATCGCCCGCATGACCCGCTCCTTCATGCTCGACCAGTTGAGCCAGGAATATGTCACCACCGCGCGGGTCAAGGGCGTGCCGGAGCGCCTTGTCATCTGGCGCCACGCCTTCCGACCGATCCGCGTGCCGCTGATCACCGTCATCGGTCTTTCCTATGCCGGCCTGCTCGAAGGCTCCGTCATGATCGAGACGATCTTCTCCTGGCCGGGCATCGGCAACTACCTGACCGTCGCCCTGCTCAACGCCGACATGTCGGCGGTGCTCGGCTCGACCCTCGTCATCGGCGCGGTCTTCATCGGCATCAACAAGATTTCGGACGTGCTCTATCGCGTGCTCGATCCGCGTGCACGCTAAGAGGAGTCGGACATGACCACACTTCGCGACTGGCTGATCGACGACAGCCCTGCCTCGCCGATGCAGGCGCGCCTCGGACGTTTCTACCGCATCTTCGGCGCGCTGATGCGCAATCCGCTTGCCGTCGTCGGCGCTATCATCATCCTGGCCCTGGTGTTGACGGCTCTGTTCGCGCCTTGGCTCGCCACCCATGATCCGCTGCGCCAGTCGCTCGGCGAACGCCTGCTGCCGCCGAGTGGCGCCCACTGGATGGGAACCGACGAACTCGGCCGCGACATCTGGTCCCGCGTCGTCTACGGCGCGCGCATCACGCTTGCGATCGTCACGCTCGTTGCCGTGCTCGCAGCCCCCGCCGGCCTAGTGATCGGCGTTGCCGCCGGCTATTTCGGCGGCTGGGTCGATCGCATCCTCATGGGCATCACCGACATCTTCCTGTCGCTGCCGAAGCTGATCCTGGCACTGGCCTTCGTCGCCGCTCTTGGCCCCGGCATCGAAAATGCGATCATCGCCATCGCCATCACCTCCTGGCCGGGCTACGCCCGTGTCGCCCGTGCAGAGACGCTGACCTTCAAGAACTCCGAGTTCATTTCGGCGGTGCGGCTACTCGGCGCTTCGAGCCTGCGCGTCAATCTCGGCCACGTGCTGCCGCTCTGCACCTCGTCGATGATTGTCCGCGTCACGCTCGACATGGCCGGCATCATCCTGACGGCCGCCGGCCTCGGCTTCATCGGTCTTGGCGCCCAGCCGCCGCTTCCCGAATGGGGCGCTATGATCTCGCGTGGCCGTTCGTTCATTCTCGACCAGTGGTGGGTCGCAACCATGCCGGGCTTTGCCATCATTCTCGTCAGCCTCGGCTTCTGCTTCCTGGGCGATGGTCTGCGCGACGTGCTGGACCCGAAGAGCGGGGAGCAGCGCTGATGAGCAATCTTCTCGAAATCGAAAAGCTGCGCGTCACGTTTCCGACGCCCCGTGGCGACCTCGAAGTGGTACGCGGCATCTCCTTCACACTCGGCCGCGAGCGCTTGGGCATCGTCGGCGAAAGCGGCTCGGGAAAATCAATGACCGGCCGCTCGATCCTGCAGCTGATCCGGGCGCCGGGTCGCGTCACCGCCGACAAGCTCGTCTTCGACGGCATCGACCTCTTGAAACAGTCCGAACGGCAGATGCGCGCCATTCGCGGCGCCCGCATCTCCATGGTGATGCAGGACCCGAAGTTCTCGCTGAACCCTGTCATGACCATCGGCGAGCAGATTGCCGAAGCACTGCTGACGCACCAGAAGCTGCCGCGCCGTGAGGTCAACAACCGCATGCTCGCGATGCTGGAATCGGTGCGCATCGCCGATCCGGAACGCGTCGCCCGGCTCTATCCGCATGAAGTCTCGGGCGGCATGGGGCAACGGGTGATGATCGCGATGATGCTGATCCCCGAGCCGGACCTGCTCATCGCCGACGAGCCGACCTCGGCGCTCGACGTTTCCGTGCAGGCGCAGGTGCTCGACATCATCGACGAACTAGTCAAACGCAAGGGCATGGGGCTGATCTTTATCAGCCACGACCTGAACCTCGTCTCCAGCTATTGCGACCGCATCCTCGTGATGAACACCGGCGAGGTGGTCGAGGAGTGCAAGGCCGGCGAACTGATGGAGGCGAAACATCCCTATACGCGCGGGCTGATCGCCTCCATTCCGCGCCTCGACGAAACACGGGACGAGCTGCCGGTACTCGACCGCAGCGCATGGGCCAAGGCATGACCGCGCTTTCTCTCAAGAACCTCGACATCTCCTATGGCGACGTGCAGATCACCCACGACGTCAATCTCGACATCGCCGACGGCGAGAGCTTTGCCCTCGTCGGCGAAAGCGGCTCGGGCAAATCGACCGTATTGAAGGCGATAGCCGGCCTCGCGCCGGAGTGGACGGGCGAAATCACCGTGCTCGGCTCACCCCGCGGCCATGGCATCGACCGCGCCTTTTCGCGCCAGTGCCAGATGGTATTCCAGGACCCCTATGGCTCGCTGCACCCGCGCAAGACCGTCGATGCGACGCTCGGAGAAGCCTTGACCATCCATGGCATCGGCGACCGCAATGCGCGGATCGAGGAAGTCATGGCCTCCGTCGGGCTCGATCGCAAGTTCCGCTTCCGCTTCCCACACCAGCTCTCGGGCGGCCAGCGCCAGCGCGTGGCGATCGCCCGGGCACTCATGCTGAAGCCGAAGGTGCTGCTGCTCGACGAGCCGACCTCGGCGCTCGACGTCTCGGTCCAGGCCGAAATTCTCAATCTGCTGAAGCGCCTCAGGCGCGAGCAGAACCTCACCTTCCTGATGGTCACCCACAATCTGGCCGTCGTCTCGTTCCTTTGCGATCGGCTCGCCGTCATGCGGCAGGGCCGTATCGTCGAGGTGGCCGATGTCTCCGATCTCAAGCGCGGCGACCTCAAGGATCCCTATTCGCGTGAGCTGATGCAGATCAGCGCCGCGCATGCCAACTAGAGCGGGAAACTGAAAGTGCGGGCGGCCTTCGCCCGCATTCCGCTCTAAAATATCGAGTAGCCCCAAGGACATAGCATGAACAGTGAACAGATCGCTGCCGCGCTGGCGGAATTCGACGCGGCGATTGCCAAGACAACCGATGCCGATGCGGTATGGACCGCGCTGCAGACGCTTTGCCGCCAGGTGATCGGCGCCAAGCTTTTCACCATCATGACGGTCGACATGGTCAATGAAGTCGCCCGCCGCGCCTATACCTCGCACCCTGAGGAATACCCGACCTCCGGCACCAAGCCGATCCGCTACGACAGCTGGTTCGACATCGTGCACAAGGCACACCAGACCTTCGTCGCCAACACCATCGTCGACATCTCCAAGGTCTTCGGCGACCACGAAACCATCTGGTCGCTCGGCTGCGGTTCGGTTGCGAACATCCCGGTTGTTGTCGGCGGCGAACTGCTCGGCACGGTCAACTGCCTCGACGTCGAGCATCACTACACGCCTGAGCGCGTCGCGCTCTCCAAGCATCTGGAAATGCCGGCGAAACTCGCCTTCCTCGCCGCCGCGCGCGCCGAGCAGAAGTAATACGGCAGGCCGGGGGCGTCACCGCCTTCGGCCCCCCTTTCCGGTCAGCGGCCGATCGCTTTGCCAGTTTCCTTCAGAAAGAAGTGTATCTTCGCCGCCTCGATCGGCACCTCGATCTGGTCATCTGGGCCGATGCGTAACGCAGCGTGAACCTGCGCCGTGAAGGCGGCTTGGCCCACCTTGCCGAGCGCCAGCGTGTGAGGCCCAAGCGGCTCGACGTCGCGCACCGTCAGCTTCACGGTCGGCGCTCCAGCGTCCGCGGCCATCGTATGTTCCGGGCGGATGCCGAGGACGACGTCCTTGCCCGCAAAAGCGCCGAGCTTTCCGGCGCGGTGCTCCGGAACCTTGATGGCCACATCACCATCACCCTTGAACTGCAAACCGCCATCACCGCCTTCAAGCCGCCCTTCGATGAAATTCATGCTGGGCGCGCCGATGAAGGCGGCGACGAAGAGATTGGCGGGCGCCTCGTAAAGCGTGATCGGGTCGGCTGCCTGCTCGATACGCCCCTGGTTCATGACGACGACGCGATCGGCCATGGTCATGGCTTCCACCTGGTCGTGGGTGACGTAGACGGCGGTCGTCTGAAGACGCCGATGCAACAGTTTGATTTCGGTGCGCATTTCGATGCGCAGCTTGGCGTCGAGGTTGGACAACGGCTCGTCGAAAAGAAAGACATCGGGCTGGCGCACGATCGCCCGACCGATCGCCACGCGCTGGCGCTGGCCGCCCGATAACGCGCTCGGCTTGCGGCCAAGATAGGCACCGAGATTGAGGATGCGGGCGGCATCCGTCACCGCCTTATCGACCTCCGCCTTCGGCGTGCCGCGCACCTTCATGCCGTAGCCGATGTTTTCGGCGACCGTCATGTGCGGATAGAGCGCGTAGTTCTGGAACACCATGGAGCAATTGCGCAAGCCAGGGCGCAGATCCGTGACGTCGCGTTCGCCGATCCGGATCGAACCAGAGGTCGCGGTTTCAAGACCGGCGATCATCCTGAGGGTCGTTGTCTTGCCGCAGCCGGACGGCCCGACGAGCACGACGAACTCGCGATCCGCAATCTGAAGATCGAGCGGCGGAATGACGGTGACGTTCCCGAAGGACTTGGTGATCTGCTCCAGTCGGACCTGTGACATGCGGAAACCTTTGCTACTGTCGATACCCGGTCTTGCCCGGGCGCTTGAGGCCCGCCCCGATCGTCTCGGGGCGGGCGCAGTCTCGTTATTCCTGAGGCAGCCCCATCGAGGCGCGATAGGCGGCAAGCTGCTTGTCGCGGCCGAACTCGTCGGTCAGCTTGTTCCACTGCTCGGCGACGCTATCGAGCGCCTGTTGCGGCGTCACTTCGCCGGCAAGCGCCTTGGAAAGCTCGATCTCCAGCACCTCGGTGTAGGAGAAGTAGCCGGGCAGGCGCATGTCGAGCGCGATGTTCTTGGCGGTCACCGCGTCCTTCTGCGCGCCGAGATACTCCTTCGCTTCGCGCTCGGAGAAGATCTTCGACCAGAGATCGAGGTTCGTCGTGTGCGAGATGCGATAGGGATTGACACCTGTACCGCCGGTGATTGCCGCCTGGCCGGAAACGGCCGGGCTCGTCAGGTACTGGATATAGTTCCAGGCCGCCTCCTGCTTGGTCGAGGTTGCGGGAACCGCCGCCTGCCAGCCGCCGAAGGCCATGAAGGAGGTCTGGACGACATGGTCGAACTTGTCCCACTTCTTCGTCTTGTAGTTCCAGATCTCGTCCGATCCCGGCAGCGGTGCCGAGCCGACATTGCCGGCGACCTTAGACTGCTTCGGGTCGGCGCCGATGACGCCGGTATCGCCCCAGCCGATCGATTCCGCCACTTGCCCGCCGGCGAAGGCGGCGTTCACTTCACCGAAGGAGAAGTTCAGCGCGTTCGGCGGCGCGAGTTTCGAGGCGCGTATGTACTCCTCGAGGCCACGAACCCAGCCGGGATTGTTGACCTGGGCGTCCATCGTCTCCGGATTGAAGAACATGGCGCCGGGATTGTCCGGGTGGCTGGTATAGCCGGCAACGTGGCTGAACAGGAACCAGAACTGCTGGCCGCCGCGGCGGAAGGCTTCCGCCGTGCCCCAGAGGTTGTTGGTCGGCTGGTTGAAGTATTCGGCGATGTCGAGATACTGCTTCCAGGTCTTCGGCGGCGCCAGGTCGTAACCGTACTTGGCCTTGAAGGCCTTCTGGTTGTCGGCGTTCTCGAAGAGGTCGATGCGGTAGCTGTATGTATGGGCGTCGCCGTCCATCGTCTGCGACAAGACCTTGCCGTTCCAGACCATCAGCTGTTCACGATAGACAGGCGCGATATCCTCCCAGTCGGCGCCCTTGCGCATGTCGGCCGGCATTTCCGACAGGAAGTCGGTAAAGTCGGGCGCCCAGGCCGGGGCAAAGGCAATCACGTCGAAGGCGTCTTCGCCCGATGTCAGCGAGGTCACGATCTTCGGATAGAGTTCCGACCACGGGAACTCGACGACTTTAACCTTGCCGCAGGTCTTTTCTTCCCAGCCCTTGGCTGCAAGCTGCAGCGCCGAGGCGATGTATGGGCCGGTCTGTGTGGTCGCCGTCAATTCGACGCCGGTGTAATCCGGATCGCAGGCAAGCGCCGTTCCCGCGCTCCCCATCGCGAGTGTGGCAAGAGATACAGAAGCCAGTAGCAATTTCCTCATTCTATCCTCCCTGTGAATGAATGCATGCCAAAGCGGGTTGGTTACTTGATCGCTCCAAGAAGCAGGCCGGAGCGCATGAGCCGGCTCAAAAGTCCGG
The DNA here is from genome assembly GCF_052044935.1 of Ensifer sp. 22460. Lineage (NCBI taxonomy): Bacteria > Pseudomonadati > Pseudomonadota > Alphaproteobacteria > Hyphomicrobiales > Rhizobiaceae > Ensifer > Ensifer sp. 22460. The sequence goes on from NZ_JBQENZ010000011.1 coordinate 152,127, forward strand.
CCATGACCATCATCGGGATGATGGCAACGAGAGCGGCAGCGGAAATCGCCCACCATTCGTCGCCGCGCTGGCTGTTCTGGCCGGCGACGAGGATGGGCAGCGTCTGCCATTTGGAATTGGTCAGGAACAGCGCAAACAGAAACTCGTTCCAGACGAAGGCAAGCGTGATCATGAAGGTGGCGATCAGCCCCGGTTTCGACATCGGCAGCACGATGCCGAAGAAGATCCGCCAGGACGGCACGTTGTCGACCATCGCGGCTTCCTCAACCTCGACCGGCAGCGCCTCGAAGAAGTCACGCATCAGCCAGATGACGATCGGAAGCGAAAACGCGATATAGGCAAAGGTCAGGCCGATATAGCTGTCGACCAGCTTGAAGCCGAGTTTGCCCATCTCCGTGTACATCAGGTAGAGAGCGAAGGCCGCGACGATCGGCGGGAACATGCGCTGGCTGACGAACCAGAAGACGATGTCATTGTTGCCGAGCTCCGGCCCCGGCAGACGGAATCTGCTCGAGATCACCGCGAGTGCAAGTGCCGCGACAAAGGCATAGATCAGCGAGATGCCCTGACCGAAGCCCAGCACATGGCGGCCGAGAAGGAAGCCGCCGAAGGCGATCACAACGAAGATCAGCGCCGAGAGCAACCGGAAGCGGAAGGTGAAGCGCACCAGCGCATAGGCCGCCATGGCGCCGATGAAGGTCGCGGCAATCGATGCCGAAAGGCCGATGATCGTCGATGCCATGAAGGTGCTAAAGAACTGGCCGCGCTGGCCCGACAGAAGCTCGCTCCAGGCTGTAAAGCTCGGCTCGAAATCGACGAACGGCAGATAGGTCGGCCCGCCAACGACGGCGATCGGCGTCTTGAACGAGGTGATCAACACCCAGTAGAGCGGAAAGAAGGTGATGGCGAGCCAGATCAGGCAGCCGCCGAGCGCCAGCCAGCGCCGTTTTCCCTTGAGAGTGCGCACGCTCATTTGTGCTTCTCCAGATAGGGTTTCAGGACCGCCAGATAGACGAGGCCGATCACTGTAATGACGATCAGGAACAGGAAGGAAAGCGCCGAGGTGTAGCCGAGGTTGAACTTCTTGAAGCCTTCCTGATAGGCAAACAGCGTCAGCGTCTCCGTCGAAATCCCCGGCCCGCCGCCGGTCATGACGAAGACCGTGTCGATGATCTTGTAGCTCTCGATCAGGCGGATGAAGACGACGGCGACCGAGATCGGCAGCAGCATCGGAAAGGTGATGTCGCGAAACTGCTGCCAGGGCGTGGCGTTTTCGAGCGCGGCTGCCTCGTAGACATCATCCGGCAGGGTCTGCAACCCCGCAAGCAGCATGAGGATAACGAAGGGCGTCCATTGCCACACCTCGACGGCGATGATCGATCCGAGCGCCCAGCTCGTCTGGGTGAGGAACGGAAGATTGGGAAAGCCGAGCGCGGTCATTACCTCGTTGAGCGGCCCCATCGTCGGATTGAGCACCTGGCGGGCGATCAGCGCGACGGCAACTGGTGCCACCAGCATCGGCAACAGGAAGCTCACGCGAAAGATGCCCTCGCCCGGCACCCGTGAATTCAGCGCCAGCGCCACCGAAAGGCCGATCACATATTGCAGCCCGACGGAGATGAAGGCGATCAGCGTCGTCGTTCCCGCCACGTGCCAGAAGCGTGGGTTCTGAAGCAGATCCAGGTAATTGCCGAAACCGACGAAGCGCGATGGCGTCGGCGGCACGAGCCGCATGCTCATGAAACTGGTGGTCAGCGAATAGACCAGCGGGAAGATGGAGATCAGCAGGACGATGATGAGGGCGGGCCAAATGAAGAAATGCTTGATTGGGTCGTTGCGCGTCATGCGGCCGCCCCTCTCGCCAGCAGCGCCTCGATCTCGGCAAGCGTCGGCATGGCCGGCGCCGTGCCACGACGGGTGACCGCGATGCCGGCGGTCGCGCAACCGAAGCGCACCGCCTCGACCGGCGCGAGCCCACGCGCCAGCGCTGCAGAAAAGCCGCCGACGAAGGCATCCCCTGCCCCGGTCGTGTCGATCACCGGTCCGCTGGCGATCGCGGGCACCAGCACGGACTGGTCGTGGTTGTGGTAGAGCACGCCGCGTTCGCCGAGCGTGATCAGTGCCGTCTTGGCGCCCTTCTTCAGGATCGCGTCGCCGGCGCGGCGAACATCATCCCCCGAGGACAGCGCAAAGCCGACGATGGCTGCAGCCTCGGTCTCGTTCGGCACGAGGTAGTCGCAGAGCGGGTAGATCGCATCCGGGAAAGGTTCGGCGGGCGCCGGGTTGAAGACAGTGGTGACGCCGGCGGCATGGGCGATCTCGAGTGCGCGTTGCGCTGCGGCAACCGGTTGCTCCAGCTGAGTGACGAAGACGCGCGATCCCTCGATCGTCTCGCGGGCAGCCTCGACATCATCGATACTGATCGAGCCGGCAGCACCCGGATACACGATGATGGCGTTCTCGCCGTTCTGGTCGTTGACGTAGATGAAGGCGGCACCCGTCGGCAGATCGTCCATCTGCACGATCTTCGGCGTCACGCCGGCTTCGACATAGGTGCGCAGCGCCATCTCGCCGAAGGTGTCGCGACCGAGCTTGGAGATGAAGGACACCGGACTGCCGGCCCGCGCTGCAGCTACCGCCTGGTTCGAACCCTTGCCGCCTGGTCCGACGGAAAAGCCGCTGCCGGTAATCGTTTCACCGACAACCGGCATGCGCCGCGCCAGATAGGCCGTATCGGCCACGAAGATACCAAGGATCGAAACACCAACCTTCATTCAAGCCTCCCCCTGCGACCGCACCGCAGAAAACGGTGTGCCCAGGCAATCTCTCGCGATTTCATGTGTCATCTAGCACCGCGCGGAGACCGCGCAGGCGGTCCGTCAGGTCTTGGGCGGGATCACGCCCTTGGTGAAGAGAAAGCAGCCATAGAACCGCGTCTCGCCCGTGGTGATGACGCAATAGGCCTTCTTGGCTTCCTCGTAGAAGGCGAAACGTTCGATGCCGTACATGGGCGCCGACTTGCCTTCAGCGCGATTGATCGCCGACTGGACTTCCTGCTGCACCGGCAGGACTTCATCTGGCGCTCCCATCACCTCCATACGGCCGGCCGAAGGCTGCAGCGGCGTGTCGAGGGGCAGCACGGAAAGCACCGCTTCGACCGCACGCGCCGCCGAGACATTGTCGATGCGCAGCAGCGTGCCGAGCGTCGTCTTGCGGGCAATGGCGTCGGACGGGAAATTGGTGTCGGAAATGACGACCGTGTCGCCGTGCCCCATGGATCTCAACGCGTGCAACACGTCGGCATTAAGGGCCGGGTCGATATTCTTGAGCATACAGTCCTCCTCCAGGCGCCATGCCGTCGCGGCCGCCCCATATGCGTTTCCCGTTCAGGACAAACGCGTCTCCCCAACTGTTCACATTTCCATCGCGCGAGCCGGCTCCCTCCGCCCCGCGCGTGGCGCCCCCCCTACTCGCCGTAGGGGATCCAGATGTTCTTGACGTCGGTCGCGCGGCGCAGATAGGCCGGGCCTTCCGCGGCGTCACGGTCGAGCCAGTTCGTCACCTTGCCGTAATCGACGAAGGTCCGCTTCAGGTTGCCGGACGAGAGTTTCTCGACCAGCGTCGAAAGGTCAGGCGTGCCGAAAGCCCAGAGGGCGTCGACGTCGTTGTGGCTTGCAAGCGTCTTTGCCAGCTCGATCGCCGACCCGGTGACGATGTTGACGGCGCCAGCCGGAACGTCGGACGTTTCCAGAACGGTGTAGAAATCGGTCGCCGCCAGCGGATGCGGCTCGCTCGGCACGACGACGACCCGGTTGCCGGTGGCGATCAACGGCGCGACGAGGCTGATCATACCGAGAAGCGGTGCTTCCGGCGGGCAGATCACGCCGACGACGCCGATCGCCTCGGGCATGGCAAGTGCGACACCGCGAAGCGGCGGCTGGTGCACCGCACCTTCGTACTTGTCGGCCCAAGCGCCGTAGGTAAACAGGCGCGCGATCGAGGCTTCGACCTCCGCCTTGGCATTGGCGGCCGAAGCACCGGTCATGTCGGCAATGCGATCGGCGAATTCCTCGGCACGGCCGCTGAGGTTTTCGGCAATGTAGTAGAGGATCTGGGCGCGGTTGTGCGTCGTTGCGGAGGACCAGGCGGATGCCGCTTGCGCCGCGACGACGGCGTTGCGGATATCCTTGCGATTGCCCTCGCCAACCTCGCCGAGCACCTTGCCCTTGGGCGAAAGAACGTTGCGATTGTAATTGCCGTCCGGCCGCGCCTGCTTGCCGCCGATATAGAGCTTGGCGGTGCGGTCGACGGTCGGCAGGGCGAAATCACCAGCGACCGGTTTCAGCGCCGGTTCGGCAACTGCCGCCCTGAGCTTGCGGCCAAGCCATGCCTTCGGCTTCAGATATTCATAGCAGCCCTCGCGACCGCCCTCGCGGCCGAAGCCGGACTCGCGCTTGCCGCCGAAACCGGCGGACGCGTCGAAGAGATTGGTGGCGTTGACCCAGACGACGCCGGCGGCGAGCTTTGCCGCGACGTGCAGCGCCAGGCCGATGGTCTCGCTCCAGACGCTGGCGGCAAGGCCGTAGCGCGTGTGGTTGGCAAGCTGGATCGCCTCTTCCGGGGTGCGGAAGGTCATCGAGACGGCGACCGGCCCGAAGATCTCTTCGGTCGCGACGATCGAGGTTGGCTGCACGCCGGTCAGCAAGGTCGGCGGATAGAAGCTGCCGCCCTTCGGCAGTTCGATCGACGGCTGATGCAGAGCGGCCCCTTCGGCGACGCCCTTGGCAACCAGGCTTTCGATCCGCTGCAACTGCACCGGCGCGACGATCGCCGCCATGTCGATTGCCTTGTCGAGCGGGTGGCCGACACGCAGCGTCTGCATGCGGCGCTTCAAACGCCCGTAGAAGAGCGGCGCCACGCCTTCCTGCACGAGGATGCGCGAACCGGCGCAGCAAACCTGGCCCTGGTTGAACCAAATGGCGTCCACCACACCCTCAACGGCGCCGTCGATGTCGGCATCGTCAAAGACGATGAAAGGCGATTTGCCGCCGAGTTCCAGCGTCAGCGACTTGCCGGTGCCGGCGGTGCGTTCGCGAATGAGCCGGCCGACCTCCGTCGAGCCTGTAAAGGCGATCTTGTCGATATCCGAATGCTCGACGATCAGCGCGCCGGTTTCGCCCTCGCCGGTCACGACGTTCAGCACACCGGCCGGCAGACCGGCAGCGGCAGCAAGTTCAGCGAAGAGCAACGCCGTTAGCGGCGTGAATTCCGCCGGCTTCAGGATGACGGTATTGCCGAGCGCCAGAGCCGGCGCGACCTTCCAGGCGAGCATCAGGAACGGGAAGTTCCAGGGGATGACCTGGCCGACGACGCCGACCGGCACCTGATCGGCGAATTCGGTTTCCTGCAGCTGCGCCCAGCCGGCGTGATGATAAAAGTGGCGGGCGGCAAGCGGGATATCGATGTCGCGGGTTTCGCGGATCGGCTTGCCATTGTCGATCGCCTCGACGACGGCGATCAGACGCGCATGGCGCTGGATCATGCGGGCGAGTGCATAGAGATGCCGCGCCCGGGCATGACCCGGAAGCTTCGCCCAGGGTCCTTGCGCCTTGCGGGCGGCGGCAACCGCATCGTCGACGTCCTTGGAGCCGCCGAGCGCAATTTTCGCCAGGAGCTTGCCCGTGGCCGGCTCGTTCGTGTCGAAAGACTTGCCGGTAGCAGACGCGACAAAAGCGCCGTTGATGAAGTGGCCGAACTCGCCCTTGTGGCGCGCCAGCCACTGGCGGGCTTCGGTGTCGGCTTCGAGCGCGGGGCCGTAGGACATTTCGTCAAAATACCTTGCGACAGTCATCGGGATCATCCAATCGGGTGTCGGTTGAGGGCCGAATAGGCGCCGGTCACGTGGTGCTCGAGCTGACGCTCAATATCGGCAAGCAGGCTCGATGCGCCGATGCGGAAGAGATCCGGCTCGAGCCATTCACGGCCGAGTTCGTCCTTCATCAGGAACTGGTAGTTCAGGATGTCCTTGGCCGCGGAAATGCCGCCGGCGGGCTTGTAGCCGACCTTGAGGCCGGTCTGTTCCTGATAGGCACGGATCATGCGCAGCATGACAAGCGTCACCAACAGGGTGGCGTTGACGCCTTCCTTGCCGGTCGAGGTCTTGATGAAATCGGCACCGGCCATCATGCAGACGAGCGAAGCGCGCGCGACGTTGCGCAGCGTCTTCAGGTCGCCGGTGGCGAGGATCGCCTTCACATGGGCGTCGCCGCAGGCGGCGCGGAAGTCACGCATCTCGTCATAGAGCGCCTGCCAGTTGCCAGTGAGAACATGCTCGCGGGTAATGACGATGTCGATTTCCCTGGCGCCATCGGCAACCGAGGCCTCGATCTCGCGCAGCTTCACATCGTGCGGGATAAGACCGGCCGGAAAGCCGGTGGAAACCGCGGCGACGGGAATGCCCGAACCGTCAAGCGCCTCGACGGCGGTCGAAACGAAACGATGATAGACGCAGACAGCACCGGTCGTGATACCGCGACCGCCCATGCCAAGCGCGTCGAGCAGATCCTGGCGCACGGGCTGCCGCGCCTTGGCGCAGAGACGCTTGACGCGCTCGGTCGTATCGTCGCCGTTGAGGGTGGTGAGGTCGATGCAGGTGACGGCCTTCAGCAGCCAGGCGGCCTGGGCGTCCTTCTTGACCGTCCGACGGCCGGGCAGCGTCGCAACGCGGCGCTCGGCGGCAGACAGGTTGACGCGCTGGTCCAGCACCCAGCCGAGGTCGAGATCCATGCCGTTGTTGCGCGGCCAGTTATGGCCCGCCGCCGGCGATTGCGCGGCTTTCGTCGCGCCTGACTTCACAGCTAGGTCTTCCAAGCGATGGCTCCTTGAACTCCCTGTCACGGCACAACTCTACACCCGGGGCGCAGCCGTGGAGATCGTCAATTTTGTTATTTTTCTACCGATTTTTTGTGACTATTCCATCAAATACTGAGGGTGTCAAGCGAAGCGTCCGGATTTTGATGAATGCGTAATATTTTTGATCCAGTCGCGATTACTGCCCCGGGACCAGGGTTTCGCCCTCTTCGGTAATGACAGAGCGAAAGACGTGAAGAGGCGCGAAAAACGCCGGCTTCAGCTTGCCGATCTTGCTGAGATCGATGACGAGATGGTTCTCGCGGGCAAGCGAAATGACCTTCTGCTTTACCGACACCTCGTGGAAATGCACGCAGGTCGCCCCTCGGCCCGGATCAACGCCCGCCGCCGAAAGGAAGGCAACGTTGATGCCGAGCGAATCGAGCGTTTCCAGCCCGGAATTGCCGGAGAAGGATGCCGATGACGGGTGATAGACGCCGCCCAGCATGACGATGCGGACATTGGGCTTGCGCGTCAGCTTCTCCGCCACGTTGAGCGAATAACACACTGCCGTTATTGAATAATCCTCCGGAATGAGATCGACGAGGTATTCCAAGGTGGTGCCGCAATCGATGAAGATCGTCTCGTCCGGCCGGATATGGCGGGCGGCGTGGACACAGGCCTCGCGCTTGGCGGCCGCATGGCTGTCGGCTTCGCGCGCAAGCTCATAGGGCGCATCGGGCTCAATCTCTCCCGCCGGCACGATATGCCCTCCGAGAAAGGCGAACTGGCCGGGATTGTCGGCAACGTCGCGGCGGATCGTCATTTCCGAGACGCCAAGCAGGGCCGCAGCATCGCGCAGATGCAGAACTCTCCGCCCCGAAAGCGCGTCGGCGAGCTGGATGATGCGGGCTGTCTTGCGGCTGACCATGATTTCTTCCGTGTCAGAAAAGTCCTGCAGCTTTGCGCGGCCCGAACAATCTTTGTGAAAAATATCACAAACGGTACCGTGCGAGCAAGGGGTCACATTTGAATGAAAGGCACCGCACACGACCGCCGAGCGACCGCCCATCAGAAAGAGAATAGCGGCGGACCAATCGGCCCGCCGCCACAATACTGTCCGTCATGCAAGGCCGCGAAGGGAAAGACGGCCAAAAAGCGATCACGCGCCGACCGGCGCTGTCCGTTCGGCCAGCCAGCCGACCGTCTCCTGATCGAGCAGCCCGTCCAATTCCTGTACGACCCGGCCATGATAGGCATCGATCCACGTCCGCTCGGCTGCGGTCAGCAAATCCATGTCGGCGAGCCGCAGGTCGATCGGCACCAGCGTCAGGCTGCGGAAGCTCAGGAAACCGTCACCATCGTCCACCACCTCCACCTGGTTCTCGATGCGGATGCCGTAGGCGCCGGCCTTGTAGTAGCCGGGCTCTATCGTCGTCACCATGCCGGGCTTCAACTCGATCTCGTTGACGCGGCGATCGAAGCGCTGGGGCTGTTCATGGACCGAAAGGAAGTGGCCAACGCCGTGACCAGTCCCGTGGTCATAGTCGAGCCCGAGATCCCACAGGGGACGACGGGCGAAGGCGTCGAGCTGGTGGCCGTAGGTTCCCTTGGGAAACTTCAGCGTTACCATGGAGATCAGCCCCTTGAGCACGGCGGTGTAGGCACGCCTGATCTCGTCGCTGACCGGACCTATCGCGGTCGTGCGGGTCGCGTCGGTGGTGCCCGTCAGATACTGACCGCCACTGTCGAGCAGGTAGACCCCGCCCCTCTTGATCGGCGCGCTGGTCTCATGCGTCGCCGCGTAATGGCACATTGCCGCGTGGCCGTCGGCCGCCGAGATCGACCGGAAGCTTGGCTCGACGAAGCTTTCCTCCATCTGCCGGTAACCGAGGATGCGCTCCTCCGCCTCGAGTTCGCTCACCGGCCGGCCGCTCGCATCCCGATCGGCGGCATTTTGTTCAAGCCAGGCGAAAAAGCGGATCCAGGCCGCGCCATCGAGACGGTGGCAATCGCGAAAGCCGGCAAGCTCGGTCGCGTTCTTGTGCATCTTGGCAAGCGTGATTGGGCTTCGCACCAGTTGCACTGTTCCGCCAGCGGTCCGCGTCGCATGCGCCGCCGCAGACGGGGCAAAACCCGGGTCGATCAACGCCGTGCGCCCGGCCGCCATCGCCTTGACGCGCTCAAGTAGTTTCCCGGGTTCGGCAATCGCGACATCGTCAAGCTCGAAATCCGAGAGGTCGTTCGGCAGCTTGCGATGATCGACAAGCCATTCGGTTTGCCCGGCGCGATCGAAGATCAGGAAGGACTGCGGCATCGGGTTGAAGGCAACGTCACGACCGCGAACGTTGAGGAACCAGGCGATATTGTCCGGCTGCGCCTCGATCAGCAGGTCCGCCCCCTGCTCCGCCAGCATGGCGGCGATGCGGCGCTTCTTCTCGGCGACGCTTTCGCCGGAATAGGCAACCGGAAGGGCCATGATCTTGCCGAGCGGCTTTTCCGGCTGATCGGCCCAGATCGCGTCGACAAGATCCTCGTCGACGGGCGTCCAAAAGCCGCCCGCAGCCTTCACCGACCGGCCGCAATCCACGTCCCAGGTCGACGGCAGCAGCATGGGATTGAAGCCGACGCGCTCGCCCTTGCGCAGGTTGTTCCTCAGCCACTCCTTGAGCGGCGCATCGTAAAAGTGCTCGATCGCAAAGGTGTCGAGATCCACTTCGTCGCGCACCTGCACCTGGTAGCGGCCATCGACGAAGATGGCGGCGCGGTCGCGCATGACGATCGCCACGCCGGCGGAACCGGTGAACCCGGTGACGAAAGCCAGGCGATTGTCGTGCGGCGCGCAATATTCGCCCTGATGCTCATCGAAGCGCGGCACGACGTAGCCGTCGAGCCCGGTTTCCGCAAGCTTGCGCCGCAGGGCGCCGATCCGGCCGGAGATATCCGGCCTTGCTCTCGTATCCATGATGTCTTCCTTATCGAATTGAGTTTCAGGCGTCGCCGATCGTCTCGGCGAAATGGCAGGCGGTCATGCCGGCACCGACCGGACGCAGCACCGGCTTTTCGCGACGGCAGAGCTCGGTCGCGTGCGGACAGCGCACGTGGAACGGACAACCAGGCGGGATGGCGAGCGGGCTCGGCAACTCGCCTGATAGCGCGGGGGCGCGACGTCTTGCGTCGGGATCGAGCGAAGGCGCAGCAGCAAGCAACCCCTTGGAATAGGGATGCATCGGCCTCGAAAACAGCGCCTCCGACGGGCCGATCTCGACGATCGCGCCAAGATAGATGACGGCGACGCGGTGCGAGACGTGGCGCACGAGCCGAAGATCATGCGCCACGAACAGCACCGTCAAGCCCAGCTCGTCCTGAAGCTCGATCAACAGATTGACGACCTGCGCCTGCACCGAAACGTCGAGCGCCGAAACCAGTTCATCGGCCACAAGGCAGATAGGCTCCAGCGAGAGCGCACGAGCGATTCCGATGCGCTGGCGCTGGCCGCCCGAGAATTCATGCGGATATTTGTCGGCGGCCCCTTCGGGCAGCCGGACAAGGTCCAGCAGCTCGTCGACGCGCTGGTCGATCGCAGCCCCTTCACGCATGCGATGCACGGATATCGCTTCCCGCAGTGTATCACGCACGGTCATGCGCGGATTGAGCGAGGTATAAGGATCCTGAAACATCATCTGGACGCGCCTGTTATAGGCCCGCCGCCGCGCCCCCTTGAGGCCTACGGCGCTTTCGCCCTCAAACAGGATATCGCCGGCGGTTGGGCGGTGCAGTCCGGCGATCAGGCGCGCGAGCGTGGACTTGCCACAACCGGATTCCCCGACGATGCCCAGCGTCTCACCCGGCATCACGTCGAGATCGATGCCATTGACCGCCGAGACGACCTGTTGCGGACGTCGGGCAAGCGTGTCGGAAAGCGAGCGTCGCTTCTCGAACTGGATCGACAGCGCGCGAAGCGAAAGCAAGGGCGTCGTGCCTACCGAAGTCGGAATGATCGTCATTGCGCCGCCTCCCGTGGTCCGAAATGCGTTTGTGCGTCTGCAAGGTGATGACAGGCGACCAGCCGCGACGCGCCGATCACTTCGAGTTTGGGCCGAAGGTCTGGGCATTCGCGACCGGCGACCGGACAGCGGGCGCTGAAGGCGCAGCCTGGCGGCAGCGCGTTCAGAGCGGGCGGTGCGCCGGGGATGGAATAGAGTGGCGATCGCGGCGCCACATCCCGCGGGATCGAGCGCAACAGCCCCAGCGAATAGGGATGACGCGCATCGGCAATCACGTCCGTCGTCGTCCCTATCTCGCAAAGCCTGCCGCCATACATGACGGCGACGCGGTCGCAGGTTTCGGCAACGACGCCCATGTCATGGGTCACAAGGATCACTGCCATGCCGAGGTCGCGGCTCAGCGACTGGATCAGCCTGAGGATCTGGTCCTGGATCGTGACATCTAGCGCTGTCGTCGGCTCGTCGGCCAACAGCAGCTTCGGGTTTGAGGCAAGAGCGATGGCGATCATCACCCGCTGGCGCATGCCACCGGAGAACTCGTGCGGGAAGTCGTCGAGACGATTGCGCGCGGCGGGGATGCCGACGAGATCGAGGAGTTCGATCGCCCGCGCTCTTCTCTGCCTGGCGTCGAGGTCCGTATGGGCGACGAGGTTCTCCGAAATCTGCAGGCCGACCGTCAGCAGCGGGTTGAGTGACGACATCGGCTCCTGAAAGATCATTGCGATCTCGCGGCCGCGGATACGCCGGAGCCGAGCCTCGTCAAGCGCGACCAGATCCTGACCGTTCCACAGGATCTCGCCAGCGACACGTCCGCGTGGGCGGACAATGCCGAGGATCGAACGCAGCGTGATGCTTTTGCCCGAGCCGGATTCGCCGACGAGGCCGAGGATTTCACCCTGCCCTACCTGGAACGAAACGTCATCGACAGCGACCAGCGGCCGTTCATGCGTGCCGAACTCGGTGCGCAGATGCTTGACGTCGAGCACCACCGTTCCTTCTTGTGTTCCCATCTCAGCGTCCCTTCGGCCGGAGCAGATCGGCAAGTGCGTCGCCGACGAGGCTGAAGCCGAGGCCGGTCAACACGATGGCAATGCCCGGCATCAGGCTCATCCACCAGGCCGTCATCAGGAAGTTGCGCCCCTCGGCGATCAATACGCCCCATTCGGCAGCCGGCGGCTGGGCGCCGAGGCCGAGATAACCGAGCGACGACCCGAGCAGAATCGCGAGCGCCATGTCGGTCATCCAGTAGACGATGATCGGCGAAATCGCGTTCGGCAAGAGATGGCGGAAGATGATCCGGCGATCGGAATAGCCGAGCACCCGGCCGGCGGCAGCATAGTCGTTGGCCTTCTGCGCCATGATTTCGGCGCGGGTCAGCCGGGCGTAATAGACCCAGTTCACCGCGGTGATCGCCACATACATGTTGACGAGGCCAGGGCCGAGCACAGCGACGATCGCGATCACCAGAACCAGGAAGGGAAAGGTGATGATGGCATCGACGCAGCGACCGAAGATCACGTCGGCAATGCCGCCGTAGTAGCCGACGAATGCCCCGACCGTGAGGCCGATCAAAAGCGCGAAGATCGTCGCAAAGAAAGCCATCTGCATGTCGACACGATAGGCCCAGATGACGCGCGAGAGCACATCGCGGCCGAAATTGTCGGTGCCGAAAGGATGAGCAAGGCTCGGTCCCTGCTGGATCGCCTGGAGATCGAAGGCAAGCGGATCGTAGGGTGCAAAGTTCTGAGGGAACAGAGCAAGCGCAAGCGACAGACCGAGGATGGCGATGCCGATCACGAAGGACGGGCGGGCGAAGGCGCGCGCCAGAAAGGCGGCGAGCCGTCCCCGCGTCCGCGAATGGGAATGCGTGATAGCGCTCATGATTGGCGAAGCCTCGGATCGAGCCAGGATTGCACGACGTCCGTCAGCAGGAAGACGACGGAGACGAGCACGGCGAAGGTCAGCGTCAGGCCCTGGATCAGCGGATAATCGCGGGCAAAGATCGCCTCCAGCATCAGCCGGCCGACGCCGGGAATGGCAAAGACCGTCTCGGTCACCAGCGTGCCGCTCATCAGGTTGCCGATCGACAGGCCCAGCAGGGTCACGGTGGAGACCAGAGCGTTGCGCAGCACATGGCGGGTCATGATGATGCGCGGCGAAAGGCCCTTGGCGCGAGCGAACTGGACGTAATCGGCGTCGAGCACCTCGATCAGCGAGGCGCGCAGATTGCGCAGGATGATCGCCGACGTATAGAGCGCGACGCTCAGCGCCGGCAGGATCAGATGGTAGAGATTGGCGAGGAAGGTCTTGCCGTAGCCGCCGACCGGAAACCAGCGCAATTGCGCGGCCAGCACCGTCAAAAGCAGAAGCCCGATGTAGAACACGGGCATGGAAAGCCCGACCTGAAAGACGCTGCGGATGGCGACATCGACGGAGGTGTTGACCCGCGCCGCCGCGAGAAACGCGAGCGGACCGGCGAGGAAGATGGCAAGCACGACCGAATAGAGCGCCAGGAAGATCGTTGTCGGCAGGCGACTAAGAATGATCTCCATCACCGGCGCCTTCAGCATGATCGAGCGGCCGAGGTCACCCGTCAGCGTATTCTTGACGAAGACGAGGAACTGCACCGGCAGCGGCTGGTCGAGACCGAGATTGTGCCGCATCTGCTCAAGTTGGGCATCGGTCGCCTTGGCTTCGGCCATGGCGATCGCCGGGTCGCCCGGCAAGAGGCGCACGAGCAGGAAGATGAAGATCATCACCAACAGGAACGTCGGGATGATCTGCAGCAGCCGCGCCACGAGATAGGAAAGTGAGGGCATGGTTCCAACCTTCAACGGAAGACCGGGCGGATTTCCACCCGGCCTTCGCAGATCGTTCCGCAATCAGTCGGCGCGCCAGGCTTCGGAGAAGTCATTGGCGCCGAGCGGCGTCTGCACGTAACCTTCGATCGACTTGGAGACGGCGACGGCAAACGGCGTTTCGAACAGGAAGAGCAGTGGCGCTTCCGCCGCATAGATCTCCTGCATGCGCTTGTATTCATCCTTGCGCTTGGCCGGATCGGTTTCGAAGTTGGAGGCTTCAAAGAGCGTGTTGAATTCCTGGTTGTTCCAGCCCGTGCCGACGGCCTGGCGCTGCTTGTAGTAGCCGAGCCAGCCGGTCACCTGCGCCGGATCGTTGACGTCGTTGGCCCAGCCATAGGTGTGGATGTCGAAGTCGCCGGAGCGGTTCTTCTCGCCGCGTGTCGGGTTGTCGACCTGCTCCACCTTGAGGTTGACGCCGAGCGGCGCCCACATCTGCTGGAGGGCGGTAAACAGCGTCGCGTCGTCGGCGCTGCCGGCAAGCGTCGTGAGCTTCACTTCGAAACCGCCACTGAGGCCGGCATCGGCAAGCAGCTGCTTGGCCTTTTCCGGGTCATACGGGTAGAGCGGCTCGGGGCCATAGTGAAGCTGCGTTGCCGCCGACATCAGCGAGGTCATCGGCTTGCCGGTGTCGAAAGTCACGAGCTTGATCAGCACGTTCTTGTCGGTCGCATAGTTCAGCGCCTGACGCACCTTGATATCGGCAAGCGGGTTCTTCGAGCCGTCCTTCTTCGCCTCGCGCGTGTTGATCGGCGCGTAGACGATACGGGTCGACGGGAAGAGCTCCATCTTCAGGTTCGGATCGGCGCCGAGTTCGCCGACGCGGGCGAAGGGAATGAACTCGGCCGCATCGACTTCGCCGGCCTGAAGCTTGAGAATGCGGGTGGCGTCATCGGGAATGACGAGGAATTCGACCCGGTCGAGATAGGGCAGCGGCTTGCCGTCTTCACCCTGGCGCCAGTAGTTCGGGTTGCGCTCGAAGCTCATGCTCGAGCCCTGCACGTGGCTCTTCATGACAAAGGGGCCTGACGTCACCGGTCCGGCCGCAAAGAAGGCGCGCGCCTTTTCCTGGTCCGTTGCACCGGCCGCCTTCTCGAAGGCCGCCTTCGGCATGATGCCGGTGTTGAAGGTCGCCAGAATCGAGATGATCGTCGGATCGGGGTTCTTCAGCGACACGGTGATCTTGTTGCCGTCGGCCGTCACCTTGTCGACGGCACCGAGCAGCCCGGCCCATGGACCGAGATCGGCATTGCGCGCCCTGTCGAGCGAGAAGACGACGTCGGCGCCGGTCAGATCAGAGCCGTCGGAGAATTTCAGGCCAGTTCGGAGCGCCAGTGTGATGGTCTTGCCGTCGGCGGAGACCTCATGGGTTTCGGCAAGCCCCGGCACGATCGAACCGTTGGCGCCGTTGCGCAGCAGCGTCTCATAGAGACCGTTCACCATCCAGAGGTCGGGATTGCGGTCCGCATAAACAGGATCGATGACGGTCGAGTCGTCATAGCGTGCGAATGTCATCGCGCCACCGCGTTCGATGGCAAATGCCGAGGTGGCCGAAAGCAGCCCGAGCGTCGCACCGAGCATGATAGGCAATATACGTTTCATCTCACTCCTCCTTTGACTGCAGCCAGCATCGATCGCGCGCTCAACACGTTCAATTGGATATTGGATCCAATTTTTCTTAATGTTTTTAGACGCCGACGGATTGCCGCGAAGACGTTCTTGTAGTTCCCCTTTTCAAGAAGGCCGGCATGCGATCTGATCGCTTGCCGAACCAACTTTAGCTGGACTAAAGTACATCGATAGACGTGAGTCAAGCGGAAAGAAAATCATGCCCCTGAAGATCGAAGAGGCGCCAGAAGCAGCCAGTGGCGCCTCCCTCCCCGCAACCTCGGCGCCCACGTCGCTCGGCCAGATGCTGCGCGCCCGCCGCAAGGAAATCGGCAAGACCATGAAGGACGTGGCACGCGAGGCCGGTCTGACGGAGGGCTTTATCAGCCAGATCGAGCGCGGCATCTCCACCCCGTCGCTGATCTCGCTTTATAACGTCGCCAACGCGCTTGGCACCAGTGTCGACACCTTCCTATCGCAACCGCCGCAGCACGGGCATTCCATGGTGTCGCATGCCGGCGAACGGCCCGGTTATAATGTCGAGACCAAGGAGCGCGTCTACGAGCTAATCGAACGCGGCTTTCCGGGCGCCGCGCTCAATGGCTGCATCACCCATATGCCCAAGGGTTACGCCTCCGAACTGACGAGCCACGAAGGCGAGGACTTCCTCTACCTGATCGATGGCGAGATGCTCTACGAGATCAATGGCAAGGAATATCTGTTGAAGGCCGGCGACACGCTGCACTTCCCAGCCTCGTTGCCCCATCGCGCCCGCAATGTCGGCGCCGGGCCGGCCCGGGAACTCTGGGTCGGCACCACCCGGATCATCAAGGACGACTAGGGCGGCAACGCCAAACCGAAAGGNCCCGCTCCGATATCGCTTACTGCTTGCGCGGCCAGGTATCGGCAAGCCGATAGCCGGCCGGCCACGGATCGGCCGGGTCGAGCATCACCTGGTGCGTGCCGGTGATCCAGGCCCGGCCGGAGATTTCCGGCACGATCGCCGGGCGTCCTCCGACCGTCGTCTCGCCGGCGATGCGGCAATCGAACGTCGAATCGATGATGGAATGGCCGCTGAACCGCTGGCCGACCTTCATCACGCCGCGGGCATGCAATACCGCCATGCGTGCCGAACAACCGGTGCCGGTCGGCGAACGGTCGAGCTTGGCCGGCTGAATCACCACGGTGTTGCGACCGTGCAGAACGCCGTCCTTTTCCTCGACCGGCAGCGTGAGCTGGCAGAAGGAGATGTGTGCCCATTCCGGATTTTCCGGATGGGTGAAACCGAGCTGTTCATTGGCCGCGCGGGTGATCTTGATGCCGGTCTCCGCAAGCTCGCGCGCCTCGTCCGGCGTGACCGAAAACCCGAGCGCGCGGGCGTCGGTGATGACGAAGCTGTCGCCGCCATAGGCCGTGTCGACGGTCAGTGTGCCCAGGCCCTCGACCTCGAGCTTGGCATCGAGCTTGTCGGCGAAGGACGGAACGTTGGTGACGGTGATGCGCTCGGCCTTGCCGTTGCGGCACTGGGCCACGACGTTCACCAGCCCACCCGGCGCTTCCAGCACCATGTGGGTTTCCGGCTCCTGCATCGGCACAATGCCGCTGTCGAGCAGCACGGTGGAAACGCAGATGGAGTTGGAGCCGGACATCGGCGGCGTGTCCTCGGGCTCCATGATGATGAAGCCCATCGTCGCGCGCGGATCCTTCGGCGGCACGAGCAGGTTGATATGACGGAAGACGCCGCCGCGTGGCTCGTTGAGCACGAAATTGCGCAGCGTCTGGTCTTCAGCGATGAAGCGGCGCTGTTCCCAGAGCGTATTTCCGGGCGGGGGTGCGACGCCGCCGACGATGACGTCGCCGACTTCCCCTTCCGCGTGGCAGGATACGATATGGACGACCTTGTTGCTGCGCATGCCTCTTCTCCTTGCAAGCGGTGGACGGGCGCCACCTGGGCGACCGACGCCCTGCGCATCGGCCGTACTCCCGCATTTTGCCGGGATGATACGCGACAGCGCTGAGCCCGGTGAAACGACTCATAGAAATATTGGATCCAATATACAATCTGAAATATTCGAAATCACCTCCTGAGCCACAAGGCTCTGTTGCCCGGCGTCCGGATTGGACCTATGACCATTGACCAACAACGCTAAAACGCTTCCGGATCCGCCAAGCCCGACGCTTGGCCAGTAGGTTTGAACACGATGAAACTCGATGCCGTCGATGTCAGGCAAGCCGCCTCAGCCGCCGATATCGTCTATGAAGCCTTGCGCAAGGCGATCATCGAAGGTGACCTCGCCGAGGGCGAGAACCTGCGCCAGGACCACATCGCCCAGATGTTCAACACCAGCCGCATTCCGGTGCGCGAGGCGCTTTCACGTCTTGAGCAGCATGGCCTGATCACCACGGAGCGCTACAAGGGCGCGGTCGTCGCCGGGCTTTCGATCGAAGAAATCGAAGAGATTTTCGAGTTCCGCGCGCTCATCGAGGCCGAAGTCATTCGTCTGGCCGTGCCCAATCTCGACCGTCGCACACTCGAGCTTGCACGCCAGCATTGCGAGGAGTTCGAACGCGAGGAGAATGCGGATCGCTGGGGCGAGATCAACCGCAACTTCCACTACAGTCTCTACGAGGCGGCGCGGCGGCCCTATTACCTCCAGATCGTCCGCGCCTCGCTCGACCGTATCGATCGCTACCTTCGTGCGCAGTTGACGCTCACGTCAGGCGTTGCCCGGGCGCGTCGCGAGCACAAGGCGATCCTGGATGCCTGTATGGCACGCGACGCCGAGCGGGCTTGTGCGTTGACGCGCGACCATATCCTTGATGCCGGTCGCTCGTTGACCATCTTCCTCAGAGAACAAAGAGGCTAGCGGCGCAGCTTTCCCGCCACTCTGGCCAACCGTCATAATAGTTTGATTTACATATCGTTTTATCTTGTTTCATTCCGGATCGATTCTTGACTCTTCACACTAGGACTCCCGCTGAAATTGCACCGGAGCTTGATCTCTCCTCGGTTGACAAGCGACGCGGAAGCCTGAAAAGTGAAGCCTCTATCGAGACCGGCAGCGTTGGGAGGACTTGATGTCTGTGCGCGCGTTTTTCGGCCTTTCCACCCTACTTTTGTCTCTTTTGACCATCGGAAGTCCCGCCGCTGCGCAGGAGACCGGTCGCCAAGTCGAGATAACGCAGGATGGCGACTACTTCGGTTTCGATCTCAGGACCGAGCAAAACGTCTCGCTCGACGAGTGCCAGCAGACCTGTATCGCCGATCAGTCCTGCCGCGCCTTCACCTACAATCCCAAGGTGAAGTGGTGCTTCCTCAAGTCTGATTACAATCAGCTGAATTCCTTCCCGGGCGCGATCGCCGGCAAGATCGTCCAGCCGCAGGCCGCCGAAGCCGATATTGGTGCGCCGCCGCGGCTGAAATTCCTGTCGGACCAGATCCTGCAGGACGCCCGCAACACCAAGGCCAATCTCGCCCTTGCCGACGACCAGCAGGGAATGGGCATCAATACGCTCCTCGACATGGCGCGTGGCCAGGCCGGCATGGGCAATATCGAGAACGCCCTGAAGGCCTTCCAGGGTGCGCTAGCGATCACGCCCGACGACGCCGAGCTTTGGCTTGAGACAGCCCGCACGGCCAACCGCATCACCAACAATTCGGCCGTGTCGATGCAAGCGGCGATCGCCACGATCAACGGCTACGAGTTGACCCGCACGACCGAGAGCCGGGCGCATGCGCTCGCCGTCATGGCGAAATCGCTCGAAGGCGCTGAAAATTACCGCGCCGCACTGGACGCCTACAAGGCGAGCCTGGAGCTGGTGAAGGCGAAATCCGTCGAGGCGGCCTATCTCGATCTCAAGCAGCGCAAGGGCTTCCGCGTGGTCGAGCATACGATCGACTCGGACGCAGCAACGCCCCGCGCCTGCGTGCAGTTCTCCGAACAGCTTCTGAAGAGCGGCGCCGACTATGCCTCCTTCGTCACCGTCAACGGTGCGGCGCCAAAAGCGCTTGAAGCCAAGGGCGACCAGATCTGCGTCGAAGGACTTTCGCATGGCGAGCGTTACAAACTGACGCTCAGGACCGGCCTGCCATCCACGGTCGACGAGGTGCTGGAAGCGCCTGTCACCCTCGACATCTATGTCGCGGACCGCGCTCAGATGGTGCGCTTCACCGGCGACAGCTTCGTGCTGCCCTCGACCGCACGCCGCGGCATCCCCCTCGTATCAGTCAATACCGACAGCGCCAAACTCAAGCTCTACCGCGTCGGCGACCGCAGCATCGCCCAGGTGCTGCAGAGCTCGCAGTTCCTGACCCAGCTCGACGGCTACAGCGCCCAGCGGATCGAGGACGAAAGCGGCGAACTCGTCTGGCAGGGCACGATCGACATCGCGCGTGACGTCAACAAGGAGGTCGTTACCAGCTTCCCGGTCGACGAGGCGCTGCCTGAGCGCAAGCCCGGCGTCTACGTTCTAACCGCAGCCCCGACCACCGGCGTCAGCCAGGAATGGGATGCGCGCGCGACGCAATGGTTCGTCGTTTCCGATATCGGCGTTTCCACCTATGCCGGCACCGACGGGCTGAACGTCTTCGTTCGCTCGCTCGCCTCGGCGGAACCGATCGAAGGCGTTAAACTGCAGCTCGTCGCCAAGAACAACGAGATTCTTGGCACGGCGACCAGCGATAGCGATGGCCGCGTCACATTCACGGCGGGTCTGATCCGCGGCACGGCCGGACTGACCCCTGCGGTCATCACCGCCAAGAAGGGCGAAGACGATTACGTCTTCCTCGACATGAGCCGCGCCGGCTTCGACCTCTCCGACCGCGGTGTCACCGGCCGCGCCGCGCCCGGCGCCATCGACATACTCGCCTGGACCGAGCGCGGCATCTATCGTGCCGGCGAAACGGTGCATGCGGCGGCGCTTGCGCGCGACGTCGACGGCATGGCGATCGAGAACCTGCCGCTGACCTTCGTCTTCCTGCGCCCGGACGGCGTCGAGTATCGCCGCATGACCAGCCCCGGTGGTAAGCTCGGCGGCCATACGCTCGATCTCGACACCCAGGCCAACACAATGCGCGGCACCTGGACGATGCAGATCTTCACCGATCCGAAATCCCCGGCGATCGGCGAAAAGCAATTCCTGGTCGACGACTTCGTGCCCGATCGTACCGAATTCGACCTGACGAGCGACGCCAAGGAAATCGCTGTCGGCGAGACGGCAAGCGTCGCTGTCGACGGGCGCTATCTCTACGGCGCGCCCGCGGCCGGCCTCGAGCTCGAAGGCGAAGTGACGATCAAGCCGACGCGCGAAAGTGCCGCCTTCAAGGGCTATTCCTTCGGCCTCGCCGACGAAGAGGCGAGCGAAGACACGCGCCTGCCGCTTGAGGAACTTTCACCGCTCGACGAGGAAGGTAAATCCAGCTTCGACATCCTCATCGATGAAGTGCCCTCGACCACGCAACTGCTCGACGCGACCGTCACCGTCCGCATGCGCGAGGCCGGCGGCCGCGCCGTCGAACGTTCGCTGAAACTGCCCGTGCGCGCCGAGGGCCCGATGCTCGGGATCAAGCCGGAATTCGAAGGCGAACTCGCCGAAAATTCCGTCGGCAAGTTCCGTGTCATCGCCGTCGATCCGAGCGGCAGCAAGATCGCCATGCCCGGGGCCTTGTGGAAACTCATAAGCGTCGAGCGCAATTATCACTGGTACCGTGACGGCAGCGCCTGGAAATACGAGCCTGTCGTCACCACCAAGCAGGTGGCAAACGGCAGCGTCGACCTGACGGAAGACGGCGGCGAAATCGCCGTGCCGGTTGGTTGGGCGCGCTATCGCCTGGAGGTCGAGACAGCCTCGATCGACGGTCCGACGTCGAGCGTCGAGTTCGACGCCGGCTGGTATGTCGCTGCCACCTCCACCGAAACGCCCGACGGCCTGGAGATCGCGCTCGACAAGGAGAAATACGCGGTCGGAGACACGGCCAAGCTCAAGGTCTCGCCGCGCTTTGCCGGTGAACTGCTGGTCACTGTCGGCACGGAGAACCTGATCACCACCCAGACCGCATCGATTGCCGCGGAAGGCGGCGAAGTCGAGCTGCCGGTTACCGAAGCCTGGGGCGCCGGCGCCTATGTGACGGCGACGCTCTACCGGCCGGGCGATGCGCAGGAAAGCCGCATGCCGATGCGCTCGATCGGCATCAAATGGCTCTCGGTCGATCCGGCCGAGCGCAAGCTCGCGGTCACACTCGATGCACCGGAAAAGATGGAACCGCGCAAGGCACTCGACATCAGCCTTCAGGTTGCCGGTGCCGGTGCCAACGAGGAAGCCTATGTGACGATCGCCGCGGTCGACGTCGGCATCCTCAATCTCACGCGTTACGAGGCGCCAGATCCGGAAGCCTGGTACTTCGGCCAGCGGCAGCTCGGCCTCGAGATCCGCGACCTCTACGGCCGCCTGATCGACGGCTCGCTTGGCGCCACCGGGCGGTTGCGCACCGGCGGTGACGGCGGACAGGTCGCTCTTCAGGGCAGCCCGCCCACGGAAAAGCTGGTCGCCTTCTTCGAAGGGCCGGTACAGCTCGACAGCGACGGCAAGGCGACCGTCAGCTTCGACATCCCGCAGTTCAACGGCACAGCGCGGCTGATGGCCGTTGCCTGGACGAAATCCGGCGTCGGCCACGCCATGCGCGACGTGGTGATCCGCGATCCGGTCGTCGTCACCGCCAGCCTGCCGCGGTTCCTGGCGCCGGGAGACCGGTCGGAACTGAGGCTCGACATCGCTAACACCGATGCACCGGCCGGCGACTACCAGATCCATGTCACGACCAGTGGTCCTGCCACAGTCGAACAACCGGGCACCGGCAACACGGTGACCCTGGACCAGGGCGGCCGTTCCTCCATCACCTTGCCGGTGGTCGGGCAATACCCCGGCAACGGCGTCGTTACGGTGGCGCTGACCGGTGCCAACGGACTTTCACTGGAACAATCGCTCGATCTGCTTGTGCGTCCGGCAACCCTGCCGGTGACCCAGCGGCAGGTCGTCGCAATCGCGCCCGGAAGCAGCCTGACGGTCGACGGGCAGTTGCTCGCCGACAGCATTCTGCAGGGCGCCTCGGTCAACCTCAGCGTCACGCGTTCGGCCGCCTTCGATATGCCGGCGCTGCTGATGACGCTCGATCGCTACCCCTATGGCTGCGCCGAACAGACGACGAGCCGCGCGCTGCCGCTGCTCTACCTCAGCGAGCTCGCCAAGCAGTCCGGTCTCACCGACGACGAAGGCGTGACGAAACGGGTGCAGGAGGCGATCTATCGCGTACTTTCCTATCAATCGTCGTCGGGCAGTTTCGGCCTCTGGGGCCCGGGTTATGGCGATCTCTGGCTCGACGCCTATGTCACCGATTTCCTCACCCGCGCCCGCGAACAGAAGTACGACGTGCCGGAGGCCGCGATGGTCCAGGCGCTTGAAAACCTGCAGAACGGCGTCAGCTACGACACCAATGCCAAGGACCGCGGCAACGAGATCGCCTATGCGCTCTACGTGCTCGCCCGCAATCGCAAGGCGGCGATCAACGACCTGCGCTACTACGCCAACACGCTGATCGACGACTTCCCCACGCCGCTCGCCAAGGCGCATATCGCCGCGGCGCTGGCACTCTATGGCGACGCCCAGGGGTCGCAGGATACCTTTGCCAAGGCGGCGAACATGTCGACCGGCCTCATCAATGTCAGCCTGTCGCGCTCCGATTACGGCTCGTCGCTGCGTGACAACGCGGCGGTGCTGGCGCTCGCCGCCGAAAGCCGCCCGGTTCCGCCGATCGTTCCCGAGTTGTCGAAGATCGTCGCGCGCGAATGGGAGCAGAAGACTTACACCAGCACCCAGGAACAGGCCTGGATGCTGCTTGCCGCCCGCGCCATCCAGAACGGCGATGAGGACATGGCACTGGAGGTCAATGGCGCATCGAAGACCGGCAGCTACGCCGCCCAGATGACCGGCGACGCGCTTACGACCCATCCGATCGTGATCCGCAACCAGGGCGCCGATCCGGTCTCGGCCGTCGTCACCACGGTTGCCGCACCCGCCCAACCGCTTTCGGCCGGCGGCGACGGTTTCACCATCGAGCGCACCTACTACACGCTCGACGGCGCCGAGGCGAACGTCATGGAAGCCCGACAGAACGAGCGCTATGTCGTCGTACTGAAAGTGACGGAAGCCAACGACTGGCCGTCGCGCGTGCTCGTCACCGACCTGTTGCCGGCCGGCTTCCAGATCGACAATCCGAGCCTCGTCGACAGCGCCCAGCTCGGCAACTTCGAGTGGCTCGGCGAGATCACTGCGACGCATACGGAGTTCCGCAACGACCGCTTCGTCGCGGCGCTGGACCGCAGCATCGGGGCCGGGCGCGAAGTCACGCTCGCCTATGTGGTGCGTGCCGTGACCCCGGGCGTTTACGACCATCCGGCTGCCTCCGTCGAGGATATGTACCGGCCGCAGCTTTCGGCCCGCACTGCCACCGGGCGCATGGAGGTTCAGGCGGCACAATAGGCACGACCATGTCGATTGGGCGCAAACTGCTGATCGCCTTGCCCGTCTGCCTGCTGCTGACGGGGCTGACGGGCTTTGCGATCGAGAAGGCCGACGAGGCCTTCCCGCCCCCACTTGCGGAGGCTGCCGTCGTCTCACGTGAGGTGGACGACGCCAGCGGTCAATTGTTGCGCGCCTTCGCAACACCGGAAGGTCTCTGGCGGTTGAAGACGACGGTCGACGATGTTGATCCGCAGTTCCTCAAGATGCTGATCGCCTATGAGGACCAGCGCTTCCAGGAGCATTCGGGCGTCGATTTCCTCGCGCTCGGCCGCGCTGCTCTGCAATTCGTCAGCAACGGCCGGATCGTCTCAGGCGCCTCGACACTCTCGATGCAAGTCGCACGCCTGATCGAGCCGCGCGCGCAGCGCTCCGTCACCGCCAAGCTCCTGCAGATCGCCCGCGCTATCCAGATCGAAAGGCGCCTATCGAAGGACCAGATCCTCAACCTCTACCTCACCCACGCGCCCTATGGCGGAAACATCGAGGGTGTGCGCGCCGCAAGTCTCGCCTGGCTCGGCAAGGAGCCGAAGCGGCTGACGGCCGGTGAGGCAGCGCTGCTCGTCGCCCTGCCGCAATTGCCGGAAAAGCGCCGGCCGGATCGCAATCATGCCGCGGCAGTCGCTGCCCGCGAGCGGGTGCTGACCCGTCTCGCCGTCGCTGACGTCATCGGGGACGGCGAAGCCGAGCGCGCAATCGCGACATCTGTCCCCTCGCGCCGCCTACAGCTGCCGTCCTATGGCGCCCATCTCGCCGAGCGCGCGTTGCGCAAGGACGCGCACGCGGCCCAGCATCAGACGACCTTGCGCCTCGCCGTCCAGCGTAACCTCGAGGCCGTGGCAAAGGAGGGCGCTGCCAAGCTGGGGCCGAAGGTTTCGGTCGCCATGATGATGGCCGATGCCAAAACCGGCGAGATCGTCGCTTCGGTCGGATCTGCCGACTATTTTGATGCGAGCCGCTCCGGTTGGATCGACATGACCCGTATCACGCGCTCGCCGGGTTCCACCCTCAAGCCGTTCATCTACGGCCTCGCCTTCGAAGAGGGGCTCGTCAGCCAGGAAACGATCATCGAGGATCGGCCGGCGGACTTCTTCGGCTATCGGCCGCGCAACTTCGACATGAGCTATCAGGGCGATGTCAGCGTGCGCGAGGCGCTGCAACTCTCCTTGAACGTGCCGGCGATCCGCCTTCTCGATGCGGTCGGCCCGGCTGAGCTGATGATGCGCTTCCGCCGCGCCGAGGTGAAACCGGGGCTGCCGGCAGGCGAAGCGCCCGGACTTGCCATTGGCCTTGGCGGCGTCGGACTTTCGCTGCGCGATCTCGTCCAGCTTTATGCAGCACTTGCCAATCGCGGCTTCCCCCTTCGTCTTGGCGACGGCATCGATGGCAAGGCCGGCCTGATCGAGGCCGAACCCTTACTTTCCCCCGTCGCCGTCTGGAATGTTTCCGATGCGCTCTCGGGCGTGTTGCCGCCGACGGGCAGCCGCCAGCGCGGCATCGCCTACAAGACCGGCACCAGCTACGGCTACCGCGACGCCTGGTCGGTCGGCTATGACGGCCGCCACGTGCTCGGTGTCTGGGTCGGCCGTCCCGACAACGGTGCCGTACCAGGCCTCACCGGCTATGGCAGTGCCGCCCCCATTCTCTTCGAAGGCTTCGCCAAGTCAGGCTTCGGCATAACGCCGCTACCGGATGCTCCTGCCGGCGCGATCCGCATTTCGCAAGCGGAACTGCCGATCAGCCAGCGCCGCTTCTCGCTGACCGCTAGCGGCCTCGTCAACGCTTCAGCGCGCGAACCGGCGCCGCAGATCGTCTTCCCGCCCGAAGGCTCGCGCGTCGAACTTGGGATGGATCATCAGGCAATTTCGCCGCTGACGCTCAAGCTGCAAGGCGGACGAGCGCCATTCCGCTGGCTCGCCAATGGCCGGCCTCTCCCTGAGCTGACCCGGCGCCGCGTGACACAATGGCAGCCGGATGGCGTCGGCTATTCGACACTCACCGTCATCGACGCGGTCGGCCGCGCCGCCAGCGTGCGCGTCTTTATCGAGTAGCGGCGCTCCGTTCACGCACGCCATCCTGGGGATTTGCAGCCAGTACTGCCGCGGTGGCCGATGTCGCCGCCGTGTTCCTCGCTTCCTTCACGCTCGGGCGGCTGGCTGGTGGCGCCGGCCACCTGGTGCCCCGCGCTTGCGGCTCGATCCTCATCGGCCTTGGCCTGATGCTGGCGAGCCAGCCGATCTGACTATCACAAGACGACCGGTGCCCGCGTGGCTACCTTGGTGTATCGTGAGACACGCTGGAGTGGAGGGGCCGGACCATGCTGAATGCAACCGAGATCGCCAAGGCTGCCGAAAGCCTGCATCAGGCAGAGCAGGATCGAAAACAGATCGGGCTTCTGTCGCTCAAACATCCCGACATGACTGTCGACGACGCCTATGCGATCCAGGCGGCCTTGGTCAGGCGCAAGCGCGACGACGGCCACCGCATCATCGGCTGGAAAATCGGCCTGACGTCCAATGCCATGCAGCAGGCACTCGGCATCGACACGCCGGATTCCGGCGTACTCTTCGACAACATGCTGTTCGATGATGGCGCAAGCATTCCGGCCGACCGCTTCATTCAGCCACGGGTCGAAGCCGAGATCGCCTTCGTGATGAAGGCCGGGCTGAAGGGTCCGCGCGTCAATATCGTCCAGGTGCTGAACGCCACGGACTATGTGATGCCGGCGCTGGAAATCCTCGACAGCCGCATCGTCCGCACGGATCCGAAAAGCAAGAAGGCGCGAACCCTCGTCGATGCGATCTCTGACAATGCCGCCAATGGCGGCCTCATCCTCGGCGGTCGCGCCGTACGTCCGGATAGGGTCGACATGCGCTGGATGGGCGCTATCGTCTCGCGCAATGCGGTGATCGAGGAGACGGGGCTTGCGGCCGGCGTCCTCAACCATCCGGCCCGCGGCATCGCCTGGCTTGCCAACCGGCTTGCGCAATGCGGCGATGCAATCGAGCCCGGTCAGATCGTCCTCTCAGGCTCCTTCATCCGCACGCTCGAGGCCAAGAGCGGCGACACGATCGTCGCCGATTTCGGTGCCTATGGCTCGGTGAGCTGCCACTTCGCGTAGCGCGAACGTGGCTGGCTACGCACACGCCCGTTTCACTGCACCAGGATGGCGCGGAAATCATTCACATTGGTGCCGGTCGGCCCCGGCTTGAAGAGATCGCCGAGCGCATCGAACGCCGTCCAACTGTCGTTCTTCTGCAGCAGCGCTGCCGCATCGAGCCGTTGGGCGACGAGCCGGGCGATGGTCGTATCATCGGCAAAGGCGCCGGCATTGTCCTCCGACCCGTCGATGCCATCGGTGTCGGCGGCAAGCGCCGAGACACCCTTGGCGCCATCGATGCCGAGCGCCAACGCCAGCAGGAATTCGCTGTTGCGTCCTCCCTTGCCCTTCCCGCGGATCGTCACCGTCGTCTCTCCACCCGAGAGTACCACGACAGGCTTGGCGAACGGCCGGCCGCGGCCGGCGACCTCACGGGCGATCGCCGCGTGCACGCCGCCAACATCGCGCGCCTCGCCCTCGATTGCATCGGAAAGAATGATGGCTTCAATGCCCGCGGCACGCGCCTCGGTAGCCGCAGCCTCGAGCGAGACGGACGCGGACGCGATGAGCCGGACTTCGTTTCGGGCAAAGCGCAGATCGTCAGGCGACGGCGCGGCGCTATTCGGGCTTTTTATCCAAGCCATGACATTGGCCGGCAAATCCAGGCTGTAGCGCTCGATGAGCGTCAGCGCATCCTCGCGAGTACTCGCATCGGCAAGCGTAGGGCCGGAAGCGACCAGCGCCGGATCGTCGCCTGGAATATCGGAGACGATCAGCGAGACGACCTTTGCCGGATAGGCGGCGGCGGCAAGCCTGCCGCCCTTGATCATCGAGACGTGCTTGCGCACGGCGTTCATGGCGCTGATCGGCGCACCGGAGGCAAGCAGTGCCCGGTTGACGGCAATCTCGTCTTCCAGCGCCAGGCCGGGCGGAGGCGAAGGCAGAAGCGCCGAGCCACCGCCGCAGACGAGCGCCACGACGAGGTCGTCCTCCGTCAGCCCGCTGACTTCGGTGAGCAAACGCTTCGAGGCAAGTAGACCGTTCTCATCGGGGAGTGGATGCGATGCTTCAAGCACCTCGATCTTCTCGCAAGGGGCAGCGTAGCCATAGCGGGTGACGACCACGCCAGAAAGCGGGCCATCCCAATGGCGCTCGAAGGCGGCCGCCATCTGCGCCGCGCCCTTGCCGGCGCCGACGACCACCGTGCGCCCCTTCGGCCGCTCCGGCAGATTGGCCGCAATCACCTTTTCCGGGTCAGCCGCGGCAACGGCCGAGGTGAACAGCGTTTCCAGGAAGCGGCGTGGGTCGGTGATGGCTGGCATTTGTCTCCCCTTAGAGCACTTACGCAATTTCCGGGCGGAAAACCGCTTCACACTTTTCCTGGAATTGCTTGATGATGTCTCGGGCGGCGGTTCCTCCAACCGCCGCCCGGACACATGACCGGCCCGGCACAATGGGACGCCAGACGGATCATGTGCATTTCATGCCTTGCGCTCTTGAAGCGGCGCAATTCCGAACGGAAAACCGCTTCACACTTTTCCGGGAATTGCGCTAGGCGACCTGGTGGTTCGCCATGCGCTCCAGCGCGCGCACGAGACCCGAGTGATCGAGACCGCTGTCGCCGTTGGCGGCGCAGTTGTTGAAGAGCTCCTGCGTTGCTGCGGTGTTTGGCAGCGAGATGCCGAGCGACTTTGCGCCCTGGAGAGCCAGGTTCAGGTCCTTCTGGTGCAGCGAGATGCGGAAGCCCGGGTCGAAGGTGCGCTTGATCATGCGCTCGCCGTGTACCTCGAGAATACGCGAGGAAGCAAAACCGCCCATCAGCGCCTCGCGAACACGTGCCGGGTCGGCGCCGGCCTTGGACGCGAAGACGAGCGCTTCCGAAACCGCTTCGATCGTCAGCGCGACGATGATCTGGTTGGCAACCTTGGTGACCTGGCCGTCGCCGCAGTCACCAACGAGGGTGATGTTCTTGCCCATCAGCTGCAGGAGCGGCAGGGCGCGGTCGAAGCTTTCCTGGGCGCCGCCGGCCATGATCGAGAGCGAGGCGTTCTTGGCGCCGACTTCACCGCCGGAGACCGGAGCGTCGATATATTCGGCGCCGGTTTCGCGAACCTTCTTGGCAAATTCCTTCGTCTCGATCGGCGAGATCGAGCTCATGTCGATGACGAGCTTGCCCTTGGAAAGGCCGTAAGCAACGCCGTTTTCGCCGAAGAGGACGTCCTTGACCTCAGGGGTGTCCGGCAGCATCAGGATGATCGTGTCGACGGTCTCGGCGAGCGCCTTCGGCGTGTCGACGAACTTGAGGCCCTTGTCGAGCAGTTCCTGGCGCGGCGGAATGACGAACTTCGAGGTGACGATGGTGTGGCCGGCATCCTGCAGGTGGCGCGCCATCGGCGTGCCCATGATACCCAGTCCAATGAAACCGATTGTTGCCATGGTGCTTAGCTCCTGATCTTGATGATGTCTGCGGATTGGGTGCGCTGGCGCTCGGTGCCGAGCCAGCCAAGGCCATCGGCCGTGGTGGTGCGCGGCTTGTATTCGCAACCGATCCAGCCGTCATAGCCGGCCCCTTCCAGCGCGTCGAAAACGAAGGGATAGTTGATCTCGCCGGTGCCCGGCTCGTTCCGGCCGGGATTATCGGCAAGCTGAACATGGGCGATGCGGTTGGCAAAGCGCTTGTAGGTGCCGACCAGTTCACCCTCGGTGCGCTGCTGGTGGTAGAGGTCGTACTGGATGAAGAGGTTGTCGCTGCCGACTTCCTCGATGATCGAAGCGGCCTGGCCCACCGTGTTCAGGTAGAAGCCCGGAATGTCGAAGCGGTTGATCGGCTCGATCAGCAGGCGAATGCCATGCTTGCCGAGTTCAGCCGCGGCGAGCTTCAGGTTCGCAACGAGCGTCGTGCGCAGGATGCTGTCGGACACGCCATCCGGTGCGATACCGACCAGGCAGTTGACCTGCTTGCAGTCGAGCGCCGTCGCGTAGTCGATGGCGCTTGCGACACCCTTGCGGAATTCGTCAACCCGGTCGGGCAGGATGGCGATGCCGCGTTCGCCGCGGGCCCAATCGCCAGCCGGCAGGTTGTGCAGAACCTGGGTCAGGCCGTGGCGCTGAAGCTCGGCGCGCAGGCTCACCTTCTCGAATTCGTAGGGAAACAGATATTCCACGCCTTCGAAGCCGGCCTTGGCAGCAAGGGCGAAACGATCGAGGAACGGCACCTCGTTGAACAGCATTGTCAGGTTCGCAGCGAACTTCGCCATGCGATGTCTCCTCCTTGTGTTTGTCTTTGGAGCGGAATGCGGGCGGAAAACCGCCCGCATTTTGCTCAGTCGAGCAGGGCGGCCGTGATCGCGGTCGGCACGTCTTCGCCGCGGATCGCCAATTCCTCGAACTCGACGACGGCATTGATGTCTGCGCCCATGGAGATGTTGGTGACGCGCTCGAGGATGAACTCGATGACGACGGGAACCTGGTGCTCGTCCATCAGCGCCCGTGCCCGATCAAAGGCCTCCTGGAACTCGTTCGGGCTGCGCACCCGGATCGCCTTGCAGCCGAGGCCCTCGGCAACCGCGACGTGGTCGACGCCGTACCCCTTCTCCGCATCGCCCGAGGCATTGATGTTGTCGAAGGCAAGGCTGACCTCGAAGTCCATGTTGAAGCCGCGCTGCGCCTGGCGGATGAGGCCGAGATAGGAATTGTTCACGACCACATGCAGGTAAGGCAGCTTGTGCTGGGCGCCGACGGCCAGTTCCTCGATCAGGAACTGGAAGTCGTAGTCGCCGGAAAGCGCAACGATCGGCCGGTCCGGATCAGCGGCGCGAACGCCGAGAGCCGCTGGCAAAGTCCAGCCGAGCGGGCCGGCCTGGCCGCAGTTGATCCAGTTACGCGGCTTGTAGACGTGCAGGAACTGCGCGCCGGCGATCTGGCTGAGACCGATGGTCGAGACGTAGCAGGTGTCGCGACCGAAGGCCTTGTTCATCTCCTCGTAAACGCGCTGGGGCTTGAGCGGCGTTTGGTCGAAATGGGTCTTGCGCAGCATGGTGCGCTTGCGCTCGCGGCACTCTTCCGCCCAGGCGGACCAATCGCGCAGCTTGCCGGCCGTCTTCCACTCCGTCGCGACGTCGAGGAAGAGTTTCAGCGCAGCGCCGGCATCCGAGACGATACCGAAATCAGGCGCGAAGACACGACCGATCTGGGTCGGCTCGATATCGACGTGAACGAACTTGCGGCCTTCCGTATAGGTCGGAACGTTGCCGGTGTGGCGGTTGGCCCAACGGTTGCCGACACCGAGAACGAAGTCGGAAGCGAGCATGTTGGCGTTGCCGTAGCGGTGCGAGGTCTGCAGGCCGCACATGCCGGCCATCAGCGGATGGTCGTCCGGGATGGTGCCCCAGCCC
The DNA here is from genome assembly GCF_052044935.1 of Ensifer sp. 22460. NCBI lineage: Bacteria > Pseudomonadati > Pseudomonadota > Alphaproteobacteria > Hyphomicrobiales > Rhizobiaceae > Ensifer > Ensifer sp. 22460. The sequence goes on from NZ_JBQENZ010000011.1 coordinate 183,517, forward strand.
ATCAACGTCGGGATGACCGGAATGCCGGTGATCTCGGCGAATTCGGTCAAGAGGTCCGAAGCGTCGGCGTTGATGATGCCGCCCCCGGCGACGATCAGCGGACGCTCCGCCTCGTTCAGCATCGCGATCGCCTTTTCGGCCTGGGCACGCGTCGCCTTCGGCTTATAGGGCTCAAGCGGCTGATAGGTGTCCGGATCGAACTCGATCTCGGCGAGCTGGACGTCGACCGGCAGGTCGATCAGCACCGGGCCGGGACGGCCGGAGCGCATGATGTGGAAAGCCTTCTGGAAGACGAAGGGAACCAGCGCCGGCTCCATGACGGTAACCGCCCACTTGGTGACGGGTGCGGCGATCTTCGCAATATCGACCGCCTGGAAGTCTTCCTTGTCGAGACGGGCGCGCGGCGCCTGGCCGGTGATGCAGAGGATCGGGATCGAATCCGCAGAAGCCGAATAGAGGCCGGTGATCATGTCGGTGCCAGCCGGGCCCGACGTGCCGATGCAGACGCCGATATTGCCATGCTTGGCGCGGGTATAACCTTCGGCCATATGCGAGGCACCCTCGACGTGGCGGGCGAGAATGTGGCGGACGGAACCGCGAGCCTTCAGAGCCGAATAGAACGGGTTGATGGCGGCGCCAGGTACGCCGAAGGCACAGTCGATGCCTTCCTTCTCCAGAACATAAACAGCCGCGTCAACGGCACGCATCTTAGCCATGGGAACTCCTCCTATTTCCTGAAAACATAATCCATAATTTTCGATACGCAACACATAAATGGAAATCATTTCCATCATGTGGAAATAAAGATTTTCAACAATTCGGAGAAAATCCCTCCGTGGCCTGATAGAGGATGATGGCGAGAGACGTGATTTGCAGAGAGGCTTCGATGGACGGCAACGGCAGGGGAAAACGCGGACGCAAGGCGGGCGAGAATGCAGCACCGTCATCCGTACAGGTGCTCGATCGCAGCCTTGCTCTTCTGACGGTCGTCGCCCAGGAGGACGGCTCGACCTTGACCCAGCTTGCCGACCAGACCGGCATGGCGCCATCCACAGTGCATCGTCTGCTGACGACGCTGGCCGGCCACGGCATGGTGATGAACGACCCGGACACCGGCGCCTGGACCGTCGGCCTCAAGGCATTCGAGATCGGCAACGCCTATCTGCGGTTCCGCAAGCTCGGAACGATCAGCCGCCCCTTCCTCAAGGGCCTCATGGAGGAAAGCGGCGAGACGGCGAATATCGGCATCGAGGAAGGCGGCGACGTCGTCTTCATCTCGCAGGTCGAAAGCCACGCGCCGATGCGCGCCTTCTTCCGCCCCGGCCGCCGCGGTCCGGTTCATGCCTCCGGCATCGGCAAGGCGATCCTTTCGACCTGGTCGGACAAGGAGATCGCCCAGCTGCTCGGTGGCCGCGAACTCGCGCATTTCACCGACAAGACCCGCGACACGCTGCCGGCGCTCCTGAAGGACATCCAGGAAATCCGTCACCGCGGCTGGTCCGTCGACGACGAGGAGCACACGCTCGGCATGCGCTGTGTCGCAGCACCAATCTTCAACGAATATGGCGAAACCATCGCCGGCATTTCGATCTCCGGCCCGTCCGTCCGCGTCAGCGACCAGAAGCTTTCGACCTTCGGCCCCATCGTGCGCGAACGCGCCGACGCCCTGACGAGGGCAATGGGTGGCAAACGACCGGAAGACCTGTAACGGCCCAGACGAAAGCGCCGCGCATCGATCAAGACGCGCGGCGCTGGGAGATTCTGCTTTGAGCACCAATCGGTGTCCGGCCGACGGCGAATGAGGCGCAGTCGGCGTCCGCCCTATGCGGTCTCGAAGCTTCTCGTCACCGCGTTCGCGGTATCCTTGGTCGCGGTCGCAACACCCTTCATCGGCTTGCCCCCAACATAGGTTTCGGCCACCGACCGGTCGTCGCCCATCGTCTGCAGGATGAAGAGCTCTTCCGCCAGCGAACCGGCGACCCGCATGCGCAGTTCCATCGATGGTTTGGCGCGACTGTCGAGCACGACGATATCGGCATCGGCGCCGACATGCAGCGAGCCGATGCGATCATCCAGCTCAAGCGCCCGGGCATTGCCGAGCGTCATGCGGTAGAAGGAGTTGAACGGCGTCAGCCGCTGGCCCTGCAGGTGCAACACCTTATAGGCCTCGTCCATCGTCTCCAGCATCGAGAAGCTGGTACCAGCACCGACGTCGGTCGCGACCGACCAGCGCGCGCCGAGCTTGTCGAAGCGATCCCTGTCAAAGAGACCGGAGCCGAGGAACAGGTTCGAGGTCGGGCAGAAGGTGCCGACCGCGCCTGTCTCGGCGAGAACCGAGATCTCGCGATCGCTCAAATAAATGCAGTGGCCGAGCAAGGTCTTGCGTGTCAGAAGGTCGTAGCGCGCGTAGATATCGGTGTAGTCCTTGGCCTCCGGATAGAGCGAGGTCGCGAAAGCGATCTCATCCTTGTTCTCGGAAAGATGCGTCTGGACGTAGCACTCCGGGTGCTCGGCGACGAGCGTGCGGCTCGCCTCCATCTGCTCCGGCGTGGAAGTGATGGCAAAGCGCGGGCTGATGGCGTAATGCGCACGGCCGCGGCCGTGCCACTTGGCGATCAGCGCCTTGGTCTCGTCATAGCCCAGTTGCGGCGTATCGCGCAGCGCGTCGGGCGCATTGCGGTCCATCATCACCTTGCCGCCGATCATCAGCATGCCGCGGGCTTCCGCGGCGCTGAAATAGGCGTCGACGCTTTCCGGATGCACCGAGCAATAGGCAACGGCCGTCGTCGTACCGTTGGACAGGAGTTCATCCATGAAGCGGCCGGCGATGTAGTCGGCATGTTCCGGCTTCCGGAACTTCTGCTCCTCGACAAAGATGTAGGTGTTCAGCCATTCGAGAAGCTGCGCGCCGTAGGAGGCGATCGCCTGCGTCTGCGGGAAGTGCAGGTGCGTGTCGATCAGGCCTGGCAGCACGAGATTGGGGCGATGGTCGGCCACCTTGACGCCGGGGCCGGCGCGACGAGCGACCTCGGCATGCTCGCCGATATCGGCAACCTTGCCGCCCCGCACCAGTACGGCGCCGTCCTCGAAATAGCGATAGGAAGCCGTGTCGTCGATGCCCCTGGGCTCCTCGACGAAAGTCAGCACGCGGCCGCGGATCAGCAAATCGGTCATTGGGTCTTTCCTCCATTCACGACGGACTCGTACCAGGCGACGAGCAGCTGCCGCTCTTCGTCCGATACGCCGGTGACGTTGGCCGGCGGCATCGCGTGCGAACGGCCGGCCTGCAGATAGATTTCACGCGCGTGGTTGGCGATCTCGGTGTCGGTCTCGAGCGTCACGCCCTTCGGCGGTACGACCAAGCCTTCCCAGCCCGGTTCCTTGGCATGGCACATGGAGCAGCGGCCGAGCACCGTGTCGCGCACCTTCGGAAAAGCTTCCGCAGTGACGAAGGGTTGCTGCACTGCGGAGATCTTTTCCTCTTCGCCACCGGCCAGGATCTTCGGCACAGTCGAGAGCCACATGATCGCGACGAAGAGCAGCGCGGTCACGAGCCAGGTCCAGGTCGGGTTGCCCTTGTCGGCGTGACGGGTGTTGAAATAGTGACGAATGGTCACGCCCATCAGGAAGACCAGCGAGGCGATGATCCAGTTGAACTGGGTGCCGAACGCCAGCGGGTAGTGGTTCGACAGCATCAGGAACAGAACCGGCAGCGTCAGGTAGTTGTTGTGGGTCGAGCGCTGCTTGGCGATCACGCCGTACTTCGGATCCGGCGTGCGACCGGCGATCAGATCGCCGACGACAACCTTCTGGTTCGGAATGATGATGAAGAACACGTTGGCCGACATGATCGTCGCGGTGAAGGCGCCGAGATGCAGGAAGGCAGCGCGGCCGGTGAAGAGCTGCGTGTAACCCCAGGCCATGCCGACAAGGATGAAGTACAGAAGCACCATCAGCCTGGTGTTGTCGCGGCCGAAGGGCGACTTGCAGATCGTGTCATAGGCGAGCCAGCCGAAGGCGATCGAGCCCAGCGAGATGGCGATCGCCACCGGCTTCGAAACGTCGAGCACATTCGGATCGATCAGGTAGAGGTCGGCACCGGCATAGTAGACCATGCACAGCATGCCGAAACCGGAAAGCCAGGTGACGTAGGATTCCCATTTGAACCAGATCAGGTGCTCCGGCATGTTGGCCGGCGCCACCAGATACTTCTGGATGTGGTAAAAGCCGCCACCGTGCACCTGCCACTCTTCGCCATAGGCACCGACCGGAAGGTCCGGTCGCTTCTTCAGGCCAAGGTCAAGCGCAACGAAATAAAATGACGAACCGATCCACGCGATACCCGTGATGACGTGCAGCCATCTCATGGCAAAGGTGAGCCAATCCCAGGCTATGGCATACTCGTACATGCAATTCTCCCATTTCTCCTCGGGCCATTATGTGTCATTGCTGGAGGTCGCGGGAACGTCGCTGCTTCACCAACACTTTCAAAAAAATCTATAAAATAGCGACGCAATGGATAGGCTAGAGAGAAGCCGGAGGAGTGGGACGGAGGCATGTCTTATCTGGACAATGTGCGCGTCTTCGTGCGCGTCGTAGAGCTTGGAACCCTGTCGGCGGCCGGTCGCGACCAGCGCGTGACGCCGGCGGTTGCCAGCAATAGAATCAAAGAGTTGGAACGCCATATGGGTGTTCGCCTGTTCAATCGGACGACGCGCAAGCTGACCCCGACGGAGCATGGTCGCGTCTTCTACGACGGCGCGGTAAAGATCCTCGAAGCGGTCAACGAGGCCGAAAACGCGATCGCCGATCTCTCGCGAAATCCGAAGGGGGCGCTGAAGATTACCGCTCCCTTGGGGATAGGTCGGCGCCTGATTGCGTCGGGCATTCCCGAATTCCATGACAAGTATCCCGACATCGAGGTGCGGCTTCGTCTGTCGGACCACAATGTCGACATCCTCTCCGAAGGCGTCGACGTCGCGTTCAAGCTCGGCATCCTTGAAGATTCGAACCTGCGCATGCGAGGCATCATGAACTGCGAGCGCGTGGTCTGCGGGTCGCCCGACTATTTCGAGAAGCGCGGCGTGCCCCAAACCCCTGACGCGTTGATCGCCGACAAGCACGACTGTCTGCTGCTGCGCTATCCTGGTTCGAAGGAGTATTTCTGGACGCTCCAGACCATGGAAGGCATGCGCAAACTCGAGGTGACCGGCCCTTACGATTCGGACGACGGCGACGTGCTCACCCAATGGGCGCTCGACGGCCGCGGCATCATCAACAAGCCTCTCTTCGAAGTGAAGAGCCACATCAATTCCGGCGCGCTCGTGCCGATTCTGGTCGACACGCCGCCGCTCAGCGTGCAGCTGGCGGCGATCTATCCACACAAGCGCTTCCAGGATCCGAAAGTCAGGCTGATGATCGACTACATGGCCGAGCGTTGTCAGCGCTTGATCGGCAAGGCGCTGGAGTAGCGTCTAGCCTCTCGTCTTCTCAATACCGGCAATACCGCTGACCTGCTCGACGAGAAAGTCGACCAGCAGGCGGACCCGGGCGATGCCTGCGCGCTCGGGCACGATCAGCAGGCTGAGCGGAACCGAAGACAACCTGTAGCCCGGCAGGATCGGCACGAGCCGACCACTCGCCAGGAGATCGTCGACGAGCCATTGGTGTGTCGGTGCGATGCCGCGCCCGGCGACAAGCGCCTCGCGGGCGGCAAGCCCGTGGTCGACGAGGAAACGCCCGCCAAAGGGTACCGCGTGGCTGCGGCCGTCTGCTCCTTCCAGCGAGATCAGGTCACTGCCTGCGACGTTCGACATGCGGATTCCCTCATGGGCTGTGAGGTCGCGCGGGGTGTTTGGGCGTCCACGCACCTCCAGGTAGGAGGGGGCAGCGACGAACAACCGACGGCTTTCGCCAAGCACCCGGAGCTTCATGGAGCTGTCAGTGAGCGGCCCGAGACGCAGCGCGAGATCGACCCCTTCCCGCACCAGGTCGATGCGCTCATCGGTCAGGCTGAGATCGACCTCGATATCAGGATAACGATCCTGAAAGGCGAAGATCAGGCGGGTTGCGTGCAGGACACCGAAGGCGGCGGTGCAGGACACCCGGATGATCCCGGCCGAGGCGCCGCGGGTGCTGCGCGCCTCGTCGCCTGCCTGGTCGACTAGGCGTAGGATCTGGATGCTGTTGGCATAGTAACGACTGCCTTCGTCGGTCAATGTGACGCGCCGGGTGGTGCGGCTGAGCAGCGGCACGCCGACGGCTTCCTCCAGCTCCCGCAGATGCCGCGTAACGCTCGACTGGCCGATGCCGAGTTCGCGCGCGACGGCCGACAGGCTGCCGCGCTCGGCGACGCGCACGAAGCTCCGCATGCGTTCCAGCGTCACATCCGATTTATCCATTTTTCGGCACAATCATATCCATATTGGATATCTACCGCATGAACAAACGGCGGTCTACCTAAAGTCTCAGTTCACGACTGAAGGATTGCCGACCATGAAAGTTCTGCTTGTCTATGCCCATCCCGAACCGCGTTCGCTGAACGGGACGCTGCGCGATGTCGCCGTCAAGGCGTTGGAAGCCGAGGGACACGAGGTGCGCGTCACCGACCTCTATGCCGAGGGATGGAAATCCGAGATCGACCGCGCCGACTTCCCCGCGCTCATTCCGGATGCCCGGTTCAAGCCAAGCCGTGCCTCGAAGGAAGCCTTCGCGACCAATACCCTGACCGCTGATGTCAGGGCCGAGCAGGAAAAGCTGCTATGGGCCGATACCCTTATCCTGCAGTTTCCGCTGTGGTGGTACTCGATGCCGGCGATCCTGAAAGGCTGGGTCGATCGCGTCTATGCCTACGGCTTCGCCTATGGGGTCGGCGAACACAGCGACAAATACTGGGGCAAGCGGTTTGGCGAGGGAACGCTCGCAGGAAAACGCGCCATGCTGGTGGTGACAACAGGTGGCTGGGAAGAACACTACTCACCGCGCGGGGTCAACGGACCGATCGACGACCTCCTGTTCCCGATCAATCACGGCGTTCTCTATTATCCCGGCTACGACGTGCTTCCGCCTTTTGTCGCCTACCGCGTCGACGGTCTTGACGAAGCCGATTTCGAAGCGACGGCCGAACGGCTGAGGCAAAGGATGCGCACGCTAACAACCACTACGCCTATTCCCTATCGCCGGCAGAATGGCGGCGACTACCTGATCCCGACCCTTGAACTGCGTCCAGATATCGAAGCCGCAGACGCGCGCGGCTTTGCGCTTCACCTGAACGGTGCGATACACCAGGGCAATAGCGCCTGAGCCTTTAGCGTGCAAACTTCGCGACAGCCGGACGACGCGGGCTATCGGGTTGGGCCGGCTGCCGGAAATTCAGCGCCGCCGCCATGACTTCCGCGGCGGCGAGCGCGGCGATGACGGCCGGCCGCTTGTCCTTAACCGTCGTGCCGCCAATCGGGCAGACGAGCCGGTCGAAAAGATCCGGGCGGCCGATCTCACGCGACAGCCAGTTCTTGAAGGTCCCGCGTTTCGTCTTCGAGCCGATCATGCCGACATAGGATGCGTCGTCGCGGCGAAGCGCCTCGGCGGCGATCAGGAAGTCGAGCGCGTGGTCGTGCGTCAGGATCACGAAGGCGCTGCCGGGAGGCGCGTCGCGCACGACCGCCTCCGGCATGGCCGTCAAGCAAGTCTCGATGCCGGGATTGTCGGCGACAGCCGAAAGCTCGTTCTCGCGGGTATCGACGAGCACGGTGCGGACCGGAACCAGGGACAGCGCCATGGCCAGCGCATCGCCGACATGGCCGGCGCCGAAGACATAGACATGCGGCCGGCTGGCGATTTCCAGGTCGTTGCGTTCAATCAGCATGGCGGCTTTCTCCCGATCGATGCGTGTGAAGGCGAGTGCCACGCGCCCGCCGCAACACTGGCCGATCTCCGGACCAAGCGGGATGGTCATCGCCTCCGGCGCGTCGCCGCGCTTTAGCGCCCGCCGGCCATGGTCGATCGCCATGTATTCGAGCTGGCCGCCGCCGATCGTGCCGAAGAGGCTATCGGTGGCGACGAGCATCCAGGCATCGGTGTCGCGCGGCGTCGAGCCGGCCGCACCCGTCACTTCCACGAGCACGCAATCCGGCTCGCGTCGGAGAAAGTCCCTGATATCCTCGCGGCTCGCCACCATGACAATCAGCCCCTGTTACCCCTTCTGCCTCGCGGCCGCCCGCAGCCGCTCGATCGCCATCAGTACCCGTTCCGGCGTCGCCGGCGCATCAAGGCGCGGTGCTATACGATACTCCGCAACACTGGCCGCCGCCATCGACAAGGCCTCCAGAACGGAAATGCCGAGCATGAACGGCGGTTCCCCGACCGCCTTCGACCGACGGATGGTTTCCTCACGGTTGACCGACCATTCGGCAAGCCGCGTGTTGAAGACGCGCGGGCGATCCGATGCGAGCGGGATCTTGTAGGTCGAAGGCGCATGCGTGCGCAGCCGACCCTTGGCATCCCACCAGAGTTCTTCCGTCGTCAACCAGCCCATGCCCTGAACGAAGGCGCCCTCCACCTGACCGAGGTCGAGCGCCGGGTTCAGCGACCGGCCGACATCGTGCAGGATATCCGTGCGGTCCACCTGGTATTCGCCGGTCAACGTATCGACGCTGACCTCCGAGCAGGAGGCGCCGTAGGCGTAGTAGAAGAAGGGACGGCCCCGGCCTTCCGCGCGGTTCCAGTGGATCTTCGGCGTCTTGTAGAAACCGGCAGCCGAAAGCTGGATGCGGGCGCCATAGGCGATCTTGATGAACTCGTTGAAACCAAGGCGTTCGGCGCCGATGCGAACCGTGTTCGGCTCGAAAGCGACGTCGGCCTCAGCAACGTTCCAGCGCTCGGCGGCAAAGCGCACGAGCCTCTCCTTGATCTGCTGGGCGGCGTTGGCGGCCGCCATGCCGTTGAGGTCGGAACCGGAGGAGGCAGCCGTCGCCGAGGTGTTCGGCACCTTGCCGGTCGTGGTCGCCGTCACCTTGATCCGGTCGAGGTTCACCTGGAACTCGTCGGCGACCACCTGGGCGACCTTGGTGTAGAGCCCCTGCCCCATCTCGGTGCCGCCGTGGTTCAGATGGATCGAGCCATCCGTATAGACGTGCACCAGCGCGCCGGCCTGGTTGTATTCGGTCTTGGTGAAGGAGATGCCGAACTTCACCGGTGTCAGCGCGATGCCGCGCTTGACCGCATGGTTTTCGCGGTTGAAGGCGATCACCGCCTCACGACGCTTGGCATAGTCGGCCGAGGTTTCCAGTTCCTCGATGATCCGGCCGATGATGTTGTCTTCCACGGTCTGGTGATAGGGCGTGAGGTTTCGCCCCTCGCCGCCGTAGAAGTTCAGCTTGCGGATTTCGAGCGGATCCTTGCCGACGGCATAGGCGATCTCCTCGATCATGCGTTCGCCGCCGACCATGCCCTGCGGACCGCCGAAACCGCGGAATGCAGTGTTGGAAACGGTATTGGTCTTCAGCGGCCGCGAGCGCAAGCGCACGTTCGGATAGAAGTAGCAATTGTCGGCGTGGAACAGGGCGCGGTCGGTGACCGGACCGGAGAGATCGGCCGAATAGCCGCAGCGCGCCGAAAAGACCGCGTCCACCGCCTCGATACGACCTTCGTCATCGAAACCGAGCTTGTAGTCCACATGGAAGTCGTGACGCTTGCCGGTCGCGCTCATGTCGTCGTCGCGATCGGGCCTGACCTTGACCGGGCAGCGGTATTTCTTGGCAGCAACCGCTGCAACGGCGGCGAAAATGTTGGCCTGGGTTTCCTTGCCGCCGAAGCCACCGCCCATGCGGCGCACGTTGACGGTGACCGCATTCGATGGCACGCCGAGCACGGTCGCGACCATGTGCTGCGTCTCAGCCGGATGCTGCGTTGAGGAGTAGACGAGAACTTCGTCGTCCTCGCCGGGGATGGCGAAAGAGATCTGCCCTTCCAGATAGAAGTGATCCTGGCCACCGATACGCATCTCGCCTTCGAGGATGTTCTTCGCCTTGGCGAAGCCGGCTTCGATGTCGCCCCGCTCGAGCTTGAGCGGATCGATGACCAGCGGATAGTTGGCGGCCGCCGCTTCCAGCACGTCGGTCACATGCGGCAGGTCGCGGTACTCGATCTTGACCTTGGCCGCCGCGCGGCGGGCCGCCTCACGGGAGGTGGCGATGACGGCAAAGATCGGCTGGCCGTGGAACTCCACCTTGTCGGTGACGAAGATCGGCTCATCGTGCGTGTGGGCCGGGCTGATGTCGTTTTCGCCAGGAATGTCGGCCGCCGTCAGCACCCCGATCACGCCTTCGCTGCTATTTATCGCTTCGAAGTCGATCGAGAGGATATCAGCATGCGCGCGCTGCGACAGGCCAAGATAGCCGTGCAGCGTGCCCTGGGGTTCCGGGATGTCGTCGATATATTCGGCCGTACCCGACACATGCTTGTGGCCGGATTCGTGCCGTTCCTTTTCGTGCACGCCGCCGCGGATGCGGTCGATGGGCTGCATCACGTTCATAGCTTCCTCCCTTAAACCGCGACAGCAATGGTGCGATCGAGGCGGATCTGGCCGCTCGACTGCGTTTCGAGATAGAAGCGGCGAAGCAGGTTCTTCGCCACCAGCTGGCGGTACTCGGCCGAGGCACGCCAGTCGGTGAGCGGCGTGAAATCCTCGTCAAACGCCGCTACCGCGCGCTCGATCGTGTCCTCGTTCCACTCCGCGCCCTTGAGTGCGGCCTCGACATTGGAGGCTCGCTTCGGCGTCCCGGCCATGCCGCCGAAGGCAATGATCGCGTCGGTAACCCGACCGGTGTCGAATGCGATGTTGAAGCCGCCGCAAACGGCAGTGATGTCCTCGTCCAGACGCTTCGTCACTTTGTAGACGGCGACACGGGCATTTTCGGAAACAAACGGGATGCGCACGCTTTCGACGAACTCGCCGGGCTCGCGGTCCTGCTTGCCATAGGCGATGAAGAAATCTTCAAGCGCGACGGTGCGACGGCGCGCGCCCTTGCGCAGCGTGATCGACGCGCCGAGCGCGATCAGCGCCGGCGGCGTATCACCGATCGGCGAGCCGTTTGCGATGTTGCCGCCGACGGTGCCCATGTTGCGCACCTGTTGGCCGCCGATACGGTCCCACAGCTCCGTCAACTGCGGGAAATGCTCGACGATGACAGGATAGGCCTCGGCATAGCTCACACCGGCGCCAAGGGTGACGCCATCCGCATCGACTGTGATGCGGCGCAACTCTTCAAGGTGGGTCAGGTGAATGACCGGCGAGATGTCGCGCATGAACTTCGTCACCCAGAGCCCGACATCGGTCGAACCGGCGACGATCGTCGCCTTGGGGTTGGCTTCGAACACGGCGGCGAAATCATCGACCGAACCCGGCAGGATGAAGCGCTCCAACTCAGTGCCGATCTCGACGCGGCGGCCATCCTGCAGGGCAGCCAATTCTTTGGCGATCCGATCGCGTTCGGCGACCAGCGGATCCTTGCCGACGTCGCCGACCGTCGAGATCGCTTCGGCGGCGCGGATAATCGCGGCATAGCCGGTGCAGCGACAAAGATTGCCCTGAAGCGCCTTTTCGATTTCGGCGATGGACGGCTTCGGGTTTTCCATCCAAAGGCCATAGAGCGACATCACGAAGCCCGGCGTGCAGAAGCCGCACTGCGAGGCATGGGTATCAACCATCGCCTGCTGCACCGGGTGCAGCGGACCGACTGGCTGTGCCAAAGAATCCACCGTGACGATATGACAGCCATCGAGCGAGCCGACGAAGCGGATGCAGGCATTGACCGACTCGTATTTGAGCTTGCCGTCGAGCAGGCGGCCGACGAGCACCGTGCAGGCGCCGCAGTCGCCCTCGGCGCAGCCTTCCTTGGTGCCCTTCAGATTGCGGTCGATGCGCAGGAAATCTAACAGGGTCTCGACCGGTGAGACGTCCGCTAGCTCAACCAGGCGGTGGTTCAAGAGGAAACGAATGGTGTTGCGGATCTGGATCGTCATCACTCAGCTCCCGCGGTAGGTGGAGTAGCCATAGGGCGAAAGCAGCAGCGGCACGTGGTAGTGCGCACCCTGGTTATCGATGCCGAAGCGGATCGGGATCACGTCGAGGAACGGGTTCTCGCCGCGCTTGCTCTGACCGCCGAGATAGTTGCCGGCGTGGAAATGCAGCTCGTAGGTGCCCGTCTCCATGCGCTCGCCGCTGAGCAGCGGCTCGTCGCAGCGGCCGTCGTCGTTGGTCTTGACCGATTTGATGTGCGTCTGGCGATCGCCATCGACCCGGTAGAGCTCGATGCGCAGCCCCTCGGCCGGCTTGCCGCTTGCCGTATCCAACACGTGCGTCGTCAGGCGACCGGCGTTTCCACCATGAGATTGCATTCTTTTCGCTCCTCCCGAAGTCAGCTTTCCACCTCGCAGTATTCCGGCATTCCGGCCCGCTTGGTAGCGAGCGGATCATTCGAGACTTTCAAAATTTTTGGGGGGAATGGCTCGAAACAAATGCGGCTAGAAATTTGCTGCAGAGACGAAAATGTCTGGAGGAGCTGCTTTGATGAGATATCCCCGCGATCTTCACGGCCACGGCCCGAACTTCAAGATCACATGGCCCGACGGCGCGCGCATAGCCCTACAATTCGTCATCAACTACGAGGAAGGCGGAGAGAACTGCGTGCTGCATGGCGACGCGGCCTCCGAAGCATTCCTGTCGGAAATCGTCGGCGCGCAGGCCTGGCAGGGCCAGCGCCACTGGAACATGGAATCGATCTACGAATATGGCGCGCGGGCCGGATTCTGGCGGCTGCACCGCATGTTCACCGAACGCGGCGTGCCGGCGACCGTTTATGGCGTCGCCACCGCGCTGAAGCGCTCGCCGGAACAGGTCGCCGCCATGCAGGATGCCGGCTGGGAAATCGCCTCGCACGGCCTCAAGTGGATCGAGCACAAGGATTTTTCGCCGGAGCGCGAGCGCCAGGAGATCGCCGAGGCGATCCGGCTGCACACGATCGTTACCGGCGAGCGACCGCGCGGCTGGTACACCGGCCGCTGCTCCGACAACACGCTCGATCTCGTCACCGAAGCTGGTGGCTTCGACTATGTTTCCGACGCCTATGCGGACGATCTGCCCTACTGGCATGAGCATGCCGGGCGCCATCAGCTCGTCATCCCCTATACGCTCGACAGCAACGATATGCGTTTTGCCACGCCACAAGGCTTCAACAGCGGCGACCAGTTCTTCAGCTACCTCAAGGATAGCTTCGACGTGCTCTATGCCGAAGGCACCGCCGGTGCGCCGAAGATGCTGAGCATCGGGCTGCACTGCCGCCTCGTCGGCCGTCCCGGCCGCGCCGCAGCACTGGCCCGTTTCCTCGACTATGTGCAGAGCCATGAAAAGGTCTGGCTTGCAAAGCGCGTCGACATCGCTCGCTACTGGACAGAGACCTATCCGTTCAAGGCCTGGGACGATCGCCCGTCGCGGCTTAGCGAAGAGGCCTTTGTCACCAAATTCGGCGGCGTCTTCGAACATTCGAAGTGGATCGCTAAGCGCGCCGTCCAGGGCGAGCTTTCACCCGCCAACGACACGGCGCTCGGTCTTACAGCCGCACTCTCCGCCGTCTTCCGCGAAGCCTCCGCCGAGGAGCGGCTTGCCGTTCTGATCGCCCATCCGGATCTCGCCGGCAAGCTGGCGCAGGCGAAACGCCTCACCGAAAGCTCGACCAACGAGCAGGCTTCCGCGGGACTCGATGCGCTGACCGACGCGGAGCGCGAGCGCTTCACCACGCTCAACACAGCCTATGTCGAGAAGTTCGGCTTCCCGTTCATCCTGGCGGTCAAGGGACGCACCAAGGGCGAAATCCTTGCTGCCTTCGAAAGCCGGGTTGAAAACGATCGCGAGACGGAGTTCGAGACGGCGTGCCGGCAGGTGGAGCGGATCGCCTATCTGCGCCTCAAGGACATGTTGCCGAGCTGAGGGCCTCGCGATGACGACCGACGGCGTGAGCCCGCCCGAATTCGCGCTTAACGCGATCAACCTCGCCTCCGCCGCTCTCGGCGCGCGGCCGGTCTTCGCAACCGACGAGTTCTTCGCGCCGCTCGAGCGCATGCTTCAGGACGCGCCGCCGGTCTATCATCCCGGTGTCTATGACGAGAACGGTAAGTGGATGGACGGCTGGGAGACGCGGCGTCGCCGCGGCCCCGGCAACGATCATGCCATCATCGCGCTTGCCGCAAACGGTCGTATCCGCGGCTTCGAGGTCGATACGGCGCATTTCACCGGCAACTATCCGAGCGCCTGCGCCATCGACGCCTGTCTGGCGCCCGATGGACCGGATGAGCACACGGCCTGGACGGAACTTGTCTGCGCGCGGCCGCTCGGGCCGAGTGCGCTTCATCATTTCGAGGCCAGGTCGGAAGCGGTCTGGAGCCATGTCCGCCTGCGCATCTATCCCGATGGCGGCATCGCCCGCCTCAAGGTTTACGGCACGCCCGCCCTGGACCGGGCGGCGATCGGCGACACGGCAGTCGATCTCGCCTCGTCGCTGCTCGGCGGCCGCATCATCGCGTATTCGAACGGGCACTACGGCCACCAGCGGCTGCTTGCGCCCGGACGCGGCATCAACATGGGCGATGGCTGGGAGACGCGCCGCCGGCGCGAGCCCGGCAACGACTGGATCGTGGTGAAACTTGCCGCGCGCGGTGCGGTCGAGCGGATCGTGGTCGACACCGCCCACTTCAAGGGAAACTACCCGGATGCCTGCTCGCTGCAGGCAGCCGACCTCAGCGCAGCCACGTGCGAGCTGGCTGCCTCGATCACCGCATCGTCGATGTTCTGGCGCGAGGTTCTGCCGCAGCAGAAGCTCTCGGCCGACAGCCTGCACACCTACGGAGCAAACGAGTTCAAAGCGCCGGGCCCTGTAACCCATGTGCGTTTCAACATCTTCCCCGATGGCGGCATCAGCCGGCTGCGTGTCTTCGGGCGTATTGCGAAAGCCGGCAGCCCCTAGATCGTTTCGCAGAGGAAACGAAATGATCGGACCTGAACCGCAAGTTCCAGGGAAGCGCTTTCCCCGGAATTGCTGCCATCGATCAACATTGCACGGAGGAGCGTCGCATGAAGGAGATCGTCATACAGCCACTGACCCGGGAGGCCTTTGCGCCCTACGGCGACGTAATCGAAACGGAGAACGCCCACAATTTCCCCATCAACGGCGGCAAATGCACCCGCTATCACGATCTCGCCAAGATCGAAACGACGGGCGAGAAGGCCCGGCCGATGATCAGCCTGGTGCGCAGCGAACCCTATCCGCTGCCGCTCAAGCTCACCATGGTCGAGCGACATCCGCTCGGCAGCCAGGCTTTCATTCCCTTGAGCGACAATCCGTTCCTCGTCGTCGTCTCCCGGGAAACCGACGAAGGCCCGAGTGAACCGATCGCCTTCAAGACCACACCGGGCCAAGGCGTGAACATCGCCCGCAATGTCTGGCACGGCATCCTGACACCACTCGAAGATGTCTCGGATTTCGCGGTTGTCGACCGCGGCGGCGAAGGCGTCAATCTGGAGGAACACTTCTTCAAGGAGCCGTTCCTGATTGTATGAATGAACGAATGGCCCGGTCAACTGACCGGGTCATCGGTGCGTGGGTCACGGGGCGTACCGTAGGGCTCAACTGTTTTCCTGATGCCCATCAATCGACATCAGTAGCCGCCGTCCCGACGGAACTTCGTCGGCGTGTATCCCGTCACCCGGCGGAAATCGCGCGAGAAATGATAGGGATCGGGATAGCCGCATATCGCCGCCACCGCGGAAACCTTCACATCGCGGCCGACCAGCAGGCGCTTCGCCTGGTTGATGCGCTCGTGGCGCAGCCAGTCCATCGGCGTCGTGCCCACCATATCGCGAAAGCGGCGAAAGAGTTGCGACTGGCTAAGCCGCGCTAGGACCGCGAGATCATCGATCGCCCAGGCGCGGGCGAGATCGTCACGCATCGCTGAAAGAACAGCCAACAAACGATCCTCGCCCGATGCATCCTCGCCCGGCTCACTGCCGGTCAGACGCGGACCGATCATGTCCACGATCAGCCCGGAGATAGCCGCACTCGCCAAGGCATCGGTCGCAGGCGAGCGTTCCGCAAGAAACCCGCTCACGGCCTCAAAGGCAGCGCGTGCCGTCTGCGTATCCCTCGGCGCGAACAATGGCGACTGCTGGACACCCAGGAACTGGTAGAGCGCATCGAGACCGTGCCCCTCGATCCCCATCCAGAGATAGCGCCAGTTTTCGCTGTCGGGCGCGCAGCTGTGCGCATAGGCCTGCGCGGTATCGAGCCAGGCGACATTGCCCGTTTCGGCCAGGAACCGTTGACCGCGCACCTCTATCAGCCCGCGGCCGCCGGTGGTGTAGACAAAGACATGCTGGTGGAACCGCTTGCGGATCGGCGCTTCCTCAGGACGGGCGGTCCGGCTTCCGGCCACCAGCGCCAGATAGGGAAACGCATCGGCAAATTTGGCCGGCGTATGGAAATGGATCTCTTCGTTTTCAGACAGCATCCGCGTTTTTTGTCAGTCAATGCGAGTTTTGTCCATCATCTTGCGACAGCGTACCATTCCCAATGAGACCGTGGCGACGCTATCATGCAGCTTGATGCACGGAGTATTGCCCATGACCGAAGCCACGCCGCACGGCGAAGCCGCAAAGCTGACCTTCGCGCCGCTGTCCCCGGATTTCGCCCACGATCCCTATCCGACCTACCGCGCCCTGCGTGAGAAGGAAGGGCTGCATTTCTTCGCGGATTTCGACATCTGGCTGGCCTCACGCTTCGAGGACGTTTCGGCGATCGTCATGGACAAGCGCATGGTGCGCTCGCTCGAGGACATTGCGACCACCGAGGAGCTTGCGAAACTACAGCGCGCCGCCAATTGGCACGACATGCCGCACCATGCGCGCTTCGTGCAGTTCAGCCTGCTCGACAGCGACGGTGCCGTGCACGACCGGCTGCGCAAGCAGGTGTTCAAGCTGTTCACGCCTGCCATGATCGCCAAGCTGCGCGACCAGATCCAGGCCTATGTCGACCGCCTGATCGACAGCCTTGCCGATCGCGGCGAGATCGATTTCGTCGACGACCTCGCCGCCCACGTGCCCGGTCATATCATCGGCCGCCTGCTCGGCGTCCCGGACGAGGACTGTCCGCAGCTGCGCATCTGGTCGGAAAACATCGTGCAGTTCTTCGACGTCGATCGCTCCGACGCACGCAAGCAGATCGCCGAAGACAACACTATCGAGTTCTACGAGTATCTGACGGCATTGAAGGCCGAGCGCGAGCGCGCGCCGAAAGATGATCTCATATCGGTGCTGATCGAGGCTGAGCGCTCCGGCGCAATGAACTTCGACGAATTCATCTCGACCTGCATGCTGATCCTCATGGCGGGCCACGGCTCGACGATCGACGTGCTCGGCAGCGGCATGCATGCGCTCTTGCGCTTTCCCGAGCAGATGGCGCGGCTGAGGAACGAACCCGGCCTGATCCAGACCGGTGTCCAGGAGATGTTCCGGTACGAATCCCCGCTTCCCTTCTTCCACCGCCATTGCGTCGAGGACGTCGAGATCTGCGGCCGGCGCTTCGAGCGCGGCACCAAGTTCGGCCTGCTCTACGGTGCGGCCAACCGCGACCCCAAGCAATTCGAGAACGCCGACACCTTCGACATCGGACGCACGCCCAACCGGCACCTCGCCTTCGGCGGCGGCGTGCACTTCTGTCTCGGCAACCACCTCGCGCGGCTCGACATGGATATCATCTTCAGCACCCTGCTTCGCCGCTTCCCGACCATCGAACTCGTGGACCGGGAACCGGAATACAAGCGCGGCCTTTCGGTGCGCGGCCCCAAGGGGCTGAAGATTGCCATCCGGCAAGCCTGACCCGCACTGAAACCGACTTCTAAGAACCGGAGAATACCCATGCCCAAGATCGTCTTCATCGACGCGGACGGCACGACCAAAGAAGTGCAGGCGGAGGTCGGCCAATCGCTGATGTCCGCGGCGGTGCAGAACGGCATCGACGCGATTGCCGCCGAATGCGGCGGCTCCTGCGCCTGCGGCACCTGTCACTGTTACATCGACGGCGAATGGGCCGAGCGATTGCCGGCGCCCGATTTTCAAGAACAGGACATGATCGAGTGCGTGGTCAATCCGAACGAGCGCAGCCGCCTGAGCTGTCAGATCACCGTCTCGGCCGATCTGGATGGCCTGGTGGTGCATCTGCCGGCCGGACAATACTGAGATCAGAAAAAGGCCGGGGCAACATTTTCGTTGCTCCGGCCAGCACTTACGGGGAAGTTCTCATTGGCCGAGGCGACGATGCCCCGGCCAAATTTCGCTACTCGGCGAAGAACGCGAAGCGCACGATGAACAATGCGGCGACGATCTGGGTGGCCGGGTGGATGACGTTCCACTTGCCGGTGCAGACCTTCAAGACGACATAGCTCACGAAGCCGAAGGCGAGGCCGTTGGCGATCGAGTAGGTGAAGGGCATGGCGAGCGCCGTGAGCGCAGCGGGTGCCGCTTCCGTCAGGTCGTCCCAGTCGACTTCGGTCAGTTCGCGCATCATCAGGCCGGCGACATAGAGCAGAGCCGGAGCCGTCGCATAGGACGGAACGGCAGCTGCAAGCGGCGAGAAGAACAGCGCTGCCAGGAAGAGCACGCAGATGGTGAGTGCGGTCAGACCGGTGCGGCCGCCGGCCTGAACGCCCGAGGCGCTTTCGACATAGGCGGTGGTGCTGCTGGTGCCGATCAGCGAGCCGGCGACGATCGCGGTGCTATCAGCCAAAAGCGCGCGGCCGAGACGGTTCGGCTTGCCCTCTTCGACTAGCTTGGCGCGCTTGGCAACACCGATCAGGGTGCCGGTTGCGTCGAACACTTCGACGAGCACGAAGACGAGGATGACATGCAGCAGGCCGCCATGCAGAGCGCCCATGATGTCGAGCTGCAGGAAGGTCGGCGCGATGCTCGGCGGTGCCGAGACGATCCCCTTGAACTCGCTGACGCCGAGGATCATCGATAGCACGGTGACGACGAGAATGCCGATCAGGATCGAGCCGCGAACCTTCAGCGCATCGAGCACGGCGATCACGAAGAAGCCGAGGATGGCGAGCAGCGGTCCGGTCTGCTTGAGATCGCCGAGGCCCACGAGCGTTGCCGGATTGTCAACGACGATGCCGGCGTTCTTCAAGGCGATGATGCCGAGGAAGAGGCCGATACCGGTGGCAATCGCGCTTCTCAGTGAATGCGGAATGCCGGCGATCAGCCAGCTTCGCACACCGGTCACGGTGAGAATCAGGAAGATCACGCCCGAAATGAAGACCGCACCAAGCGCCTGTTGCCAGGTGAAGCCGAGGGCCGCGACGACGGTGAAGGCGAAAAAGGCGTTGAGGCCCATGCCGGGCGCCATGCCGATCGGCCAGTTGGCTACGAGCGCCATAACGGCGGAGCCGAGTGCGGCGGCAATACAGGTTGCGACGAAGACGGCATCCCTATCCATGCCCGTGCTCGACAGGATGTCGGGGTTGACGAAGATGATGTAGGACATCGTCAGGAATGTCGTGATACCGGCGATCACCTCGGTGCGCGCCGTCGTCTGATGCTCTTTCAGCTTGAATAGTCGTTCAAACATATTTCCTCCCTTGGCGGCGTCACCACGACGCAGCCGAACGACAGTGACCGGGAAACCGTCTCCTCCAGTTCCCGACCAGTGCATTTCGAACGCCCGGAGGTCCCGGGACGATCGCTTCACGAAACCGATTTAGGGCTCCGCGCCGGCTGGCGATCGTCCGCCCTCTTTCGGACGACGCGAATGCCTCTTGCACAGCCTTGGGATTGTGCGACTTCCGAAGCCGGACCGCTAGCCGTCCATTCCCGGGATCGATGAGGAAAGACTTTCAAAATTTTCGGAGCATTTGTCGGCGCCGAAACGGCGCCTTTCGCGTGTTCGCCACCATACAAAGGGCCCGGAGGAATCCCTCGAAAAAATATGTTGAAAGGCCCTCTTGACCTTCCAACGCTGGGAACCGCCATGTTTCTCTCACACCGAAACGAAGGAGACAAGCATGCAGACCTACAAGATCGACAACATGACCTGCGGCCACTGCGCCGGTGCCGTCCAGAAAGCGATCCTGAGCGTCGACCCGCAGGCGACGATCAAGGTCGATCTCGGCAACAGGGAAGTCAGCGTCGAGACCGTTGCCGGCGCGGGCCCGATCGCCGACGCCTTGAGGGCCGCCGGCTACGAAAGCCGCGCACTCTAGACGATGGGCCGCGCAGGAAACGACCTTCCTGCAGGCATCAGTCATGGGCCGGGGACCATCCACGGCCCCAACCGGGTGGATCCATGTCGCGCAAGCCGGACTCGGCCGCCTCGGAGGGAGCATTTTCTGGATCGTCGGGCCCACGAAGCTGGGCGTTCGGGTCCACCGCCGTCGTCGTCTCCATTGCGCTCGCCGCGCCATCGGAACTGATGTCAGTTTCTGAAACACCGTCTTGAACAAAACTGGCCGCCGAGACTTTCGCCCGAGGAGCAAATGGTGCCCGCGTGATGTCGGAGACGCCTACAGGAAAAAACGGTCACGTACCGATCACGTGCTTGCGCGGCAGAAATGGAGAAAGCGATGATTTCTGCCGTATCGGACTTGCCGGGAATCTCTTTCTTGAACTCCTAAGCGGTTTCACGACGCCCGCGGCGTCAAGCGGATACCGACCTGCATTCGATCCACGGATTGAACTTGAATTCGCTCGAACGAACCTACGCCGTCCTCGCAATCGAGGTCGTCCCGTCACAGATCCGCAATGCGGTTGCCGGTTCGCATGGGCGCAATCCGGCTAAACACCCCAAACCACGGCCTGTTCATGTCGATGGATGAGATGCTGAAGCTGGTCGAAGCTGTGGCGGATATGTTCCGAGAATTTTTCGATGGCCGGGGTATGCGCCGAGGTCGCACGTCTCAGAAGCCCAAGGGCACGTTCCGGGTGCGGGACGGAAACCGGAAGTGCTGTGATCGATTTTTCGTTGCGTAGCGCGAAGACGACGCTGTGCGGAAGCACAGTCAAGGCGTCGATACCCTTCAGATAGTTGACGAGGCTCATGAGTGAGCCGCCCGTGTAGCGTATCTTGATCTCGGTAGCCCCGAAGGAGAGCAGCAGGCTATGAAGATCCGCAAGCA
>NZ_JBQENZ010000012.1:0-195717 GCF_052044935.1 Ensifer sp. 22460
GTGGTGCCGCGCATGTGGGGCGGCGTCACCAATTCCGGGGAATTGCGGGCGATCGCCGACGTGGTCGACAAGTTCGATATCCCCCTGGTCAAGGTGACGGGAGGCCAGCGCATCGACCTGCTC
The DNA here is from genome assembly GCF_052044935.1 of Ensifer sp. 22460. NCBI lineage: Bacteria > Pseudomonadati > Pseudomonadota > Alphaproteobacteria > Hyphomicrobiales > Rhizobiaceae > Ensifer > Ensifer sp. 22460. The sequence continues at coordinate 124 of NZ_JBQENZ010000012.1, forward strand.
GGCATCGAGAAGGAAGACCTGCCGGCGGTCTGGGCGGATCTCGGCAAGGCCGGCTTCGTCTCCGGCCAGGCCTATGCCAAGGGGCTGCGCACGGTGAAGACCTGCGTCGGCTCCGACTGGTGCCGCTTCGGTACTCAGGATTCGACGGGGCTCGGCATCCGCATCGAAAAGTTCATGTGGGGCTCGTGGACGCCGGCCAAGCTGAAGATGGCGGTCTCCGGCTGTCCGCGAAATTGTGCCGAAGCCACCTGCAAGGATATCGGCGTCGTCTGCGTCGACAGCGGCTTCGAGATCCATTTTGCCGGTGCCGCCGGCCTCGACATCAAGGGCACGGAAGTGCTCGGTCTGGTGAAGACCGAGGACGAGGCGCTGGAGCATATCGTGGCGCTGACGCAGATGTATCGCGAACAGGCCCGTTACCTCGAGCGCATCTACAAATGGGCGAAACGCATCGGCCTCGACGAAATCCGTCGCCAGATCATGGGTGATGCCGACAAGCGCAAGGCCCATTTCGACCGCTTCGTCTTCAGCCAGAAATTCGCCCAGGTCGATCCCTGGTCGGAGCGCGTCTCCGGCAAGGACAAGCACGAGTTCCGGCCGATGGCGACGGTCGGTTTTTCAGAAGCCGCGGAGTGAGGGCATGGATATGAACTGGATCTCAATCGGCGACATCTCCGACATTCCGCTGAGGGGCGCGCGCTGCGTGAAGACACCCCAGGGCAAGATCGCCGTGTTCCGCACGGGCGAAAACGAGGTCTTCGCCATCGAGGATCATTGCCCGCACAAGGGTGGACCGCTGTCGCAAGGCATCGTGCACGGCACGGCGGTGACCTGCCCCTTGCACAATTGGGTGATCTCGCTCGAAACGGGCAAGGCGCTCGGCGCCGACGATGGCGCGGTGCGCACGATCCCGGTGCGCAATGAGGGCGGCGCGCTGTTCATCGCCCTCGAAAGCCTGTTGATTGCGGCGGAGTAATCGCATGGATGATTGCGTTCCCCGTTCTGTTCTCTTGCTCGCTACCTCATGCTCTTCCTCATCCCTGTGCTTGTCACAGGGATCCAGCGGCGCCGTGTCCACAGCGCCAAAGAGTTCGTTCACGCGGAAGACTTCGCGTGGCTGGATTCCGGTGACAAGCACAGGAATGACGGCGGAGGGGCTTCAGGAAGCCGGTTCAACAGCGCCTCAATGCCGGAGGAGGACAGGCAATGCCCTCTGAAACGAGAACCACCTGTCCCTATTGCGGCGTCGGTTGCGGCGTCATCGCGACGGTGGCCGAGGACGGCGCCGTCTCGGTTCGCGGCGACGCCGATCATCCTGCCAATTTCGGCAGACTCTGCTCCAAGGGCTCGGCGTTGGCCGAGACCCTCGACCTCGATGGGCGGTTGTTGCATCCCGAGATCGACGGCAAGCAGGCCGGCTGGGACGAAGCGCTCGATCTCGTCGCCACGCGCTTCGCTCAGACGATTGCCGAACACGGCCCGGACTCGGTTGCCTTCTATGTCTCCGGGCAGTTGCTGACCGAAGACTATTACGTCGCCAACAAGCTGATGAAGGGCTTCATCGGGTCGGCCAACATCGACACCAACTCGCGGCTCTGCATGTCCTCCTCGGTCGCCGGTCATCGCCGCGCCTTCGGCTCGGACACGGTGCCGGGCTGCTACGAGGATCTGGAGCTTGCCGATCTCGTGGTGCTCACCGGCTCCAATCTCGCCTGGTGCCACCCGGTGCTCTACCAGCGCCTTGCCGCGGTAAAGGCGGCGCGGCCCGAGATGCGGGTGGTGGTGATCGATCCGCGCCGGACGATGACCGCCGATATCGCCGACATGCATCTTGCCATCCGGCCGGATGGCGACGTGGCGCTGTTCAACGGCCTGTTCGCCCATCTGGCCGCCAGCCCCACTATCGACCGGTCCTATATCGCCGCCCATACCAGCGGCTTTGCCGAAGCCATCACTGCGGCGAGTGCGCTCGATGCGGTCGCCTTGGCGCAATTGACGGGGCTCGAAGCGTCGGAAATCGCAGCCTTCTTCCGCCTGTTCGAAACGACGGAAAACGTCGTCACCTGCTACAGCCAGGGCGTCAACCAGTCCTCCTCCGGCACCGACAAGGTCAACGCCATCATCAACTGTCATCTAGCGACCGGCCGCATCGGCCGGCCGGGCATGGGGCCGTTTTCGCTCACCGGCCAGCCCAATGCCATGGGCGGCCGCGAGGTCGGCGGCCTCGCCAACATGCTCGCCGCCCATATGGACATCGAGAAGGCCGGGCACCGCGATCAGGTGCGCCGCTTCTGGGGCGCGCCATCGATCGCGACCAGGCCGGGGCTGAAGGCGGTCGACATGTTTCGTGCGGTTGCAGACGGCCGGATCAAGGCGATCTGGATCATGGCGACCAATCCTGTGGTCTCCATGCCGGATGCCGACGCGGTCGAGGCCGCACTCAAGTCCTGTCCCTTCGTCGTCGTCTCCGACGTGCTGCGGGAGACCGACACCACCCGTCACGCCCATGTATTGCTGCCCTCGCTCGGCTGGGGCGAGAAGGACGGGACGGTCACCAATTCCGAGCGCCGTATCTCCCGCCAGCGCGGCTTTCTCGCGGCCCCGGGTGAGGCTCGCGCCGACTGGTGGCAGTTGAAGGAAATGGCGCTCCGTATGGGGTTCCAGGGTGCCTTCGCCTATATCTCGCCCGCAGAAATCTTCGCCGAACATGCCGGTCTTTCGGCGTTCGAGAATAACGGGCGGCGCGATTTCGACATCGGCGCCCATGCCGAGATCGATGCTTCGGCCTACGACGCGCTCGCGCCGTTCCAATGGCCGCAATCGCTGGGGAAGCCAGAGGGCGAGACCCGCTTCTTTGCCGATGGTGGCTTCTTCCACGCGGATGGGCGTGCCCGCTTCGTCGCGGTTGCGAGCGCCGTGCCGGCCCGCGTCAGTGGCGGCTTCCCTTTGACCTTGAACACCGGCCGCGTGCGCGACCACTGGCACACGATGACCCGCACCGGTAAGAGCGCGCGCCTCTCCGCCCACCTCGCCGAACCTTTCGTCGAGATCCACCCGCGTGACGCGATGGATCTTGGCATCGCCCCCGCCGATCTCGTTTCCCTTGAGAGCCCTTACGGCTCGGCGATCGTCCGCGCACTCATCACTGAGCGCCAGGCGCGTGGCAATCTCTTCGTGCCCATGCACTGGAACGACCAGTTTGCCGCCAAGGCGCGCATCGATACGCTGGTCCCGCCGGTTACCGATCCGGTCTCGGGCCAGCCGGCCTCGAAAAATGCCGCCGTTGCGATCCGCCGTTTTTCCGCTTCGACCTACGGCTTTGCGGTCAGCGCGTCGAAACCCTCGGGTCTCGATCTCGGCTACTGGGCCGTCGCCAAGGCGAGGGGCGGTTGGCGTCTGGAACTTGCTGCAGAGACGACGCCGGAGGATTGGGTCGCCTGGTGCCGGAAGACCTTTGGCCTTACTGGGGACATCGAGCCGATCGGCTATGCGGATGGGCCCTCCGGCCAAAGACGGCTCGCCTTCTTCGACGGCGATCGCTTGCTGCTGGCGCTGTTTCTCGCACCTGAACCCGTCGCCGTAGCCCGCAACTGGGCGGTCGAACAGCTGAGCGCCTCGCATACGGACCTGCGCACGCGCTTTGCGCTCGTTGCCGGCCGGCCGGGCGCCGACCGGCCGGACCCCGGCGCGACCGTCTGCTCCTGTTTCAATGTCGGCGTCAATCAGATCGTCGCGGCTGTCCGCGGCGGCTGCCGTTCGGTTGAAGCTGTCGGGCGAGCGCTGAGCGCCGGAACCAATTGCGGCTCCTGCCGCGCCGAGATCAGGGGGATCGTCGATGGATGCCTTGCTGCCGCTGCGGAATGAAATTCAATCGCGCCGCGAGCCGGTGCGCATGGCCGCGCTTGCCAAGCTGCCGGTCTTCTGGTCGCTCGAAGCCAAGCGTGTCGTGGTGGCGGGCGGCAGCGATGCCGCGGCCTGGAAGGCGGAACTGCTGGCCGCCTGCGGCGCCGAGGTTCATATCTATGCGCCGGAGGAAGAGCTCGGCGAGGTCTGCGCGGCTTTGATCAGCCAGGGCGCCGCTCATCCCACTGGTCGTCTCGTCCATCACCGCGAGAGCTGGCAGGCGAATGTGCTTGCCGGTGCCGCGCTTGCGGTCGCCGATTGCGAGAGCGACGACGAAGCGCAAGCCTTTTTTGCGGCGGCGCAACAGGCCGGCGTACCGGTCAATGTCATCGACAAGCCCGCTTTCTGCCAGTTTCAGTTCGGTTCCATCGTCAACCGCTCGCCGGTCGTGGTGTCGATCTCGACCGATGGTGCGGCACCCATCCTCGCCCAGGCGATCCGCCGGCGCATCGAGACGCTGCTGCCGCCGGTGCTGAAGGATTGGGCGGTGCTGGCGCAGGCGCTGAGGGACAAGGTCAATGCCCGGCTCAAGCCCGGCGCACCGCGCCGCGCCTTCTGGGAGCGGTTCGTCGATCTCGCTTTTCAAGCGACACCGGAGGAGGGTGTCGAGACGCGGCTGGTGGCGGAGATGGAGCGCTTGTCGGCGAACCATGCCGCCACCGGTCGCGTGACGCTTGTCGGCGCTGGCCCCGGCGACAGCGAATATCTGACGCTGAAGGCAGTGCGGGCCCTGCAAGCCGCCGACGTCATCCTGTTCGACGATCTCGTTTCGAACGAGGTTCTGGAGCTCGCCCGGCGCGAGGCCAAGCGCATGCTGGTCGGCAAGCGCGGCGGGCGCGAGAGCTGCCGGCAGGAGGACATCAACGACATGATGGTGGCACTGGCGCGCGCCGGTAAACGTGTGGTTCGCCTGAAGGCCGGCGATCCCATGATCTTCGGCCGTGCCGGCGAAGAGATCGCCCGTCTGGAGCAGGAAGGGATCCCGGTTGATGTCGTGCCCGGCATCACCGCTGCGAGCGCCATGGCGGCGCGTCTCGGCCTGTCGCTCACCCATCGCGACCATGCCCAGGCGGTGCGCTTCGTCACCGGCCACTCCCGTCATGGCGGTTTGCCGTCGGACATGGACTGGCGCGCTTTGGCCGATCCGAAGACCACGACGATCTTCTACATGGGCGGTCGCACTGCACCTGCTATCGCCGCGCGCCTCCAGGCGGAGGGATTATCCGGCGAGACCCCGGTCGTCATCTCGGCCAATGTCAGTCGCGACAACGAGCGGCGCTGGCAAGGCGCCTTGCGCGACCTTGCCACAGGCATCGCCGTGATCGGCTACGACGATCCGGTCCTGATCGGCATAGGTGCCGCTTTTGGCGTCAGGCGGGTGCCGAGGGCGGCCATCCGACCTGCGCCTTTTGCCGCAGGTTCGCTTGCAGGTTGAAACTTTCCCTCGCTCGGCGTTGCAATCACCGGCCGCATGCTTACCTTGCCGCGCGGTAGAGTGATGTCGATGACGGGAGATTCGCCAGATGCTGGACCTGCGTGTTCACTTCCTTGAGGCCTATGGATCGCTTGCCGCTTGGCGCGAACAGATTTTGCGCCAGGTGGACGAGACGGCCGAGCGGGTCGGCGCGCGTGTTCCTGCCGCCGACAGTGCCGCTCCCATCGATATCGTCGTCGAAAACAGGCCGGGAGAGACCATTCCCGAACTGGGTGTGGCCGGTAGCTGCTATCGCAGAGGATTGGTCTACCTGACGCTCGACCCCGACAACGAGAACTTCCATGCCAGCCTTGCCGCCGGCGAGTTGCGGAGAATGTTGACGCATGAGCTGCATCATTCCTTCCGCCACGCGACCTGCGGCTACGGCTCCAAGCTCGGCGAAGCTCTGGTCACCGAGGGCCTTGCGGATGCCTTCGATGTCGAGATCAATGGCGGCGACGGCCATCCTTGGAACCACGCGATTGCAGCGGGCGATTGGGCAGATTTGCTGGAGCGCGCCGAGCGGGAACTCTGGGCGGAGGGCTATGATCATGCCGGCTGGTTCTTTGGCTGCGATCGTGCGCTGCCGCGCTGGGCCGGCTATACGATCGGCTATCACCTTGTGAAGACTTATCTCGCAGCGAACCCCGATGCACACCCGTCGCAGATGACGGCGACACCTGCTTCCGTCGTCATCGGCGAAGCCTGGGCGCCGTTGAAGCAAGGCCTGCTGGCCGCCGCTTGAGCGGCCAGAGCGGGATGAGGAAAAGTGTGTGCGGTTTTCCGCCCGCATCCCGCTCTAAACCATCGTGATCTAAGAGTAGGGCGCCTCATCGCGGTCGCGTCCGGGCAGCTTCCTGACGTTGCCGACCCAGGGCAGTGCCGAAGAACACCAGATCTGTGATCGCGGCCTGAGCTCCCGGCGCTGGTTGATCGTGCCGACCCGGATGCCGACTTCCAACGCATCCTCGTCCGTGCCGGTCGTATAGATCGGCGAGCCGCAATTCGGGCAGAAGAATTGCAGCCGCTGGCGACCGTTTTCAGCGACCTTGACGTAGAGCTTCGGTTCGCCGCCGGTCAGCCGGAAGTTCTCGCGGGCAGTACCTGCGGTCACGCGATAGGCGGATCCCGTCAGTTGCTGGCAATCGGTGCAATGGCAGATCGCGACGTCGGCCGGATCGATCTCGGCCTCATAGGTCACGTAGCCGCAGTGGCATTGCCCGTCGATGCGCATGGAGGCCTCCCTGAAAGCACAGAAGCTAGAGCGGAGCGGCAAAAAGTGTATGCCGCTTTCCGCGTTTGAGCTTGGATAGCTCACGCCTGACTATCGACGACAATCGCCACTGGCTGCAGCGGCGGAGGCATGGGGCCATGATTGCGTAAGTAGATACTTACACGCCTGTGAAAAGCCACTCGTGTTCGCGGGCGTTGTGAAATTTCCAGATACGCTTCGGCCCGGCCATGACGTTGAGATAATAGACATCGTAGCCATGCACGGCAGCGACCGGGTGATAGCCCTTCGGCACCAGCGTCACGTCGCCGTCTTCGACCGCCATGGTCTCGTCTAGCGAACGGTCGTCGGTATAGACGCGCTGCATGGCAAAGCCCTGCGGCGGGTTCAGCCGGTGATAGTAGGTCTCTTCCAGATAGCTTTCGGCCGGCAGATCGTCCTGGTCGTGCTTGTGCGGCGGATAGGAGGAGGTGTGTCCGCCGGGCGTAATCACTTCTACGACGAGCAGAGACTGCGCCGAACCGTCATCCTCAGGCATAATGTTGGTGACGTAGCGGGTGTTGGTGCCCTTGCCGCGGGTCATCTGCGGATGCGTGCCCGGCGCGATCACCTTCGCCTTGAAGCCGTCGCCGCCTGGTGCCGAGCAGATGGCGAGATCCAGATCCGAAGTCGCCGTTGCCTGCCAGCGGCTGCCCTTCGGCACATAGACGGCGTAGGGCTGGCCCTCGAACGGCGTCATGCGCTCGCCGAGTTCGCCGAAGCTTTCGCCGTCAACGGATACCTTCGCCTTGCCGGAGACCAGAACCAGGCAGATCTCCTTGTCGGCGGTCTCGCCCTCGGTCGTCTCGCCGGCCTTCAGCCGCTCGAGCGCGAAGCCAACATAGGTCCAGCCGGCGCTCTCCGGCGTCACGTTTTGCATCAGGCCGGACTTGGCCTTCGGTTTGACGAGCAGCTTGGACATATCGGTCTCCTGGTCTTCGTTTCTGCGGGCTTGCCCCTCTCCTCGGGTTTAACCCGAGGACTAACCCTCTCCCCGCAGGCGGGGAGAGGGAATCCGGAGTTTGCCGCATGCTCTCCACCTTACGTCGCGAGGAATTGGGGAGCCAGCGGCATATCCCTTCTCCCCGCAAGCGGGGAGAAGGTGGCGGCAGCCGGATGAGGGGCAATCCCCGTGAAGTCCGGCGACCGAAACCGTGAGCTTACTTGTCGAGCCCGGCTTCCTTGGCAAGGGCCTTCAGCGACTTCAGCCCGAGTGACTGGTATTCGAACGGGTTGCGCACGGCCGAATCCTGTTCGGCCTCGATCACCAGCCAGCCGGAATAGTCGTGCTCGGCCGCGATCTTCAGCACGGGCAGGAAGTCGACGCCGCCCTCGCTGTCGCCGGGCACGGTGAAGACGCCGCGGCGCACGCCTTCGAGGAAGGAGAGGTCTTCACCTTCGACGACTTTGCGGATGGCCGGCCGCACGTTCTTGCAATGGATGTGGCGTACACGGTGCATGTACTTGCTTGCGACTTCCGCCGGATCGGAGCCGCCGAACCAGGCGTGGCCGGTATCGAGCAGCAGCTTGGTCGCCGGCCCGGTGTTCTGCATCAGGAGGTCGATTTCCTCGCCGGTCTGGACGATCGTGCCCATGTGGTGGTGGTAGACGAGGTCGATGCCCTGGTCGGCGCAATACTCAGCGATCGCTTCGAGGTCGGCACCGAACTTCTTCCACTGGTCGGCCGGCAGCACCGGCTTATCGTTGGCAACCGACTTCGTGTCGTCGCCATGAATGGCGTTCGAGGTTTCGCAGACGATCGCCACCTTGCAACCATTGTGCTTCAGGAGGTCGAGATGTGGCTGGATCGCCTTCTTCTCGGCCTCGACGTCGTGGGTGAGCAAGTTGGTCGAATGCCAGCCGGAAACGAAGACGAGATCGTAGGAGGCGAGCTTCTGCTTCAGTGCCTCCGGATCGCTTGGCATCTTGTGCCCCTTCTCGATGCCGTCGAAGCCGATCTTCTGGCAATCGGAGAGGCAATCCTCGAGCGTCAGATGCGCGCCGATCGTATGATCGTCGTCGTTGCTCCAGGCGATCGGGTTGGTTCCGTAGCGGATCATGTTAGTCGTTTCCTATAGCATTGTCCGCGCAGGCGGATCGTTCGTGGTGCCTCATGGGTGCGCAGCGGGGACGGGGCGATTGCCCCCTCATCCGGCTGCCGCCACCTTCTCCCCGCAGGCGGGGAGAAGGGAAATGCCGCGCCCTCCGTGTTCCCTCTCCCCGCTCGCGGGGAGAGGGTTAGGGTGAGGGGCCGCTCTCGATGTCTCATCCTTCCGGACGTTGCCCGACAGGCAAAGACGCGGGCGCCGAAAGGGCAATCTTAGCCGAAGCGCTGGGAGGTGAGCGCCTTTACGTAGCCCTCGCGCGCCTCGTTGACTTGCTTGCGGCCCGAGACTTCGGGCACTGCCACATCCCACCAGTGGCCGCCGGCCTCGGTGGTGATCAGCGGGTCGGTGTCGATGACGATGACGGTCGTGCGCGCCTCGCCCGCCGTCTCCTTGAGGGCCGCTTCGAGCTCGGAGATCGAGCCGACCTTGCGGGTGACGGCGCCCATCGCGGCAGCGTGGGCCGCGAAGTCGATCTGCGGCAGCTCGACGTGATGGGTGTCCTTCAAGAGATTGTTGAAGTTGGCGCCGCCGGTGCCCATCTGCAGCCGGTTGATGCAGCCGTAGCCGGCATTGTCGAGCAGCACGATGGTGAACTTGGCGCCGAGCATGATCGAGGAGGCGATCTCCGAGTTCAGCATCATATAGCTGCCGTCGCCGACCATGACGATGACATCGCTCTCAGGCTTCGCAAGCTTGACGCCAAGGCCGCCGGCGACCTCGTAGCCCATGGTCGAGAAGCCGTATTCCATGTGGTAGCCGCCAGGCTCTTCCGCCTGCCAGAGCTTGTGCAACTCGCCGGGCAGACCGCCGGCGGCGCAGACGAGCGTCGTGTTCTTGCCGCCGCGGGCGCGCTGCACGGCGCCGATCACCTGGGCGTCGGAGGGAAGCGCCGAATTGGTCGTGGCGGTCGCCTTGTCGGCAGCGGCGAGCCATTCGGACTTGCCGGCCTTCGCCTTCGCGGTCCAGCTCGGATCGGCCTTGTAGCCGCCGAGGCCACCGGAGATGCGGTTGAGGCCGGCGCGTGCGTCGGCGATCAGCGGCAGGCCGTTGTGCTTGCCGGCATCGAACGGTTGGACGTTGAGGCCGATGATCTTCAAGGCATCATTCTTGAAGAGCGCCCAGGAACCGGTGGTGAAGTCCTGCAGGCGCGAGCCGACAGCAAGCACCACGTCGGCCTCTTCTGCGAGCGCGTTGGATGCGGAGGTTCCGGTCACGCCGACCGAGCCCATGTTGAGCGCGTGTGAGTGCGGCAGCGCCGACTTGCCGGCCTGGGTCTCGACGACGGGGATGCCGTGCTTTTCAGCGAAGTCGCCGAGTTCCTTGGTCGCTTCCGAATAGAGCACGCCGCCGCCAGCGACGATGATCGGCTTCTTCGCTTCCTTGAGCGCCGCAATCGCTGTCGCCAGCTCGTCGAGATCGGGCTCGATCCGGCGCGGCACCCAGACCTTCTCGTCGAAGAAGTTTTCCGGATAGTCGTAGGCCTCCGCCTGCACGTCCTGGCAGAGCGACAGCGTCACCGGACCGCAATCGGCCGGATCGGTCAGCACCTGCATGGCGCGGCGCAGCGCCGGGATGATCTGTTCAGGGCGGGTGATGCGGTCGAAGTAGCGCGATACCGGACGGAAGCAGTCATTGGCCGAGATCGTGCCGTCGCCGAAGCTCTCGACCTGCTGCAGCACCGGATCGGGGCGGCGGTTGGCAAAGACATCGCCCGGCAGGAAGAGCACGGGCAGGCGGTTGACGTGGGCAAGGGCAGCCGACGTCACCATGTTGAGCGCGCCGGGGCCGATCGAGGTCGTGCAGGCCATGAAGCGGCGGCGGAAGCTCGCCTTGGCAAAGGCAATCGCGGCATTGGCCATGCCCTGCTCGTTCTGGGCGCGATAGGTCGGCAGCGTGTCCTTGATCGCATGCAGCGCTTCGCCGACGCCGGCGACGTTGCCGTGGCCGAAAATGGCGAAGACGCCGCCGAAAATCGGCACCTTCTTGCCGTCGATGACGGTCATCTGGCGCGTCAGGAACCGCGCCACGGCCTGTGCCATGGTCAGGCGCACGGTCTTCTGGCTCATAATCTGTTTCCTCCTCGTGGCGGAATCGTCCGGTTCCGCCCTGCTTGCCGCATTGTCGACGGGTGCCCGTCGATCCTATGCCGCCTTTGTTTCACCCAGTTGCAGCCAGAGATCCACCAACGCTCCAAATTTTCCGGCCATGTCGGCGATCGCCTGCTCGTCGCTCATCGTACCGCCGAGCCAGGCCTTGCCGGCATCGGCGAAGATCGTGCGGCCGACGGCGAAGCCCTTGACCGTCTTCGAGGTGCGGGCGGCTGCAAAGCCATCCTTCAGCTGCTCGTAGGGCGCTTCCAGCCCGAGCAGCACCACGCCGCGGCAGAGCGGATCGCGCGCCTCGATCACGGCGTCGATCGCCGCCCAGGCGCCGCGGCTTGCCTGCGGCTCGAGCTTCCACCAGTCGGGCTTGAGGCCGGCGTCGTAGAGTTCGGTCAGCGCCCGCGGAATGGTCTGGTCGTCGAGCTTGCCGTGCTTGCCGGCGATGATCTCGATCAGGATCTCGCGGCCGACCTTGCGGGCCGCCTCGAAGGCCGAGCGAAGCTTCGCCACCTGCTGCGCCTTGAGGTCTGCCGGATCATCCGGGTGGTAGAAGGAGAGCACCTTGATGCAATGATCGACCGGCCAATCGATCAGGCGACTGCCGAGATCCTGGCTGAATTCGAACTGCAGCGGCCGCGAGCCCGGAAGCTCGATCGGCTTGCCGATCCAGAAATCCCGGTGTGCGCCGGCGGCATAGAGCGCATCGCGGCCGTACTTGTCGTCGATCAGCATGCCGAAGCCCGAGCGTCCCGCAGCAACTTGTGCCGCAGCCTTCACGGCCAGCACCTTGAAGGCGGGAATACGAGCAAGCAGAGCCTGGTCACCGGCGGCCATGTCTTCGAGCTGGCTGCGATGGTCGATGGCGAGCGCCATCAGAAGCGGAATGTCGCGGCGGCGGGTGGTGGCCCAGTGCACGTGGTTGATCGCCTCGTCCTTGCGCAGCGCCCGCTCCTTGCTACCGTTATCGAGGAAGAACTGCAGCTCGGTCCAGGTCGGGATTTCCGGGGCGCAGAGCAGGCGCGAGACGGCAAAGGCGCCGCAGGCATTGGCCCAGGTGGCAGACGTCGCATGCGGCTCGTTCTTCAGCCAGCCGCGCAGGAAACCGGACATGAAGGCGTCGCCGGCGCCGAGCACGTTGTAGACCTCGATCGGGAAGCCCTTGCCGACGATTCCGTCCTCGAGATTGTCGGAGATCGGGCCGTCATAGACGATGCAGCCCATCGGCCCGCGCTTCAGTACTATCGTTGCCTTGGAAAGCGAGCGGATCGTCTTCAGCGCTTGCAAGAGGTCGCTTTCGCCCGATGCGATCAGCACTTCCTCTTCCGTGCCGACGATCAGGTCGCAATCGGCAAGAACGGTCTTCAGGTGCGCCGAGACGCGGTCCGACGCGATGTAGCGGCTTTCGCCGGCGTCATGGCCGGCAAGGCCCCAGAGGTTCGGGCGGTAGTCGATGTCGAAGACGACCTTGGCGCCGCTTTCCTTGGCGATGCGGATCGCCTTGCGCTGGGCGGCGTCGGTGTTCGGCTTGGAAAAATGCGTGCCGGAGACAAGCACGGCGCGCGCGGAACGGATGAACTCTTCCGAAACGTCGTCTTCGCAGAGCGCATTGTCGGCGCAGTTGTCGCGATAAAAGAGCAGCGGGAAGGACTTGTCGTTCTCGACAGCGAGGATCGCAAGTGCTGTCAGCCGTTCGGGGTCGGTGACGATGCCGCGCGTCTCGACGCCTTCACGGGTGAGCTGCTCGCGGATGAAGCGGCCCATCTGCTCGTCGCCGACGCGGGTCAGCAACGCCGACTTGAGGCCAAGACGGGCCGTGCCGACCGAGATGTTGCACGGGCAGCCGCCGACCGACTTGGCAAAGCTCGAAACGTCTTCAAGCCGTGTGCCGATCTGCTGGCCGTAGAGATCGACCGAGGCCCGGCCGATGGTGATCAGGTCGAGCGGTTTTGCTCCCTGTGCCGAAACGTTCTGGCTCACTGCTTCCTCCCCGCGGACACCTTGGCGGGCCCGACCATTTTCGTACTGTGGGTGATGGCGCTATGAAACATAAATTCCGACGTTTCGTCAATATGGAATTTTCATTCTATCTGTTCCGTTTGGCCTAGCCACCTTCGGCAAGGCGCTGACGCTTCTCCGCAATGGCGACCGTAAGCGCCATGGCAAAGGCCATGCTGGCGGAAAGCGAACGGAACCCGGCATGGTCGGCCTCGACCAGTTCGAACCAGACCTTCGAGGATTCCGCGAGCGGCGAGAAGGCCGAATCCGTCAGCGACACGACCGGCACCTTGCGTTCGGCGAGAAGCCGCGCCTGGGCGGCGCTTTCGGAGGCATAGGGGGAGAAGCTGACGGCAAAGGCCGCATCGTTCTTCGTCGCCATGGCCAGCACATCCTCGTCGATGCCGGCGGCCGTGCCGACGAGCTGGTACTTCACCTTCAGCTTGCCGAAGGCATAGGCCATGTAGCTGGAGATCGGGTAGGAGCGGCGCTTGGCGATCAGGTAGATCGTGTCGGCCTTGGCGAGGATATCGACGGCGCGCTCGAAGGCTTCGGGATCGACCGAGGAGGCGATGTTGTCGAGCGAGCGGTGGGCGGCGGCGACGAAGCCGTTGAAGATCGAGCCGCTTTCGAGCTTGCTGTGATCGTTGGCGCTGAGCGCCTTCAGCCGATCCTCGTAACCGGGCGTGCGCTCGCGCAGCCGCGCGCGAAAGATCTGCTGCAGGCTGGAGAAGCCCTCGAAGCCGAAATGCTGGGCGAAGCGCACCAGAGTCGACGGCTGCACTTCGGCGGAGGTCGCGATGCTTGCCGCCGTGCCGAAGGCGATTTCGTCAGGGTTGTCGAGCGAGTAGGCGGCGACCTGGCGCAGCCGTTTCGGTAGCTGCGCCTTGCGTTCCAGAATGGCGGCCTTCAGCGCCTCGAAATCCTGCGGGACCTCCGTCGTCGTTTCCGGCATGGCCATGTCTTATTCGTCTCCTCGGTCTTCGGTGTCGTTTGCATCCTCACTCTAATCGATTAGTCGGGAACGGCATAGAACAGACGTTCCATTTTCTAGATATGCACCCATTCATTGGTCCTGGCAGACTGATAGGTCGCCGACAGCACCTTCTGTACCTCAAAGCCTTCGCGGAAATCGGTCGAGGGTGATTTGCCCCCGGCGATGGCGTCGAGGAATTCCTTGACCTCGATCGCCTTCAGGTCGTTGAAGCCGATCTGGTGGCCGGGAGCCACGCAGAAGGCGCCATAGGGCGGATGCTCGGGTCCCGCCCAGATGGTGCGGAAGCCGCGGGTGCGGATGTCGTCGCCAGTCTTGTAGAGGCGGATTTCGTTCAGCCGCTCCTGGGTGAAGACGATGCTGCCCTTGGAGCCGTAGATCTCGAAATCGTGCTGCATCTTGCGCCCCGTTGCGATCCAGCTGGCCTCGAAGCTGCCGGTGGCGCCGTTCTCGAACCGCACGAAGGCGCGCGTGATGTCGTCGACCTCGACGGCGCGTGTTTCGCTGGAGCCGGCGGCAACGGGGCGTTCCGGAATCTGGATGATGGTTTCGGCCAACACCGCTTTGATCGGGCCGACGAGGTGGCGCATGGAGGCGATGATGTGGCTGCCGATATCGGCAAGCGCGCCGCCGCCGCTGGCCGGGTTCAGGCGCCAGCCCCACGGCACGTTGGCATCGGCCATGAAATCTTCCGCATGGATGCCGCGCATCGAGCGGATCTCGCCGATCTCGCCGCTTTCGATGATGTCTTTGGCAAGGAAGATCAGCGGGTTCTTGAGATAGTTGAAGCCAACCTGGGTGACGACGCCGGCCTTCTCGGCGGCCTCGACCATCTCGCTGCATTCGGCGACGGTCGGCGCCAGCGGCTTTTCGCAATAGACATGCTTGCCATGGGCGATTGCCGCCAGCGCCATTTCCTTGTGCAGGAGGTTCGGCGTGGTGATGTCGATGATGTCGATATCCGGATCGGTCAAAAGTTCGCGCCAGTCGGACGTCGCCTTGCGGAAGCCGAGCTGGCCGCGCGCGCGTTCAGCGCTTTCGACGGTCACGTCGGCGACCGAAACGAGATCGAGCTCGAAGGGCAGGTCGAAGACCCGCGCGGCAATGGTGAAGCCGAGCGCATGGGCCTTGCCCATGAAGCCCGTGCCGATCAGGCCGATCCCGAGTTTGCGCTTGCTGGCCATGTTGAAGTCCTCCCGGTCGGCGCCGCTGCAATCGGTCTAAAATGAAATGAATTGTGCAAGTTTTGTCAATATGGAATATTTATTCGAAATGCGACGGTAATAGGGGAACGGTGTCCATCGAAACGGCCAAATCTGTGCGTTCCGGCCAGGCTCATCTTGACGAAGGGGGAATGTGTTAACGCATTTTTACCATGTTCCGTTGGAACATCGCACTTCGTCATGGTTAACGAATCGCTCCGGAGTCTACGGGGCGGAGCTGGAGTGAAATCAGCATGTGCCGCTGGGCAGCCTATCGCGGGGACCCGCTCTATCTCGAGGAACTGGTAACCTCTCCCGCGCACTCGCTGATCGAACAGTCCCATTGCGCGACGCGGGCGAAGACGGCCACCAATGGCGACGGCTTCGGCATCGCCTGGTATGGCGATCACCCGGAGCCGGGGCGCTACCGCGATATCCTGCCCGCCTGGTCGGACTGCAACTTGAAGAGCATTGCTCGCCAGATCCGCTCGCCGCTCTTCCTTGCCCATGTGCGCGCCGCGACCGGCGGTGGCACAAGGCGCGACAACTGCCATCCCTTCGTCTTCGGCCGCTGGTCGTTCATGCACAACGGCCAGATCGGCGACTTCGAGCATCTGCGCCGGCCAATGGAGAGCATGCTCGACAACGACCTCTATTCGGCCCGCACCGGCACGACCGACTCCGAGCTTCTGTTCCTGCTCGCCATGCAGTTCGGGCTCGACCGCGATCCGCTCGGCGCGATCGCCGAGGCACTCGCCTTCGTCGAGCAGCTTGCCGAACATCTCGAACGCCAGGTGCTGGTCCGCTTCACCGCCGCCTTCTCCGACGGCCAGGATCTCTACGCCGTGCGCTATGCCTCCGACTGGAAGGCGCCGACGCTCTACGCTGCACCCATGGGCCCAAGCGGCGGCTATTGCCTCGTTTCCGAGCCGCTCAACGACGACGATAGCGCCTGGGTGGAAATCCCGGACGGCACGGCGGTCATTGTCGGTGAGAATGGTGTCGATGTCCGGCTGTTCTCGACGCAGGGGACGCCGGTGAAAACACGTCAGATGGCTTGAGGCGCAGTATCTTGATGGTCGATGGCAGGTGGCCCCTCATCCGGCTGCCGCCACCTTTTCCCCGCAGGCGGGGAGAAGGGACATGCCGCACTCTCCCGAACCTATCTGCTTGCTGCGAACGCTTCGTTCACTCAGGGCACGTCCCCCCTCGCCCCGCTTGCGGGGAGAGGGCTAGGGTGAGGGGCATCGGTAATTCGGAGCTAGCCCTTGTCGATCCGCGCCAGTTGCTCGGCAATCATCACGGCCAGCTTTTCCGCAACCGCGTCCTTGTCCATCTCCGGCCAGTCGTCGTTGCCGGCAGGGGAGATCAGCTTCACCTTGTTGCGGTCGCCGCCCATGATGCCGGTTGCCGGCGAAACGTCGTTGGCGAGGATGAAGTCGGCGCCCTTGCGCTCGAGCTTGGCGCGGCCGTTGTCGGCGACGTTTTCGGTCTCGGCGGCAAAGCCGATCACGAGCTTCGGCCGCTTGGTATGATGGCCGACCGTCTTCAGGATATCGGGGTTTTCGGCAAGCTGCAGCGGCGGCGGGGCCTCGCCCGGCTTCTTCTTGATCTTGTTGCCGGCAGCGCTGGCTACCCGCCAGTCGGCAACGGCGGCAACCATCACGGCGACATCGGCGGGCAGGGCGGTTAGCACCGCGTCGCGCATTTCCTCGGCCCGCTCCACGTGCACGACCTTGACGCCGGCGGGATCCGGGATCGTCACCGGGCCGGAGACGAGTGTGACATTAGCGCCGAGCTTTGCCAGCGCGGCGGCGATCGCGTGGCCTTGCTTGCCGGAGGAACGGTTGGCGATGTAACGCACTGGGTCGATCGGCTCATGCGTCGGCCCTGAGGTTACGATCGCGCTGCGCCCGGCAAGCGGCTTCGCGGCGCCGCCGAGAAGATCCTCGACGGCGGCCACGATCGAAAGCGGCTCGCTCATGCGGCCTTCCCCGGCCTCGCCGCTTTCCGCCATCTCGCCGGCTTCGGGGCCAATGAAGCGGATGCCGTCTTTGGCGAGCGTCGCCCGGTTGCGGCGCGTTGCCGGATGCGCCCACATCTTCGGGTTCATCGCGGGAGCGATCAGCACCGGCCGGTCGGTCGCGAGCAGGATGGTGGAGGCGAGGTCGTCCGCATGGCCGTTCGCCATCTTGGCCATCAGGTCGGCGGTCGCCGGCGCAACGACGATCAGGTCGCACTCGCGCGCCAGTCGGATATGGCCGACATCCTGCTCGTCCTCGCGCGAAAAGAGATCGATATAGACGTGCGAGGCGGACAGCGCGCCGACGGCAAGCGGGGTCACGAACTGCTGCGCGGCGGCCGTCATCACCGGCCGCACGCTCGCCCCGCGTTCCCGCAAACGTCGGATGAGATCGAGGCTCTTATAGGCCGCGATGCCGCCGGAGATGATCAGGAGAATACGCTTGCCCGACAGTGTCATTTGCACCCGGCCTTTCGGCCGTCCTCTTGCCCGGCATGGGCTGCCGGGTTCTACGCGATACCAGAATATTCCAGCGGCTGGCCTCACCAGCGCATTCGAGATCGAACCTACTTGAGCGATCCGCTGCGCGCAACGTGTCCCACCGGAGGAGGTAGCCTGCGCTGACATCCGTGCGATATGGCGTTTCGCTATGCTGGCCCCCCGGGCATCACCACCGGTTGTTCCCGCCCGTAGCGCGCAATGGAACAAAAGCCGTGCCGCCCGCGTCAACATGCTCCGGGCCTGTTGCCGAAGCCAGGGAATGCGATTAATCCGCTTTCAATCCGCGCAGGGTAAGCTCTTCTCATGCGAATAAATGCGATCACCAACTGGGCCTACGGCGTCACCGTGCTTCTGACGGGGCTTTCGGGCGCCGCCTTCATCCTGTCGACGAATAGCGCTCTCGAGGAGAGGCGCGCGGTCGAACAGCATCTTGCCCTCGATACGCTTGGCGAAGAACTTGCGCTCGGAGCGGAAGTACGGACCGACGAGGCGCGCCTTTACGTCATGCGCGGCGACGAGCGTCACCTCGAAACCTTCCATCGCGCGGAGGAAGAGGAGCGCAAGCGCGAAGAGGCGATCAAGACGGCCACGAGTTTCGGCGCGTCCCAGGGCGAGATCGCAGCCCTTCAGGAGACGATGCGCGAGGCAGAGGCACTCGACAAGATCGAGGTTGCCGCCATCGAGGCCTATCAGAAGGGCGATCGCACGACCGCCCTGGAGAAGCTATTCGGCCCGGAGCACGAGCGCCTGCAGACAGCGCTTCTCGACACGGTCGCACGGTTTCGAGACTTGACCAATGCTCGCACAGGCGGGGCGCTCAACGAGGCACAGGCGCGCAGCGACTGGTTCGCCATCGCGGCCAAGACGATGCTTGGCATCACCGCCGCCCTGTTCCTGAGCGTGCTCTATTTCATTCTCAAGCGCCGCGTCGCCATGCCGCTCACCCGCATGAGCGGCATCGTCACGCGTCTCGCCGAGCAGGACTACGCTGTGGAGGTCCCGCTCGACCGGCGCAGCGACGAGATCGGCGAGATGAACAAGGCGATCCACATCTTTCGGGAAAACGGTATCGAGCGTGATCGGCTCGATGCGGAGCGGCGCCTGGATCAGCAGACCAAGGACCTTATCCTGCAGATGATGCACCGGCTGCAGGCCTGCCAGAGCCAGGACGAACTGGCGGAGGTCGTGGCCCGCTTTGCGCCGCAGGTCTTTCCCAATCTTGCCGGCCATCTCTACGTGCTGAACGACAGCCGGACGCTCTTGACCCGCGTCGGCAGTTGGTTCGATCCGCAGCATTCTGCGCCATCCTTCCCGTCCAGCGCCTGCTGGGGACTTCGCCGCGGCCGGCCGCATGTCAGCAATCGCGGTCACAGCGACATCGCCTGCCAGCATCTCGACGACGATGGCGCGGTCGGTCTCTGCGTGCCGCTGACAGCCCAGGGCGATACCATTGGTCTCCTCTATTTCGAGGAGCGCTCTGACGAAACATTCGCAGTCGAAGCGTCGCGCCTCTATCTCGAATTGATCGCCGAAAACATCGGGCTCGCCGTCGCCAATCTTCAGCTGCGCGAGAAGCTCACCAATCTGGCGGTGCGCGACGCGCTGACGGGCCTGCTCAACCGGCGCTGCCTCGACGAGGCGCTGAACCGTGAACCGCGCGGGCAGGGCGGCAAGCCACTCACCTGCCTGATGATCGATATCGACCATTTCAAGCGCTTCAACGATGAGTTCGGCCACGATGCCGGCGACGTCGTCATGCAATATGTCGCGCAGATCATCGTCGATACGGTGGCCGACGCCGGCAGCGCCTATCGTTTCGGCGGCGAGGAATTTACGGTATTGCTGCCGGAAGCAGGCGAGGCGGCAGGTTTCGAGCTTGCCGAGCGGCTGAGGACCAGGATCGGCACCACCCCTCTGTCGCATCGCGGCCGGATTCTGGGCACGGTTTCAGTCTCGGTCGGCATTGCCTCGGCTCCGGACGACGGGCCCGTCGCTACCCTGCTGACGCGGGCTGACGCCGCTCTTCTCGACGCCAAGAACCACGGCCGAAACCGAAGCGTGCGCGCCTCCGGACTGACTTTCGGCGATGACCAGGCGCGGCGCAGTCTCGCCTGACAGCATCGTTCTCGCCGCGCTTCATCGAATGTGCCGCCTTGAAACTGGCACATTCGATGTTATCTATTGCGGCGATAGAAATTTGAACAGGATACACGCATCGATGGATTTCACCCTGACCGCCAAGCCGAACCGTCTTGCCATCAGGGAAAACCGTATCCATGCCTGCTTCGATTTCACTCTCCCAACTTTCGTGGTCCACGCCTGAGGGCCGAAACCTCTTTTCCAATCTCGACCTGACCTTTGGTCCTGTTCGTACCGGCCTTGTCGGCCGCAACGGCGTTGGCAAATCCACGCTGCTGCGCCTGATCGAAGGCGCGCTCGTGCCGCAGGCCGGCAACGTCGCCGTCGCGGGCAGCCTCGGCATGCTCAGCCAGACCGTCCAGGTCGCGGACGATGAAACCGTCGCCGACCTGTTTGGCATCTGCGATGCGCTTGGCGTCCTCAAGCGTGCGGAAGAAGGGCTGGCCAGCATGGACGAGCTTGCCGCGGCCGACTGGACGCTCCAATCCCGCCTTGAAGCAACGCTCGCGCGCGTCGGTCTCAACGCATCGGCGAAAACGCGCCTTGCCGCGCTTTCCGGCGGGCAGATGACCCGTGTGAAGCTTGCCGCGCTCGTCTTCCAGGAACCGGATTTCATCCTGCTCGACGAACCCACCAACAATCTCGACCGCGAGGGACGGGCTGCCGTTGCCGCGTTGATGGAGGGCTGGCGGGGCGGCGCCATCGTCGTCAGCCATGACCGCGAACTCCTGGAGACGATGGATGCGATCGTCGAGCTGACGTCGCTCGGCGCCACGACCTATGGCGGCAACTGGAGCCACTACCGCGAGCGCAAGGCAATCGAGCTCGCGTCGGCCCGTCACGATCTCGCCGACGCGGAGCGCCGTCTGGCCGAGGTCCAACGAAAAACGCAAGAGATAGCCGAGCGCAAGGCGCGCAAGGACGCGGCAGGCCGCCGTAAGCGGGCCAAGGGGGATGAGCCGCTGCTGCTGCTTGATGCGAGGAAGGAGCGCAGCGAGAAGACGGGCGGCGACAATGCCCGTCTTGCCGAGCGCCGCCGCGATTCTGCGATCGGCGATCTGGCCGAGGCACGCGAACGCATCGAAATCCTGCAGCCTTTGACCGTCCGCCTGCCTTCGACCGGCCTGCCCGCCGGCCGGGGCGTGCTGCAGGTCGATGCCGTCACTGCGGGTTATCAGCCGCGAACGCCAGTGATCGACCGGCTGTCGCTCTCGATCGTCGGCCCGGAGCGTGTAGCACTCACCGGCCGCAATGGCTCGGGCAAGACGACGCTGCTGTCGCTGCTGACCGGTGCCCTCCAGCCCTGGTCAGGTAATGTGCGCGTCCTGGTCGACCACGCCATGCTCGACCAGCAGGTGAGCCTGATCGATCCCGGCCTTTCGATCCGTGACAATTTCCGGCACCTCAATCCTGACGCCAGCGAGAACGACTGCCGGGCGGCACTCGCCCGTTTCATGTTCCGGGCAGACGCGGCCTTGCAGGTCGTTTCGAGCCTCAGCGGCGGTCAGATGCTGCGTGCAGGGCTTGCCTGCGTGCTCGGAGGCCGCAGCCCACCACAGCTCTTGATCCTCGACGAGCCGACCAACCATCTGGACATCGATTCCATCGAGGCGGTCGAGGCGGGTCTCAGAGCCTATGACGGCGCGCTGCTCGTCGTCAGCCACGACCACGCCTTCCTGGAGGCGATCGGCATCAACAGGCGGATCGAGCTTTCCTGACGGGGGAAGATTACTCAGCCCAGCGCGCTTCGCCGGTAAAGGCGATCGTCAGCCAGCGGTCGTGGCCGGGATCGCCGATCTCCTCGCCGACCTCGGCGCGGATCCGGTCGAGTTCGGCGAGGGTGCCGACCTTGGTTTCCGGCGTTCCGATAAGATAGACCTCGATCGTCTTGGAGCGCCCGACCTTGGCGACATAGGTGCGATAGTCGGCAAAGCCGTGGCGCGCGACCGCATTTGCCGCCGCCTGACGCACGCGCTCGTCGAGTTCGGCAGGCGCAACCAGGAAGATCTCCTTCAATGCCTGGAAGACCGTGCGGATCGGCAGCGGGATAAGGCAGAGCGTCAGCACGATCAGGATCGCCGGGTCGACATAGGGCGTCCAATGTTCGTAAGCCGTACCCTTCAACGCCGCGGCGATCACGAAGGCGACGAGCAGGGCCGAGGTGATCGCACCGGACATCGCCCAGGCACGCACGTCGAGCGCCAGGAACTCCGAGCCGATCGGCCGGTTTGCCCGGCGAATGTAGAAAAACATGACGAGGCAGATCACCACGACGACGGCGGCATAGGCAATCGCCCAGTCGAAGGCGAGATGGTTGCCACCCGACAGGAGCGATCCGACGGCGTTGACCATCGCGTAGAAGGAAAGCAGCGTCAGCAGCCCGGCATTGAAGAGCAGCACCATGGGCTCGATATGCCAGAAACCCATCTGGAACCGCTTGCTCTGCTTTGGGATCAGTTGCGTCACGCCGAGCGCAAGCACGGTCATGGAGGCATCGACGGCCGAGAACACGCCGTCGAAGACGATGGAAACCGAGCCCGAAAGCAGACCGAAGATCACGCCCGTCACCCCGACGACGACGGTGGCCGCGATCGATTGCTTGAGGACTGTCTGTTCGCTTGGGGCGGTCATGATGTTGTTTTTACTCCTGTTTCGGCGCGGCGCTTACGGGTTGGCAATGTCGAAATGGTGGCGGCGGCTGCAAACATAGCGGTTTGCCTGCAGGCAAGACAGCTTTTGCGTGCATTTGCTAATAAAGCGAGGCGTTGTGTTTCCAGGCCTCGACGCTCAGAATTGCCGATGTTATCGGCGGCCGGCGGAGGGGAAAATGATCGTCGAGATGTTGCTCGGTGCCTTATTCGTCTTCGGCACGGTCGCCCTGACGCTCGCGTCCTACTTTGCAATGCGGCTGATCATGGGCGGCGAGGCGGAAGGGCACGAAAAGGAACTTGCCAGTTTGGTCATCTTTCGCATTTCGGCGCTGCATGGCTTGATCCTCGCGCTGGTCTTTGCGCAGGAGATGGTCGAGTACCAGCAGCTCAAATACGAGATGGCTACCGAAGCCGGGGCGACCGCTGACATCTTCTACGACGCCGAACGTTACGGTGAAGCCGTCAAGGCGCCGATCCAGCAGGCGATCTCCGCCTATGCGGCCGAGGTGATCGATGGTGAATGGCAGTCACTGGCGGACAAGGGACGTCTTTCACCACAGGCTTGGGTGCACTGGGATCGCGCCTATCAGCACGTGCTGAACCTGGTCCCGGCCGACAAGCGCCAGGAGAGCCTGCGCAGCCAGATGCTGGAGCGGCTGCACGACATCTCGCAAAGCCGGACCAAGCGGGAAAGCAATGTCGCGGACTCGATCGACAGTATCTTCTGGTTCGCGGCACTCTCCGGCGTCATCTTCATCGCGCTCGCCTATTATTCCTTCCCGCCAATGCGGCGCAATCTGCTGCTGCTCTGTCTCTTCGGCGCCTATACCGGCATCATCCTGTTTCTGATCTATGCCTTCTCCAATCCGTATCAGCCGCCAGCGGCGTTGGCGCCGGGGCCACTCGAACGGGTGCAACAGCAGATCAACGCCTCGTCGGCGCCTGCGACGGGAGGATAACGGCGCTAGGCGAATTGACCCAGCCGTAGGAGATCTCCGTTGAGGGCGCCACTGCCGAGCCTATCGGCGCGTGCGGTCTCAGGGCGCGGCGGCGGCATGGAGTGGCCGATCGCAAAGAGAAGCGCGCTGGCCGCCGAAAGCAGCGCGAACAGCAGGAACATGCCGGCGCCGCCGACAGTGCCGAGTGCCAGGCCGCCGATCAGCGGCCCGAGGAAGTTCCCGACCGTCGAGAGCGAATGGGCGCCGAAATAGGTGCCGCGATTGCCGGCATTCGAAATGCCGTCGACCAGCACATATTCCGAGGGCACGATGAGCACCTCGCCGATGGTGAAGAGGATCATCGAGGCGACGAGCATTTCCATTCCGGAGGAGGCTGCGAAACCGATTTCGCCGAGCAGGAAAAGCAGGCAGCCGAGCGACAGCGCCGGCAGTGCACCGATCCGTTCGATGACGAAGCGGGCAGGCGTGCTGGCGATCAGCACCGTTGCGGCATTGGTCGAAACCAGGAGCGCGAAGAGGGTGACGCCATCCGCAAAGCCGGTGTTGAGATACTGCGACAAGGTCACCGACCATTGACCATGAACGGCCAAGAGCAGCGTGCCGCCGATGACGAAGAATACGAGCCTTCGGTCGCGCAGGGCGGCAACAAGCCCGCGCCAGCCACCGGCAGCCTGTGTTGCCCCTTTGGTTTGGATCATCTGCCTGTTGCCGGCTTCGGGCACGTTCAAGAAGAGCACCAGGCCGAAGGCTGCGTGCATGACGCCGGCGCTGACGAACAGCGTCGAATAGGCAGCACCGACCCAGACGCCGATCAGCGGCCCGATGGCCCAGCCGGCATTGATGGCGAGATAACGCCAGGAGAAGACTTTAAGGCGCAGATGCTCAGGCGCTGCATCGCTCATGAAGGCACGCGCAACCGGTTCGTAGACGGCGGCTGCGACGGCAGACACGATGTGCGCCAGCGCGAAGGCGGCGATCGATTGCGCCAGTCCGAGCCCCGCCAGCGCCAGCCCGGCCATGAAAAGCGCTGCGGTCAGCACCCCTTTTCGGCCGATGCGATCGGACAGCGTGCCGGCAAAGGGGCTGACGATTGCGCCGAGCAGCGGGCCGGCGCCGATGAGAGCGCCGATGCCTGCGGGGCTGAGGCCAAAATCACGCTGCAGGCGGATCGCGAGGAAGGTCAGGCTCATGCCCTTGGCGATCGTCACCACGCCGGAACCCGCGATGAGAAGCAGCGCAACACGGCGACCCGCTTTTTCGGAATAGGCATTCATCACGGGCACCTGCAGGCTGGGAGCGCTCGGTTTCCGTGGGAATGTCGAGCGACGGGCGTAGGGAAGAAGACTCCCTTTGCGATTACATCCTTCGCGTGTACTCGGCAAGTGGGCAGCTATCCAGCGGCAATCTGTCCCTGTCGGCTGAGGGCGTCGGTTTCCCACTCGGCCGTGGTCTGAACGAAAATGCAAGGCGGCCACCGGCCGTGGCCGCCTCAGGGCTGTTTCACCTGCCGGCTATTCGTTCCCCTGCCGCTCCTGCCAGGTCACGTAGAGCGGTGTTGTGTCGGTATCGTCGACCGGTACATGGCGGAAGCGCATGGCCTGCTCGGCAAGCGGTTTTGCCAGTTCCGCGTAGATCGCCGCTGTCGACAGGCCGAAAGGTTCGGCATCGGCGTTCGAGTTCGCATAGGCGATCTCGGTGATCCCGGCCATGCGCATGGCCGCAAGGCACATCGGGCAGGGCTGTCCACTGGCATAGACGGCAGCACCTTCGAGCCGCGGGGAGCGGAGCGTCCGGGCGGCGGCACGCAATGCGTTGAGTTCCGCATGCGAAGTCGGGTCCCCGGTCGACAGCATCTCGTTGACGCCGCGGCCGACGATCTCGCCGTCCTTGACGACGACAGCGCCGAAGGGCCGTCCGCCATCCTCGATGTTGCGGCGGGCAAGCGTTACCGCCTCGGCCAGATAGGTCTGTTCCTGGTTCATGGGAGTTCTTTCTAACGCGCGCCGGCGTCGACCAGCAGCGTCTCAATGCTGCCGTAGCCGCGCTGGCGCGCGTGGCTCAGCGGGCTGACGCCTTCGCCATCGGCGAGGTTGACGTCGGCGCCGGCCTTGATCAGCAGCCGCACGATCTCGGTGTGCTTTTCGCCGCCGGTGCCAAGGATGATCGCCTCAAGCAGCGCTGTCCAGCCGAGGCGATTGACGTGGTTGATATCGACGCCGGCTTCGATCAGCGCCTTGACGGTCTCGACATGGCCGCGCTCGGCGGCCGGAATGAGCGCCGTGCCGCCATAGCGGTTCGTGCTCTTGAGGTCGGCGCCATGGGCCAGCGTCAGCTTCATGATTTCGAGATGGCCACGTGCGCCGGCGTAGAGGTAAGGACTGTCCTGGATCTTGTCCTTGGCGTTGACGTCGGCGCCGGCCTCGATCAGCGCGCGTGCCGCATCGACGCGGTTTTCGTGGGTGGCGACGAGAAGGGCCGTGGCGCCGCTGGTATCACGGGTCTCGATGCTTGCGCCCTGTTGCAGCAGCGATTTGACCTTGTCCGTATCACCGGCCTCGGCAGCAGAAATCAGTTGGGTTTCGAGCATGGAGGCCCCCACGGCTGCGGGTGAAAGGCTGAAGGCGGCGATCGATGCGCCGACCAGCGAGCCGAATAGTCTTGGTCGCATTTGGTCTTTCCGATCATGCCGACCGGTCGAACAGGCCGACCGATCGCAGTGGTTCCGGTTGAGGGCGAGACGTGGAAGCCCGGAATTGGCCGCGCTTTCGTGCCGCTCTCGCTCTTTGCGATCTCGTGCTTACTTGAGCCGGCCCGTGACCTTTTCAAGGGCGCAAGATGCGCGTCTTGCCGAACCTGTCCCGCGCCCGGCATGGCGCCCTCGACGCCGACCGTAGGTGGCGGGTCGTCCATTTGGAAATTAAATGTATGAATGATGAAAAGTGGAAATATGAATGCGTTGCCGTTCGACCCGGATCTGCTTTCGCGACCGTGGTCGATTGCGGAGGCTTCACGGCCTCGGTTGATCGCCGCGCATTCCACGCAGTCGAGCGTCAGCCAGGAGGTTATGGCAGCCCAGAAGCGGGGTGTGATCTGCTGAACGGTCACACCATCCGTGGACGGACACTGTCCTGAACGGCCCTAGAGCATCGAGCGGCTGAGGCCACCGTCGACGGGCAACGCGACGCCGGTGATGTAGCTTGCCTGGCGGCTGGCGAGGAAGGCTGCGGCCGCGCCGAATTCCGCCGGCGTGCCGTAGCGCCCGAGCGGGATCTCCTGCTGGCTGCGTGCCGCGACCGTCGCGATGTCGACGCCTTCGCTTTCGGCATCCATCCGGTCGAAGCTGAGCGTGCGGTCGGTGGCAAGCCGCCCCGGTAGAAGCAGGTTGACGGTCACGCCCTCGGCTGCGACCTCGCCGGCAAGTGTCTTCAGCCAGCCTGCGACAGCGCTTCTGAGCGCATTCGAAGCGGTGAGCCCGACGATCGGCTCGCGGATGCTGGTGGAGGCGACGGCGATGATGCGTCCGAACCGGCGCTCGCGCATGCCGGGCAGCAGCCGTCCGGTGATGCGCATGCCGGCCAGTACCATGGTTTCGAATTGCGCCCGCCAGAAATCGGGCTCGATCGCCGAGGCCGGCGAGGGCGGCGGTCCGCCGCCATTCAGCACCAGAATGTCGATCGCGCCGAAATCGGCGTCGAGCCGATCCAGCAGGCCGTCGAGCATATCGGGTTTCGAGAGGTCGAGCGCGTAGCCCCGCGCCGACGGGCCGATGTCGCTTGCGACCTTGGCCGCCGATGCGGCATCGCGACTGGTCAGCGCAACGATGACGCCTTCGCTTGCCAGCGCCTCGGCGATGCCGCGGCCCAATCCCTTGCTGCCGCCGAGCACCAGCGCGCGCTTTCCAGCAATACCAAGATCCATGACCGGTTCTCCTCGATGTGGAATTCAGAATGACCAGGAATTGGAGCTACTACAGTTTTGTTCCAAGCGGAATCGAATTGACCGTCGGCGAATGACGAAGGTAGGCCGAACAGAAAAGCCCGGCCGGAAGACCGGCCGGGCCTTTGCCCCCTCGCCCTTCTTGAGTGCATCAGCGGCAGATGCGAATTTTCTTGAAGTAGACGTTGCCGTAGTGGTCGTAGCGCTTGACCTTCTTGATGAAGCAGTACGGTTCGTCTTCGTAATAATAGGGGCCGCCGTAGTAGTCGCCGACATAGCCGACATGCCCACCCCAGCCATGACCGTAGTGGCCATTGCTGAAACCGATCGAGAAACCGCCGGCCTGCGACGGTGCGGCAAAGGAGACGGCGGCGGTAACGGCAACAACGGCTGCGATGATGATCTTGCGCATGATGTTCTCTCCTCTGGATTGGTTGGGATGAGCCTTCGTCATCCATGAGGAGAAGATCGCATGGGGCCGATATATTCGCAGTTCCGGATGGAACACGGTGTAGCCGGCGGTTGCGGGGGATCGCGATCCGCCGGCTTTAGCGGTTGCCCAATGCCAAAGCTCGAGACCTTCCGCTAGGCGCGCAGTGCGGCTGGAGCGCGAATGCGCGCCATGGCGAAAACGTCTGCAAGCACGCCGTTCCTGAGCGCATAGGCCCTGTGTGTGCCCTCCATCTCGAAACCCGCCTTGCGGTAGAGCGCGATCGCAGGCTCATTGTCGGTGAAGACCGTGAGCTCGATGCGGCTAATGCCCAGCCAGTTGTCGGCGGCATCGATCAAAGCCGTAAGCAATGCCTTACCGATGCCCTCGCCACGGTGATTGTCGTCGACGCTGATGCCAAGGGCGGCCGAATGCTGACGACGTCCCTTGCTGCGGTGCAGACCGGCCATGCCGACTATATGCCCGTCGCGTTCGGCAACGATGACCGTGTCGTCATCCGATCTCGTCTCCATCCACTTGCGTGTCTGTTCCGGGGTGGAAAAGGGCAATCGGAGTGTTCCAGATCGGATGCCGGGCTGGCTCATCAGGGCGGCGACCGCCTCCCAGTCGACGATGCGCGCCGCGCGGATCTTGGTTTCAGGAGGAGCGTGTGTTTCGGTCATTGTTTCCTCTCTTTGCTCCGAGGAAACAGGACCCAACCCTGCTCGCCTCGGCAGGGTTGGTGGGGGACATTTCGCTTAAATCAGCGCAACAGGTCTCCCGCACACCCCTGGGGTATGCGTGCAAAGCACCATTGCGATCGTCGAGTGATTGTCCATCGCGGAAGAATAACAAGCGCAAGTGCAAAGGCAAGTCCGCAGAACGCGCCGAACGCTGCGCGCCGCGATCAGGTGACCTGCCAGGCGATATAGACGAGCGTGGCGGCGATCAGCCAGAGGGCGACGCGGCCTGAACGGGTATGCCGGGCCTCCGCCTTGCCGATCGCGTGCGCCGTCTCGGCGTCGAAGCGCAGGCCGTTCTCGCTCATCGCCATGATCTCGCTGGAGAATTTTTCCGTGCGGGCGGCGATCTCGGGGGCGGCCTCGGCGAGCCGGAGCGCCGCGTGCAGGCCGTCGCGCAGATCCGTGACGATGCGCTTCGGTCCGAGATTGTCGCGAATCCATTTGCCGACGACCGGTTCCGAAGCCTTCCACATGTTGAAGCGCGGATTGAGCGTGCGGGCCACACCTTCGACGACCACCATGGTCTTCTGCAGCATCACGAGCTCGGGGCGCGTCTGCATGTCGAAGAGCTCGGTGACCTCGAAGAGCAGCGTCAAGAGCTTCGCCATCGAGATGGTTTCGGCCGGCTGGCCGTGGATCGGCTCGCCGATCGCACGGATTGCCTGGGCGAAGCTCGCGGCGTCGTGATGCGAAGGCACGTAGCCCGCCTCGAAGTGCACGTCGGCGACGCGCTGGTAGTCGCGGGTAATGAAGCCGAAGAGGATCTCCGCCAGGAACCGGCGCTCCTTCTTGCCGAGACGGCCGACAATCCCCATGTCGACGGCGACGATATGGCCGGCGTCGTCGACGAAGAGATTGCCCTGGTGCATGTCGGCATGGAAGAAGCCATCGCGCAGCGTGTGGCGCAGGAAGGACTGGATCAGCGTCTCGGCAAGCTGGTTGAGGTCGTGCCCGGCGGCCTTCAACCCCTCGATATCCGACATCTTGACGCCGTCGATCCATTCCATGGTGACGACATCGCGTCCGGTCCGTTCCCAATCGACTTTCGGCACGCGGAAGCCGGAATCGTCCTTGGTGTTTTCGCCAAGCTCGGAAAGGGCGGCGGCCTCCAGCCGAAGGTCCATTTCGATCTTCGTCGTCTGCTCCAGCGTCTTGGTGACCTCGACCGGCTTCAGCCGGCGCGTATAGGGCAGGAACCGCTCCTGCATATGGCTGACGAGATACATCGCCTCGATATCGGAGGCGAAACGCTGGCGCACGCCGGGGCGGATGACCTTGACCGCGACCTTTTCGGGCTTGCCGTCGCGAAGCACGATGGCCGGATGCACCTGCGCGATCGAGGCGGCCGCCATCGGTTCGGAGAGCTCGGCGTAGAGGTCCTCGACCTTGCGGCCGAGCGAACCTTCGATTGCGGCCTTCGCCTCGCTCTGCGGGAAGGTCGCCATGCTGTCCTGCAAGAGCGACAGGTCGGCCGCGAACTCTGCGCCGACGACATCCGGGCGCGTCGCCAGGAACTGACCGATCTTGACATAGGAGGGCCCGAGGCGGGCGACCGCGCGTGACAAGCGGTCGCTGCGCTCCTCGCCCGGCACCCTGCGGCGTGCCAGAAGTCCCGCCGCCTTCTGGGCGAAACGGGCAAACGGCGGCAGATGCTCGGTTGGGACGGCTGAGACGACGCCTTCGCGCACGAGAACCCACCCGATCCGCGCAAGGCGGACATATGTTCCAGGCGTGCTCATAGGGTTCAGATTTTCCAGCCGGAATGCAGCGCTGCGATGCCGCCGGTGTAATTGGTGAAGGCGACGCGGGAGAAGCCGGCCTCCTTGATCATGGTCGCGAAGTCGCGCTGGTTCGGGAACTTGCGGATCGATTCCACCAGATACTGGTAGGGCGCCTCGTCGCCGGTGATCAGCTTGCCGAATTTCGGGATCGCGTTGAACGACCAGGCATCATAGAAGCGATCGAGCAGCGGCATCTCCACTTCGGAGAATTCCAGTACCAGCAGGCGACCGCCGCGCTTCAGCACCCGGTGCGCCTCTTTCAGCGCCACGTCGATGCGCGGCACGTTGCGAATGCCGAAGGCGATCGTATAGGCGTCGAAGGAATTGGCCTCGAAGGGCAGTTCCTCGGCATTGGCCTCGACGAATTCGAGATTGGCGGAAAGCTTCCTCTTCTCCGCCCGTTCGGCGCCGACGGCGAGCATCGAGCCGTTGATGTCGAGCACGGTCGCATGCGCCTTGCGGTCGGAGGCCTCGATGATGCGGAAGGCGATATCGCCGGTGCCGCCGGCAACGTCCAGAACCTTGTAGTCTTCGCGGCGCGGCGGGTTGAGGGCGGCGATCATCGCGTCCTTCCAGGCGCGGTGTAGGCCGGCCGACATCACGTCGTTCATGATGTCGTAGCGCTTCGCCACCTTATGGAAGACGTCGTTGACGAGCGGCTGCTTTTCGCCGGCGTCGACATTGCGGAAACCGAAGGATGTTTCCATGCCGCCATCGGCCGATACGCGCTGATCCGTCATACGAAGAACTCCACCTGAACCAATTTTTCCGGCACCATAGCGAAAAGGCCCCATCCGCGCTATCTCGTGGACGGGACCGCGCCTGCGGCATAGCGCACTCCCTATAGGATAAGAAGGCCGCCAAGGAAATGCCAACCACCGCATCCGGTGGCTGAGATCGTAGGAGTGCATTTATGCCGGAGTTGCCCGAGGTCGAAACCGTCAAGCGCGGCCTGGCGCCGACCATGGAGGGCGCGCG
This sequence comes from Ensifer sp. 22460, assembly GCF_052044935.1. Classification (NCBI taxonomy): domain Bacteria; kingdom Pseudomonadati; phylum Pseudomonadota; class Alphaproteobacteria; order Hyphomicrobiales; family Rhizobiaceae; genus Ensifer; species Ensifer sp. 22460. The sequence continues at coordinate 31,313 of NZ_JBQENZ010000012.1, forward strand.
GATCGTCAATGCGGAATTGCGCCGTCCGGACCTGCGCTTCCCGTTTCCGGAGAATTTTTCTTCGACCGTTGCCGGCCAGCGCATTGTCTCGCTGTCACGACGGGCGAAGTACCTGATGATCGATCTGGAAGCCGGCGACGTGATCATCGCCCATCTCGGTATGTCCGGTTCCTTCCGCATCGAGGCAGGGCCGGCTGCAGCGACGCCGGGCGAGTTTCACCATCCGCGCGGCAAGGACGAGAAGCACGATCACGTCATCTTTCATCTCGACGGCGCCGAAGGCCCGGTGCGGGTGATCTACAACGACCCGCGTCGTTTCGGTTTCATGGATCTTGCCCGCCGCGACACGGTGTCAAGCCACGCCTATTTTCGCGCGCTTGGCGAGGAGCCGACCGGAAACGCGCTCGATGCCGCCTATCTCGCTGTACGCTTTTCCGGCAAGGCGCAGCCGCTGAAGGCGGCCTTGCTCGATCAGAAGAACATCGCCGGTCTCGGCAATATCTATGTCTGCGAGGCGCTCTGGCGCTCGAGTCTGTCGCCGGTGAAGCCCGCCGGCGAACTCGTCGACAAGCGTGGCAAGCCCAAAGATGGCCTGGTGCGCCTGACGGACGCGATCCGCGAGGTCATCGCCGATGCCATTGCGGCCGGCGGCTCGTCGCTGAAGGACCACATCCAGGCCGACGGCTCGCTCGGTTACTTCCAGCACTCCTTCTCCGTCTACGACCGCGAAGGAGAGGCTTGCCGCACGCCAGGCTGCGACGGTACGGTCGCCCGTATCGTGCAGGCGGGCCGGTCGACCTTCTATTGCCCGCATTGCCAGAAATGAACGCCGGGCTGTCCGCGGCCTGGCGTCGGAGATGAACCGGAGGAAAACAGGAATGACTTACGAAACGCTGCTGGTCGAAACGCGCGGCCGCGTCGGCCTCGTGACGCTCAACCGTCCGCAGGCGCTGAATGCGCTGAATTCGACCGTCATGCGCGAGCTTGCCGCAGCGCTGAGGGCCTTCGATGCCGACAGGGAGATCGGCGCCGTCGTCGTCACCGGCTCCGAGAAGGCCTTTGCCGCCGGCGCCGACATCAAGGAGATGCAGACGCTCGATTTCGTCGACAGCTATCTCGGCGATTTCATTGGCGGCTGGGACCAGGTGGCTGCGGCCCGCAAGCCAGTGATCGCCGCTGTTTCCGGTTATGCGCTCGGTGGCGGCTGCGAGCTGGCGATGATGTGCGACTTCATCATCGCCTCCGAGACCGCGAAGTTCGGCCAACCCGAAATCACCCTCGGCGTCATTCCCGGCATGGGTGGCTCGCAGCGCCTGACGCGCGCCGTCGGCAAGGCGAAGGCGATGGACCTGGTTCTGACCGGCCGCATGATGGACGCGGCGGAGGCGGAACGCGCAGGACTCGTTTCGCGTGTGGTGGCGCCGGAGAAATTGATGGAGGAAGCGCTGGCTGCCGCCGAGAAGATCGCATCCTTCTCGCTGCCGGCGGTCATGATGGCGAAGGAGGCGGTGAACCGTTCTCTCGAGCTGACGCTCGCCGAAGGCCTTCGTTTCGAGCGGCGTCTGTTCCACTCGCTGTTTGCGACCGAGGACCAGAAAGAAGGCATGGCCGCCTTCGTCGCCAAGCGTAAGCCGGAGTTCAAGCATCGCTAGAGCGGGATGAGGAATAGTGTTTACGGTTTTCCGCCCGCATCCCGCTCAAGCCTGTTAGAAACGATCACGTTTATGGTTTTGGGTCGATCAGACCCAAGACCATCGTGATCTAAGCCAGAGCACGGCGCAGATTCTAGAAAATGCGCGTTGACGGGGCGGCTGTTTCCCGCTATACGCCGCCCTCAGTTTGGAACGCCATTTTGGGCTTTCCGGAAATATTCCCGAATTGCTTTGATGACAGGTCGCAGTGACCCGGCACGGCGAGGGCGGAGTTCATGTCAGTTTTCGAAGAGAGGCACCAATGGCCAATACAACTTCGGCGAAAAAGGCGACCCGCAAGATCGCACGCCGCACCGCAGTGAACAAGGCCCGTCGTTCGCGCGTTCGCAACTTCATCCGCAAGGTCGAAGAAGCGATCGCTACCGGCGATCAGGCAGTTGCAGCCGCAGCGCTCAAGGCAGCTCAGCCCGAGCTGATGCGCGCAGCCACCAAGGGCGTCCTGCACGCCAACACTGCATCGCGCAAGGTTTCGCGCCTCGCGCAGCGCGTGAAGTCGCTTTCGGCCTAATCCGGCTAAGAAAAATCTGTTGACGAAAAGCCCGGCCCTTGCGCCGGGCTTTTCGGATTCATACTTCTGTCATCGCGATGGTTAATCCGACGGTATTACGTTGTGTCAATGCGATGACAAAATTTATGAAATAAATTCAATGACATACGGGAGGTCCTTATCAAAAGGATGTCTCTGGCCGGGGCTCTCCTGACCCCGTAATGAGTCAAGCGATTTTTTATTTTTTTTCTTTTTCGCCAGCTAAGCAAAGGGCGAAAAATCAAAACCCTTGATTCAAAAGCGATTCTTCACGGACTCGGAATGCGGCAAGCAAAAGGCAGGCTGAGAGTCAACGGTCAGTGCCTAAGGTTGCTTAAAAATCGCGATTGATCTTGCCCATCGATCCTGCCTAAATGCCCTCCACAGGGGACACGGACCACATCTGTAAAGGAAGCAGAAGACGCCATTTCGAAGAAATGGTTTCGATGTTTCTGTCCTTTGTATCAGGGCGGCTCCGCGTCGTTCAATCAGACAAGTCGAAGGTGAAAAAACCGGATGGTTCGTTCCACTCCGGGTGAGGAGCTTTCGTCCTATGGTTGTGTGGCGGGGCTTGGCTCGTGACGGCGGGTGCAAGCGGCGCCTGCCGGCAGACAAAGGTCCAACGCGCGGCTCATCGCTTCGTACGAGGGTGCGAAGAGCTGTTGACGAGGAGGAGGATCCGAGGCGGTGCGGAAGCGCACCGGAGGATTGTTGACAAGAGGCGCGAGGGGACATCTCCGGCCACAGGTGGGCTGGTGGATGCGCGTAGCGCGCAGCGAGGCGGGAGATGAGGAGCCCGGCGTCGACTGCGACTGTGACGTTCGGCGAGTGCGGCATGGCCTTTCCGGGCGCCGCGGGCGACGGACATACGAGATGACGCCGGCAGTGATGACGGCATCTGAACATGAACTGGAAGGCGGCAAAATGCAGATGAATTTGGTGACGGCGGGCGCACTTCAGAAAGAAGGAGACGCATTCCAAGCCGGAAGCAATCTATCTCAGGCGGCGGGGGAAAAAGTCGACATGAGGCACGACGCACTGTTCGAGCGAGTAAGTGCGCGTCTCAAGGCTCAGGTCGGTCCGGATGTCTTTGCGAGCTGGTTTGGGCGTCTGAAGCTCCATTCCGTATCCAAGAGCGTCGTGCGCCTCTCGGTGCCGACCACGTTCCTGAAGTCCTGGATCAACAATCGTTATCTCGATCTCATCACGTCGCTCTTCCAGCAGGAAGACGGCGAGATTCTGAAGGTCGAAATCCTGGTGCGCACCGCGACCCGTGGCGCCCGGCCGACGACACAGGAAGACGTGTTGCCGCAGGCGACCGAAGCGGCTCCAACCGCACCGGCGCGCCGTCCGGCAGCAGCCCAGCCGGTCGCAACCGTTGCCGCAGCGGCGATTGCGAGCGTACAGAGGCCTGTCCAGGCGCCGCTTTTCGGCTCGCCGCTCGACCAGCGCTATAATTTCGAAAGCTTCGTCGAGGGTTCCTCGAACCGCGTGGCGCTTGCCGCTGCCCGGACGATCGCGGAAGCCGGCGCCGGTGCCGTGCGGTTCAACCCGCTCTTCATCCATTCGAGCGTCGGTCTCGGCAAGACGCACCTCCTGCAGGCCATCGCCATCCAGGCGCTGCAGAGCGCGCGTGCACCGCGTGTCGTTTATCTGACGGCCGAATATTTCATGTGGCGTTTCGCCACCGCCATTCGCGACAACGATGCGCTGTCGCTCAAGGAGTCGCTGCGCAACATCGATCTGCTGATCATCGACGACATGCAGTTCCTGCAGGGTAAGTCGATCCAGCACGAGTTCTGCCATCTCTTGAACATGCTGCTCGACTCCGCCAAGCAGGTCGTCGTCGCCGCCGACCGCGCTCCGTGGGAACTGGAATCGCTCGACAGCCGCGTTCGCTCGCGTCTCCAGGGCGGTGTCGCCATCGAGATGGACGGCCCCGACTACGACATGCGCCTCGAAATGCTGAAGCGTCGGCTGGACGTCGCCCGCCAGGACGATGGATCGCTCGACATTCCCGGCGATATCCTGAGCCATGTCGCCCGCAATGTGACGGCGAGCGGCCGCGAGCTGGAAGGCGCGTTCAACCAGCTTCTGTTCCGTCGTTCCTTCGAGCCGCAGCTTTCGATCGAGCGCGTCGATGAACTGCTCGGCCACCTCGTCAATGCCGGCGAACCACGCCGCGTGAGGATCGAGGACATCCAGCGCGTCGTCGCCAAGCATTATAACGTCTCGCGCCAGGAGCTCGTCTCCAACCGTCGCACCCGCGTCATCGTCAAGCCGCGCCAGATCGCCATGTATCTGTCGAAGACGCTGACGCCGCGCTCCTTCCCGGAGATCGGCCGTCGCTTCGGCGGACGTGACCACACGACGGTGCTGCATGCCGTGCGCAAGATCGAAGAGCTGATTTCGGGCGATACCAAACTCAGCCACGAGATCGAGCTTCTGAAGCGTCTGATCAACGAATAGTCGCAGCTGACCGTTTCAAAGAAAAGGCCCGGTTTTCCGGGCCTTTTTTCGTTTGGGCTAACGCACCGCCTTCAACGTCGGTCGCTGAGACGGCCTGATCGGCTGGTCCTCGACGACCTGCGATGTGCGGGCCTCCGCGATGATCCAGCTGCGAAAGGCGACGACAGGCGGTCGGTCGAGAGCGGCCGGCGGATAGACGAGGTGATAGGCAAGGCCGGTCATCACTCCCTCCGGGAAGGGGGCAACCAGCAGGCCTTCCGCAAGCTCCCGCGCCACGAGCGACAGGCGCACCAGGGCGACCCCGTCGCCGGCCTTGGCCGCCTCGATGGCGCCGTTGCTGTTGACGAAGACCGGCCCGCGCCCGGGATCCACCCCTTCGGCCCCTGCCGCATCCAGCCACAGCCGCCAGTCCTGGCGGTGCACGTCGTGCAACAGCGCATGGCGGGCGAGGTCGCTGGGCGTGTCGAGCGGCAGTTTGGCCCGAAGCGCCGGATGGATGACCGGAACCGGGTCGTCGTCGATCAGCCGTTCGCTGACCAGGCCGTCATACCGGCCGAGCCCATGCCGGATGGCGACGTCGACGCCGTCACTGTTAAAATCCGTCAGCCGGTTCGTGGTGCTGATGCGGACGTCGATGCCAGGCACCTTCTGTTCGAAGGCGCCGATGCGCGGCACCAGCCATTGCGCGGCGAAGGTCGGCGTGCAGCTCACCGTCAGCACCGGCGCACGTTTGCGCGCCGTCAGCTCCTCGGTTGCCTCCCGCATCATGCGGAAGGCACGTCGGAGCGTTGCGAAATAGAGGCTGCCGTCTTCCGTCAGAACCAGTTGCCTGGGCCTTCGTTCGAAGAGCGTTACACCCAGCGTCTGCTCCAACTCCCGCACCTGCAGGCTGACGGCGCCCGGCGTGACGTTGAGTTCGTGCGCGGCCTTGGTGACGCTTGAATGACGCGCCGTCGCCTCGAAGGCGCGAAGCGATGCAAGGGAGGGAAGGGATGTGGCCATGGTTTAACCAAACTCAATCATACAGCGAGAAATGATCGTTTGTCCGAAGCGTAATATGCTGAGAATAATGGCATAAATTCACGACGGTCAACACCGTTTCGATTTAGTCAGATAAACAAATGAGGGTTTTCGCGATGGTGCAGCCGGTTCAGGCCAAGGTCATGGGAGCGCAGGAATGGGGCATGTTGATCATGCTCTCTCTCCTCTGGGGCGGCTCCTTCTTCTTCATCGGTATCGCCGTCAAGGCGCTGCCGCCATTTACGATCGTGGCGCTGAGGATCAGCCTCGCGGCGGTCGCACTGCTCGTTTTCCTGCGCCTTGCGGGACTGTCGATGCCGCGGGACCCGCGTGTGTGGCTGGCGTTCTTCGGCATGGGGCTGCTCAACAATCTCATCCCCTTTTCGCTCATCGTCTGGGGGCAGACGCATATCGCCAGCGGCCTCGCCTCGATCCTCAACGCCACCACGCCGCTTTTCGGCGTGATCGTCGCGCATCTGCTGACCGATGACGAGAAGCTGACCGTCAACCGCTTCGCCGGCGTGGTCGTCGGTTTCCTGGGCGTTGCCATGATGATCGGTCCGGCGGCACTCGGCGGGCTCGGCTCGAACCTTGTTGCTCAGCTTGCCGTTCTCGGTGCGGCGCTCTCCTATTCGCTCGCCGGTGTCTTTGCCCGCCGCTTCAAGCGCATGGGCGTGGCACCGATCGTGACGGCCACCGGCCAGGTCTCTGCTGCCAGCATCATGCTGGTGCCGCTGTCGCTGCTCGTCGATCATCCCTGGACGCTTACGATGCCCGACCTCGACGTCTGGGCCGCGATCGTCGGCATTGCTCTGGTCTCCACGGCGCTCGCTTATGTCCTGTTCTTCCGCATCCTGGAAACGGCTGGAGTCACCAACCTGATGCTCGTCACCTTCCTGATCCCGGTCAGCGCCATCCTGCTTGGCGCGATGTTCCTGGGCGAAACGCTGGAACCCAAGCATTTCCTCGGCATGACCTTGATCGCAGCCGGTCTGGCAGCAATCGACGGGCGACTTCTTCGCCTCTTTTCTCGGCCGGCCGCCGACCCCAAGTTAGAGTGCCGCGAGAACGTCTGAGCGTTCCCTTCTTACACGCATTGCGGGCCGGTGGGCGAAAGCACCACCGGCTCTGTTTTTTTCAGCTGGGTTGTCGGCTATTCCTTGCCGCCACCGTCTTTGTTTCAGGAGCAGGAGTTCCGATGCTTTACGCCGTGTTTTGCTACAACAACGAAAATGTCACCAGTGAGTGGAGCAAGGAGCAGGATGATAAGGTCATGCGTGACTTGGCGGCCGTACAGAGCAAATATGCTGAAGCCGGAAAACTTGGGCCGGTGGCCCGCCTGATGCCAACGACAACGGCGACGACGCTTCGGCACACTCACAGCGAGACGATCGTCACCGACGGCCCTTTCGCCGAAACCAAGGAACAGTTGCTCGGCTTCTATGTCGTCGACTGCGCGTCTATGGACGAAGCACTCGAATTTGCTCGTGATCTGAGTTCTGCCAATCCGGCGGCCGGCTCCTACGAAATCCGACCCCTTGCCATCTACAAACCCAGTGAGCTTGCTTCATGACAGACACAGCCTGGATAGACCTCGCACTCGTTTCAGCCCGGCCGCAGGCAGTGGGCGCATTGCTGCGCTACTTCCGCAATCTCGATACGGCCGAGGAAGCGTTCCAGGAGGCTTGCATCCGGGCTTTGAAGACCTGGCCGAAGAGTGGCCCGCCGCGCGATCCTGCGGCGTGGCTGATCTTCGTCGGCCGCAACAGCGGCATCGACAAGGTCCGGCGCCAGTCCCGCGAGACTGCACTGCCGCCGGAGGAAATGCTCTCCGATCTGGAGGATCAGGAGAGCAATCTCGCCGACCGGCTGGATGGCTCGCAATATCGCGACGACATTCTTCGGCTGCTGTTCGTCTGCAGCAACCCGGCTCTGCCGGCAACCCAGCAGATCGCGCTGGCTCTGCGCATCGTCTCGGGCCTTTCGGTCAAGCAGATTGCCCGCGCCTTTCTCGTCAGCGAAGCGGCGATGGAGCAGCGCATCACCCGCGCCAAGTCCCGCGTCGCGGCGGCCGGCCTTGCTTTCGAGACGCCCGATGCGGCCGATCGCGCCGACCGGCTCGCCGCCGTCGCAACGATGATCTATCTCGTCTTCAACGAAGGCTATTCGGCGATGAACGGCCCGGACAGCGTCTCGGCCGATCTCTGCGAGGAGGCGATCCGGCTCGGGCGTCTGCTGCTGGAGCTTTTTCCCGCGGAACCGGAGATCATGGGGCTGACGGCGCTGATGATGATACAGCATTCCCGCGCGCGCGCCCGTTTCGATGCCGATGGCGCCGTCATCCTGCTCGAAGACCAGGATCGCGGATTGTGGAACCGGCCGCTGATCAACGAGGCGCTGGCGCTGATCGACAGGGCGATGCGCCATCGCCAGCCCGGCGCCTATCAGATCCAGGCCGCGATCGCTGCCCTGCATGCGCGGGCGGAACGCCCTGAAGACACCGACTGGGCGCAGATCGATCTGCTGTACCAAGCGCTGGAACGGCTGCAGCCCTCGCCGGTGATTACCCTCAACCGGGCCGTTGCCGTCTCGAAGCGTGACGGTCCGGAGGCGGCACTCGCCATGATCGAGCCGCTGGCCGGCAAACTGTCTGGCTACTTCTATTTCCACGGCCTCAGCGGCCACCTCCTGAAGCAGCTCGGCAAGGTCCGCGAGGCACGCGTCGCTTTTGATCATGCCATCGCGCTTGCGACCAACGCCGCCGAATGCGCCTATATCCGCATGCAACTCGACAAGCTCGACGAGGAGCCGGGCGTCGAAGACACCGTCGTCAAAAAAAGATGAAAAAGCCACGAGGCGGCTGTCGGGGCGGGCCGCCTTGCTTCGTCCTTGGACTGAAAACGAGATCCAAGGAGAAATCCCAGTGAATACCAGCCTTGCCATTTCCGCCCCGACTGCCAAGTCCGTCATCCTCGGCCGCGTCCTCAGTGGCGTGCTCGTCGCCTTCCTGGTCTTCGATGCCGTCATCAAGCTCGTGCCGCTTCAGGTCGTTACCGAAACCATGGTGGCGCTTGGTTACTCCGCAGATCAGAACCTGGCGCGTCTGCTCGGGGTGCTCACACTGCTCTGCACCGTGCTTTACGTGATCCCGCGGACCTCGATCCTCGGTGCCATCCTGCTGACCGGCTATCTCGGCGGCGCGATGGCGACGCATCTGCGCGCCGGCAGCCCACTCTTTTCCCACCTGCTCTTTGGCTTCTATCTCGGCGTCATCGCCTGGGGCGGCCTGTGGCTCCGAGATTCGCGCCTGCGCAGCCTGATCCCATTCAAGAACTGAAAACTGCCTTCCAACCGAACAAGTGAAAGTCGATCATGACCAGGACTGTCGAAGATTACATTGCCGGCCTTTCCGGGGTTCCGGGAGACGTGGCAAAACGTCTGCACGCAGCGCTCATTGCCGCAGGCGGGCTCACCGATATCGTGAAGTGGGGCCACCCCATCTACGAGGCCGGCGGCGCAGTCTGCCTCCTGAAGGGAGCAAAGGATCACGTGACCTTCGGCTTCTGGCGTGGGGCGGAGATGCTCGATCTCGATCCACGCCTGGAAAAGGGCGGCGGCAAGGGTGACATGGCCTATATCCGCCTGCGCGCCACGGACGACGTCGACGACGCCCAGGTGGCCCGCTTGGTCGCAAAGGGCATTGAACTTAACCGGCTGAAAGGCGATCCGATGAAGTAGCGGTTCGCGAAACAAACTTGCAACGCGGCCGGCAAAACAGAGCGCCTTTATCGGCTGCGATGCAATATCTCTTCACGGGAACAGGAATTCACGCCAGATCCCGCGAGGCAAACATGATCCTCTACTATCAGACCCATTCCCCCTTCGCCCGCAAGGCGCTCGTCTTCGCTCACGAGATCGGCCTTGCCGAACGGCTCAAGGTCGTCCACCACGAGACTAGCCCGACTCGGCGCAACGACGAAGTCTATGCCGAAAATCCGCTCGGCAAGGTTCCGGTGCTATTGCGCGAGGGGCAGGAGCCGATCTTCGACAGCGACGTCATCTGCGCCTATCTCGACACGCTGCATGACGGACGCAAGCTGATCCCGGAAAGCGGCGAACCGCGCTGGCGGGCGCTGCGCATGCAGTCGGTGGCGCAGGTCCTTGCCCAGACCGGGATCGGTTTGCGCTGGGAGTGGGAGAGGCGCCCGGAACATCTGCGTTATCCGGAACTCGCCAAGGGGTATGAAGAGAAGATCGAGGAAACATATGATTGGCTGGAGCGCACGCTGGAGCCCGAGGCGGCCGTTGATATCGGCCAGATCGCGCTGGCGACGGCGCTCTCCTGGATGGCATTTCGCAACCTGCCATCGTTCCGTAACCGCCCAACGCTGACACGCTGGTTTGACGTGTTCGAGGAGCGCGCCTCGATGCGGGCGACGCCGCTCTCCGGTGAAACGTTCGATTGAGTCTGTAGCCGGCGAAGACCGCCTGCTGCCTCAGGGGCAAGCGAGGTCGGCCACCACGGCGTCGAGGATCATCATGCCGGCCGGCGTGCAGCGCAGGCGCGAATTTCCGAGCCGCTCGATGAAGCCGTTGTCGATCAGGAACTGTTCGCGCTCCGGGTCCGGATCGCGGCCGGAAAGGGTCTGCCAGCGGGCAAGGTCGACGCCTTCCTTGAGGCGCAGGCCCATCAGCAGCAGTTCATCCGACTGCGCTTCGAGATCGAGCGCCTCGCGCTCGACCATGCCGTGGCCGTAGGTCTCGACGAGGCGCAGCCATTCCTCGGGCTTGCGTTCGGTGGCCGTGGCGATCTTCCCGCTGCCGATGCCGAGGCGCCCGTGTGCGCCGGGGCCAATACCCGCATAGTCGCCATAGCGCCAGTAGGTCAGGTTGTGCCGGCTTTCAGCACCCGGACGGGCGTGGTTGGAGACCTCGTAGGCCGGCATGCCGATCGATGCCGTGATCTCCTGCGTTGCCTCGTAGAGCACGGCCGATTGTTCGCCGTCCGGAACGATGAGCTTTCCGGCCTTGTGCAGGCCGTAGAAGGGCGTGCCCTCTTCGATTGTCAGCTGGTAGAGCGACAGGTGATCGACCGCGTAGGAGACGGCCTCCTTCAACTCGCGCTCCCACTCTTCGACCGTCTGGTTCGGGCGGGCGTAGATCAGGTCGAAGGACATGCGCGGGAAGATCTCGCGCGCCAGCCGGATCGCCTTCAGCGCGTCTTCGACATTGTGCAGCCGCCCCAGGAATTTGAGGTCGCGGTCGTTCAGCGCCTGGACGCCGAGCGAGACGCGGTTGACGCCAGCAGCACGATAGCCGTGGAAGCGCGTCGCCTCGACACTCGAAGGGTTGGCTTCCATGGTGATCTCGATGCCGTCGGGCACGTGCCAATGGCGAGCGATACCCTGGAGGATCGCGTCCACCGTCGAGGGCTCCATCAGCGACGGCGTGCCGCCGCCCATGAAGATGCTGGTGACGGTGCGCGGACCTGAGAGCTCACGCACCTCTTCCATCTCCTTCAGAAACGCGGCAACGAAACGCGGCTGGTCCACGGGCTGGTGGCGCACATGGCTGTTGAAGTCGCAATAGGGGCATTTGGCCGCGCAGAACGGCCAGTGTACATAGACCCCGAAACCGGGGTCCATGCCGTCACCAATCGCCGATAGCGTGGCCGTCTGCATCGTTGCGTCTCTCATGGTCACTTTCAGTAGGGAGCGGGATGCGGGCGGGAAACCGCACACACTTTTCCTCATCCCGCTCAGATCAGGCTCCGAGGCAGGTCTCGGCAAAAATCTTGAAGGCGCGGGCGCGGTGCGACAGGGCCTGCGCATCGCCCGGCTTCCAACCGTGTTTCTCGTCGGCGCTCATTTCGCCGAAAGTGGTCTCGTAGCCCTTCGGCTGGAAGACCGGATCGTAGCCAAAACCCTGGCTGCCGCGCGGCGGCCAGACCACGAAGCCTTCGACCTCGCCACGGAAGAGCTCGACATGGCCGTCCGGCCAGGCAAGGCAGAGCACCGAGACGAAGCGGGCGGCGCGCTCGGAGGGCGTCGTTGCGCCCTTTTCCTGCAGTGCGTTTTCGACCTTCTCCATCGCCATAGCGAAATCACGGCTGCCGTCCTCGCGCTCGGCCCAGTTGGCGGTATAGACGCCGGGCGCACCGTCGAGTGCGTCGATTGAAAGACCGGAATCGTCCGAAAGCGCCGGCAGACCCGAGGCCTTGGCGGAGGCGAGCGCCTTGATGGTGGCGTTCTCCTCGAAGGTGGTGCCGGTTTCGTCGGGCTCGATGAAATTGAGGTCCGCCGCCGACTTCGCCTCGAAGCCGAGCGGGCCGATGAGATCGCGGATTTCGCGGATCTTGCCGGCATTGTGGCTGGCGACGATCAGCGTCTTGTTGTCGAGTTTGCGCATGGTATCTCGTTTCATATTCATTCGATGGACCAGAGGCCCGGCTCCGCACATTCAAGGCTGTTGCCGGCCGGATCGCGGAAGTAGAAGGATCGCGCCCCGTTCGGCCAGCGAAGATCGCTTTCGATCTTGATACCGGCCGCTACCAGTTTCGCTTTCCAGGCGTCGAGCGCCTCGGCGCGCACGCGAAAGCACATGTGTCCCCGGCCGGTCGTGCCATGCGGTGGCACCGGCAGGGTGGCGTCCGGCGCCGGCGGTTTCACCGTCTCGGCCGGATTGAAGATCAAAAGCACGCCTTGGCCGCAGCGGAAGAACACGTGCCGGTTTCCAGCGCGGGTGATCTTCTCAAGGCCGAGAACGCCGCCGTAGAAGGCCTCGGCGGCATCGAGATCGGTCGCGTAGAGCGCAGTCTCGAGTATGCCTTCCAGTGCCGGGGCCATCTTTTCTCCTGTGGTCAGCCTGCAATCGCCTGCTTCTGCAGCGCGACCAGTTCGGCAATGCCGTTCTTTGCCAAGCCCATCAGGCTTGCGAATTCCTCTTCCGAGAACGGCTTGCCTTCGGCCGTGCCCTGGATTTCAACGATGCCGCCGGAGCCGGTCATGACGAAGTTGGCGTCGGTCTCGGCGGCGGAATCTTCGAGGTAATCGAGGTCGATCACGGACTGGTTGGCGAAGATGCCGCAGGAGATGGCGGCGACATGGTCCTTCAGGACCTTCTCGACCTTGACCATGTTGCGCGCTTCCATCCACTTCAGGCAATCGTAGAGAGCGATCCAGGCACCGGTGATCGAGGCCGTGCGCGTGCCGCCATCGGCCTGAATGACGTCGCAGTCGATCGAGATCTGGCGCTCGCCGAGCGCCGGAAGGTCGACGACGGCGCGCAGCGACCGGCCGATCAGGCGCTGGATTTCCTGGGTGCGGCCGCTCTGCTTGCCGTTTGCCGCCTCACGCTTCATGCGCTCGCCGGTGGCGCGCGGCAGCATGCCGTATTCCGCCGTCACCCAACCCTTGCCGCCGTTGCGCAGCCAGGCCGGAACCTTTTCCTCAAGGCTGGCGGTGCACAGCACGTGCGTGTCGCCGAACCGCACCAGACAGGAGCCTTCCGCGTGCTTGGAAAAATTGCGCTCGAAAGAAACCTTGCGCATTTGGTCGGTTTTTCTGCCGGATGGCCGCATCGTCAACTCCTATCGTATCTCGTCAGCCTTCTAGAGCATGGCGCAGGCAAAGGGAACCGGTGGATAGCCGGGGGACCAGTCGATTTTTCCCTTTTGCCATCGGGCGGCAGGATCATTATATTCCGGGCACGGCAGGATGTGCCTGCGAGTGTGGAGTGACATGGTACTGCGCAATCCCGGAGCAAAGGAAATCGCAGCCGCGCTGGATGAGCGCTCGGGCGAAATTTTCCGTCGCATCGTGGAAACCTATCTGACGAGCGGCGAGCCGCTCGGCTCGCGCAATCTGTCGCGGCTCCTGCCGATGTCGCTCTCTCCCGCTTCCGTTCGCAATGTGATGAGCGATCTCGAAGATCTCGGTCTCATCTACTCGCCGCATGTCAGCGCTGGCCGTCTGCCCACCCAGACGGGGCTGCGCTTCTTCGTCGATGCCTTCATGCAGGTCGGCAATCTCTCGGTCGAGGACCGGGCGTCGATCGACCGTCAGGTTCGGCGCGATGATCATATGCAGCCGGTCGATGCGCTGCTGACCGAAGCCAGCCAGATGCTGTCAGGCATGTCACGCGGGGCCGGCCTCGTCATCACCGCCAAGGCCGATCCCGTACTGAAGCATGTCGAGTTCATTCGCCTGGCGCCGACCAAGGCGCTGGCCGTTCTCGTCGGCGAGCACGACCAGGTGGAAAACCGCATCGTCGAGCTGCCCGCCGGGGTCACCAGCTCGCAGCTCACCGAAGCCGCGAATTTCCTCAACGCCCATCTTGCCGGCCAGACGATCGGCGAGGTGCGCGCTCAGCTTGAAACGGTGAAGCGGACGGTGCGCGGCGAACTCGACGCGCTGTCGCAAGACCTCGTCGAGCGCGGTCTCGCCATCTGGTCGGGCAATGAAGGCGACGAGAAGCCGGCGCGGTTGATCGTGCGCGGCCGTGCCAATCTGCTCGAAGGGCTGGAGGGGGCCGAGGATATCGATCGGCTGCGCATGCTCTTCGACGACCTCGAAAAGAAGGACAGCCTGATCGAGCTGCTCGATCTTGCCGAGAGCGGTCCGGGCGTCCGGATCTTCATCGGCTCGGAAAACAAGCTCTTCTCGCTCTCCGGCTCCTCGCTGATCGTCGCGCCCTATCGCGATGGCGAGGATCGCATCGTCGGCGCGGTCGGCGTCATCGGGCCGACGCGGCTCAACTACTCCCGCATCGTGCCGATGGTCGATTATACCGCGCAGCTGATGTCGAGGCTTTCCCGCTAAAGGCGGGCTTTTAGTCGCTGCATGTCTCCTTAAATCGACCTCGATCAAGGACAAAGACATGCAGCAAATCAAAGTGTTACAGCGACCTTTGCGCGTCTGATAAGTCGCGCGGCGCTGTAGGAGCGCGATTGGACCCTTGATTTTTCGGCCCCAAACCTCGATATCGGCTTCAAATCCAGTCACAGCGCATTTTTGCTGACACGCAGGCTCGCGCTTGCGGCGTGGAAATGCGAAGGACGATAGAGACGACACTGCGGAGAACGTCATGACCGACGATACGAACAAGCACGGACCCGAGGCCACCGACGAGGTATTCGATGCCGCGCCCGATGTTGCCGACGCCGCTGAAGCTGCGCCGGTTGCCGAGCCCGATCCGTTGGAGCTCGCGAGAGCCGAGAGCGCCGAGCTGCGTGACAAGTACCTTCGACTTGCCGCCGAGATGGACAACCTGCGCCGCCGCACCGAACGCGACGTGAAGGATGCGAAGTCCTATTCCGTCGCCGGCTTCGCCCGCGACATGCTCGCCGTTTCGGATAACCTGCGCCGCGCCCTCGATGCCATTCCGGCAGAGGCCAGGGAAGCAGGCGAGGCTGGCCTCACCGCCCTGATCGAGGGCGTGGAAATGACCGAGCGCTCGATGCTTTCAGCGCTTGAGCGCCACGGCGTCAAGAAGCTTGAGCCGGAAGGCCAGAAGTTCGACCCGAACTTCCATCAGGCAATGTTCGAGATTCCCAATGCGGACGTGCCCAACAACACGGTGTTGCAGGTCGTTCAAGCCGGCTACGTGATCGGTGACCGTGTTCTGCGTCCGGCCATGGTCGGCGTCTCCAAGGGCGGACCGAAGGTCGTGGCCGGCGAAAACGGTGACGCACCGACTGCCTGATCCAACTGATCAGAGTTTAAAGAAACGCCGCGCGAAGTTCGCGCGGCGTTTTTGTTTTGAGCGGCGTCAGCCGCAAACGCTATCCGAAAAGCTGGTGCAGGTGATCGTTGAGGAAGCGGCCCTCCGGATCGACCTTGGCCCTCAGCGCCCGGAAATCGCCTGCACGGGGATAGAGCGCCGTCACATCCTCGGCGCCGAGGAAATGCAGCTTGCCCCAATGCGGCCGTGAGCCGTACTGCCGCAGGATCGTATCGACATCCCTCAGGTAGTCCCAATAATCGGTTCCCGGCTCGCCCGAGACCGAGAGCGTGATCGAGTCCTGCTCGAAGAAGGGGCTGATCCAGCCGGTGTCTCCGGCGGTGAAACGGTACTCGATCGGATAGATGCAGGTCGGGTGCTTTTCCAGCATCAGCTTGCGCACCGCCTTCACCGCATCCTTGCCGTGGGCGACGGGCACCGCATATTCGAGTTCGTGGAAATTCGGCACGTATTCGATCGGATAGATCTCGGAGGAATATGCGATCTTCTCGAAGCGGCGCTCCGTCGGTGCTTCCTCGGTGATGTCGATCACCTTCATCTCGCAGACGTCGGAGGTGCTGTCTGTGGTCGAGACCGATGCGGTGTCCGGCAGGCAATAGCAATGCCGGCTCTCGGGCACTGGGCACCAGAAAAAGCCGAAGTGGCGGTGTTTGGCGGCCAGTTCGTCGTGCTGTTCGATCATTTCGTCGAAGGTGCAGCGCCAGAGCCTTTCATGCAGATTGTAGCTGTCCATCGCCTGCAGCGTGATCTCCGAGATCACACCAAGCATGCCGACCGATACCCGCGCCGCCTCGAGCAGATCCGGTGTCGTCTCGTCGACAACGAGAATGCTCCCATCCGGCTGCACCAGGCGCATGCCGACGATCTGCGAGGCCATGTTGCCGAGCTTGGCGCCGGTCCCATGCGTCCCGGTCGTCAGCGCGCCAGCCAACGCCTGGCTGTCGATGTCGCCCTGATTGATCAGCGACAGGCCGTTGGATTTCAGCACCTTGCCGAGCTGATTGATGGTGGTACCCGCCTTCACCGCGACGCGCTTGCGCGCGTAGTCGATGCCGACGACACCCTGCATGTTGGAGAGCGTCAGCTGCAGCCCGCTGGTCAGCGCCACCGGCGTGAAGGAATGGCCGGAGCCGGCGCAGCGCACGTTCAGCCCTTGCGACGTCGCCTCGCGCACCATTTCGGCAAGAGCTGCCTCGCTCTCCGGCGCGCCGCGATGACGCACGATGCATGATTGGTTTCCGACCCAGTTGCGCCAGTGGCCACCTGCCTGAAGCATTTTCCCCTCCCTCAAACCGCGGTGAAGCAATTGTCGACGAACAGATGCGTGCCGTTGATGAAGCTCGCCTCATCGCTCGAAAGAAACAGCGCCGCGTTCGCCACCTCTTTCGGGTCGCACATGCGGCCCTGCTGCACGGCGATGGCCGCCTCCGAAACGTCGACCCCGTATTTGCTGAGGCCGACGAGCTCGCGCTTGCCATGATCGGTGGCGATAAAGCCCGGGCAGACGGCATTGCAGCGGATGCCGCGGTCGCGGAACTCGACGGCGATGGCGCGGGCGAACATGTGGCAGGCGCCCTTGGTCGTGTCGTAGAGCACCTCCATCGGCGTTGCCGCCACGGCCGAGATCGACGAGGTGCAGACGATGCTGCCGCCGCCGGCGGAAAGCATGCCGGGCAAAACAGCCTTGGTCATCAGAAACATGCTGCGCACATTGACCGCCATCAGTCGGTCCCATTCGTCTTCCTCGACCTCGAGGAAGGGGCCGACGGCAAGAATGCCGGCGTGATTGAAGAGCACCGTGATGGCGCCGAACGCCGCCTCCACCGCCTTGACGGCCGATGTCACTTCTGCGGATACCGAGACGTCGGCAGGGGCAAAAATCGCCTCGCCGCCATTGGCGCGGATCGATGCCGCGACCTCTTCGCCCTTGCTGCGCGGCAGGTCGACGATACCGACCTTGGCGCCTTCGCGCGCGAAAAGCTCCGACGCCGCCAGGCCGCAGCCTCCCGCGCCACCGCTGATCAGCGCCACCTTGCCTGAAAGCCTGCCTGCCATTGCGCCCTCCTCATCGGCGTTCGCCGCAGTGTTCGCCAAGGGCGACCCGTTTCGCGACGACCTGTTGCTCTCCCGGGGGGAATTATTGTTGACGAAGCAGGGGCTGTCGATATCCCATGGGGGATACGAGGAGCGGGGGGATGAAACCGGAATGCTGGCAAGGGAGTCCGCTGATATTTCGGCGATGATCGGTCTGATCGGCACGCAGGATTTCGGCCAGGCGCTCGACCGGATGCTGCGGTCGTTCACCAGTTTCGACCTCTCCGTCGCCTTTGCCTATCCGTACGATGCCAGGCCGATCGTGCTGCACGACGGCTACACGGCAAAGGTATCGGCGAGCGCGCTTTCCGCCTATCTCGGCGGCGCCTATCTGCTCGATCCCTTCTACGTCGCCTGCTCTGCCGGCCAGCCGGCCGGCCTCTGGCGCATGCGAGAACTCGCGCCGGACCGATTCTTCCAGTCCGACTTCTCGTCGTCCGCCGAGGTTCACCCCTGCGTATCGATGGAATCGGGTGTGCTGGTGGAGGAGGTCGGCTTCGTCATTCCGCTCGACGGTGGCCTGCAGGCGACCTACTCGCTGATGCGCGGCCGCGGCGGCCAGCCTTTCAGCGAGGCCGAACTCGAGCGACTGCGCGTCTATGAGCCGATCGTGCGCGAGGCGGTCCGCTCGAACTGGCGCCAGCACGGCCGGAGCTTTGCGCCGCCGCCCTCCGAAGAGGGCGACAATGTAATGGAAGCGGCGTTCGACAGCCTTTGTTCAGACCGGCTGACGAAGCAGCAGCGCAACATCGTGCGGCTGATCCTTCGGGGACACAGCAACCTTTCGATCGGCAAGGTGATGAACATTGCCGAGGGAACGGTCCGGATCCATCGCAAGAACATCTATCGCCGGCTCGGCATTTCGAGCCAGGGCGCTTTGTTCCGGATTTTCATAGATCATTTGAACGGTCGTCAGCTTTACTGACGCAGGCACTGCGCGTCCGGCGGACGCGCGCCGTTGCTATTTTCAGGCGGCGTGCGAGGTCGCGTCGTCGTCGAGCAGCGTGTAGATCGCGCTGGCGGAATCGCTCGAGCGGATCTTGGCGACCATGTCCTGATCACGCAGGACGCGGGCAATGCGCGACAGGGCCTTGAGGTGATCGGCGCCGGCACCTTCCGGGGCGAGCAGCAGGAAGACGAGGTCGACGGGCTGGTCGTCGAGCGCTTCGAAATCGACAGATGTTTCCAGTCGCGCGAAGATGCCGATGATCGAGGGAAGATTGTTGAGCTTGCCGTGCGGGATGGCGATGCCATTGCCGACACCGGTGGAGCCAAGACGCTCCCGCTGCAGGATCACGTCGAAGATTTCACGCTCGGGAAGCCCGGTGATCTTTGATGCTTTTGCCGCCAATTCCTGGAGGAGCTGCTTTTTCGAGTTGGCCCTCATGGCCGGGATGATCGCATTTTGATGCAGTAGACCTGCCAATGCCATTCTTTTGTCCTCGTTCGCCGGTTAGAGCCGGACAACATCATCATAAATGCGTCGCAATGGCTCTAACCATCTTTGTCATGGCGGGTTCCATGCACAGAAAAGTCACATTTTCCGGCCTGCCCGCTGATTCTGGGCGCGGGGAGTGCCGGCGTGCCGGCACTCCCCTATCCGCTCATGCTTTGATATTGGCAGCGTCAATCCAGCCAATATTTCCATCGTTGCGTCTGTAGACGATATTCAGATCGTCCTTGCCGGGGCTACGGAACATCAGGACGGGTTCATCGGTCATGTCGAGTGCCATCACGGCGCTGGCGACAGACATCGTCCTCAATTGTTTCGTGCTTTCGGCGACGATCGTCGGTGCATAATCCTCGGGGACCTCATCGTCCTCGAACGGCACCGAATCCATCACTGTGTAAGCCACTTCGGCAGCATTCGTACCGTTGCCGTTATGGTGATCCTTCAGCTTCCGCTTGTAGCGGCGCAGACGCTTTTCGATGCGATCCGACGCCGCGTCAAACGCAGCCTGTGGGTCGTTCGCCTGACCGTTCGCCTGCATAACCACGCCCGTATCGAGATGAAGCTTGCAGTCGGCGCTGAAGCGCGGCCCGGATTTTTCCACAGTGACCTGGCTTGAATATCCTCCGTCGAAATATTTGGTAACGGCCTGCTCGATCTGCTCGCCGATGCGAGCTCGAAACGAATCGCCGATTTCCATCTGTTTACCGGATACACGCACACTCATGGAGTTTCCTCTCTCGTTCGTGATTTGCGCAGCCAGTCTATTCCAAGCGGTCCCGTCATCCAAGCCTTTCAGGCTTGCGGGCGCGCCTCTGTCGCAGCTACCGGTCGTACCGGTCCGCTTCCGGGGCGAGCTTGTCCCCGGCAATTGCGGCGGGCTCATATCGCCTGTGTCGGAGAGAGTCAATCGAAGGTCGCAAAAAAGTTAATGCGGCTTAACTTCCGGTGCTCAGAAACCGGCGGCTTTGGCCAGCGCCCGCTTTTCCCGTCGCCGCTGTACGGAGGAGGGGATGCTCATCGCTTCGCGATATTTGGCGACAGTGCGACGGGCAAGGTCGATACCAGCCTTCTTGAGGACATCGACGATATCGTCGTCGGAAAGCACCGCTTCGGCGCTTTCCTCCTGGATCATCGCGCGGATCCGGTGGCGCACGGCTTCCGCCGAATGGCTGTCGCCGCCCTCGGCCGAGCCGATCGAGACGGTGAAGAAATATTTGAGTTCGAACAGCCCGCGCGGCGTCAGCATGTATTTGTTCGAGGTGACGCGGCTGACGGTCGATTCATGCATCTTGATCGCGTCAGCGACGGTCTTGAGGTTCAGCGGCCGTAGGTGACCGATGCCGTTGGCCAGGAACGCGTCCTGCTGGCGAACGATCTCCGTGGCGACCTTCATGATCGTTCGGGCGCGCTGGTCGAGGCTGCGTGTCAGCCAGTTGGCGTTCTGCAGGCATTCGTTGAGGAAGGCTTGGTCGGCACTGTTTTTCTGCGTCCCGCGCGAGACCTTGGCGAAATAGTCCTGGTTGACCAGCACGCGCGGCAGCGCGTCCGGATTGAGTTCGATCATCCAGGAGCCGTCGGGCGCGGCCCGCACGACGATGTCGGGCACGATCGCCTCGCTGACGCTGGTCTCGAAACTGGTTCCGGGCTTCGGATCGAGCTTGCGGATTTCCGCCAGCATGTCGATCAGGTCCTCTTCATCGACGCCGCAGATCTTCTTGAGCGTCGCGAAATCGCGCCGCGCCAGCAGTTCGAGATTGGCGAGCAGTGCCTCCATCGCCGGATCGAGGCGGTCGCGGGCGCGCAACTGGATTGCAAGACATTCGCCAAGCGAACGCGCGAAGACACCGGGCGGATCGAACTGCTGCAGCGTCAGCAATACCCGCACGACATCCGTATGCGCGGCGCCCAGCCGTTCGGCGACTTCGCCAAGGTCCGCCTGGAGATAGCCGGCGTCGTCGAGCTGATCGATAAGGTGCTGCGCGATCAGCCGATCCGAGGGGGCGGGCAGCGCAAATGGCAATTGCTCCGTGAGCGTCTCGCGCAGGCTCTTGCGGCCGGCAACGAAGTCGTCGAGGTCATAGTCTTCGCCTTCACTGCTGCCGGGCATCGATTTCCACTGGCCGAGCAGTTCCGGGGCATCGGCGCGCTGCGGTGTCGTGTCGTCCTGAAAGACATTGGCGAAGTCGGCGTCGAGTTGCTCGCCAAGCCGCTCGCTGGTCGGCGATGTCGCGCTGTCGTAGAGATCGTCCTGCGCGCCGAAGTCGTCGCCGGCAGGCTCGTCCCCGGCTGTGCTCTCGCCGCGCTCCGGCGTGCCTGGCAGATCGTCATTCGCCTGAAATTCGAGCAGCGGGTTCTTTTCGACTTCCTGGGCGATGAACTGATTGAGTTCGAGATGCGTCATCTGCAGCAGCTGGATCGACTGCATCAGCTGTGGCGTCATCACCAGGGACTGGGACTGGCGCAGATGAAGGCTGGCGGACAGTGCCATGCTGACGCGAAACTCCCGAGAAATCTCCTGGGCCGCGGTGTTTCTCCGGTCGCCGGGGTGGCCCTTATCAATTGGCCCAAAAATTGCTTATCGAGAAGGTTTGGTCAAGCGTGGTCGCGGGCGGAATCGCCCGCGAAGCGGTCTCAAAGGCTGAAATTGTCGCCGAGATAGAGCCGGCGCACGTCAGGATTGGTGACGATATCGTTGGCGCGACCATGAGTCAGCACTTCGCCGGCATGGATGATATAGGCGCGGTCGATGAGGCCGAGCGTCTCGCGGACGTTGTGGTCGGTGATCAGCACGCCGATGCCGCGCGAGGTCAGGTGACGGACAAGCGCCTGGATATCGGCGACCGAGATCGGATCGACACCGGCAAAGGGCTCGTCGAGCAACATGAAGGTCGGATCTGTCGCAAGCGCACGGGCGATTTCGAGACGCCGCCGCTCGCCGCCCGAAAGCGCAATCGCGGGGGACTTGCGCAGGTGCGTGATGTTGAACTCGCCGAGCAGGTCGTTGAGCTTGCTCTCGCGCCGCTCCAGGTTCTTGTCATGGACCTCGAGCACGGCGCGGATGTTTTCCTCGACCGTCAGCCCGCGAAAGATCGATGCTTCCTGCGGCAGGTAACCGACGCCAAGACGGGCACGCCGGTACATCGGCATGGTCGTGACGTCGTTGCCATTGATCTCGATCGAGCCTTCGTCGACCGGTACGAGGCCGGTGATCATATAGAAGCAGGTGGTTTTGCCGGCGCCGTTCGGTCCGAGCAGGCCCACGGCTTCGCCGCGCCGCACCACCAGTGAAACGCCGTTGACGACGCGGCGCTCGCGATAGGCCTTCGTCAGGCCGCGCGCGATCAGCGTGCCGTCGTAACGCGCCTTGTCGACCGCGTGTCCGGAAACAACCGCAGCTGTCGCCGACGGCTTGCGGACCCGTTTGCGCTTGTGAAGGAAGGGAAAGTGCACGAGCGATCTACGTCAGTTCTGCTTGCGGGACTTCGGGTCGAGCTGGATCTGCACGCGGCCGCCGCAGGCTTCGAGCTGAGCCTCCCCGGTTTCCATTTGGACGTTGAGCTGGCAGCCGACGAAGACGTTTTTGCCTTCCGACAACACCACCTTTTCGCCCTTCAGCACGAAGACCTGTTTCGTCATGTCGAAGGAACCGGTGTCTGCCGTTGCCTGCTGCGTGCCCGAGCTCAGGAAAACCTTCTGGCTGACCTCGATGCGGTCGATGTCGGCGTCGCCGCTCGAAACCGAGCCGCCGCCGGACTTGTAGTACACCACCATGTTGCCGGCCTGCAGCGTCGTCGTGCCCTGCACGACCTTGACGTTGCCGGTGAAGATCGCCTTGCTCTCCGGATCCTTGATTTCGAGCTTGTCGCTCTCGATCTGGATCGGCTTGTCGTTGGAGAGTTCAAGGCCCTTCATCTTGCTGGATGTGGCCTGCGCCGAAGCGCCGGAGGCAATGATCAAAGCGCCGACACCGGCAATCGCCAGGCTGGCGGAAATCTTGAAAAAAGAGGCGGTTGTGACCGACATGGAGTGCACCGGGTCCTATTTCGCGTTCTTGCGGATGGCGGTGGGCTCGACGTTCACCCTCACCATGCCCTCAAATATTACAATACGTCCCTTATCCGTCATTCGCAGCGTCTGCGCAATGATCGAACCGCCCTTCATGCTGATCGCAACGGGCTGTTTCGTTTCCATCTCGCCGGCATTGATGTCCAGATAGGCCGACTGGAAGTCGGCGTTGATGCCATTATTGACGGAAATGGTGAACGGGGCGTTCATATCGAGCGTATTGGCGCCGCGGTCGTAGATGCCGTTGGTGGCGTCCACCGTCGCGACCATCGAATCCTTCATCGGCATTTCCGCATGGATCGTCTGCAGCGTGATGATGTCAGGATTGGCGATGTCCTGGAGCGCCCGCTGGGCCTTCATCGAATAGCTGATGCCCTGCTTGTTGCGGCCGGAGATGGCCGGATTCTGCATCACGATCTTGCCGTCCTCGATCGTCGCCGTTTCGAGTTGCAGATCGACGGGCATGAAGGCCCGGACGAAGGAAACGGCGGCAAAGATCACCGCGATGACACCGGCGACCACGGGCAGGATGACTTTCAGCCGGCGGACGCGCACGGAGTGTCTCGCGGCGAGCGCATAGGCGTCGGCGGAGCTCTCACCCGTATCGGCAAAAATGCCCGGGGCTGGCGCGTGGTTCAACATGAAAGGGCCTGTCGGTTCTACTGCTTTTATCGCTGAACCCATCAAGGGGTCATATACATACAATGGTGTAAGTCGTCGCAAATATGGATATTTTTTGCTGCTGCACAATGGCGCTGCAAAAAAACTGGGGTGAAGCACGAAAACGCCAGCCGCGGCTTTCAACCGTGGCCAAGCGCGTTTATGGAATATGCCTCTGCGCGCGCAGATAGCACGTTCCCGCGGAAACTGACAGAAGCTGCGCCAACAATTCGGGAGAAACCCACATGGACGAACTCGCCATCGCCGATCGCCGCAGCCTGCGCCGGAAACTCAGTTTCTGGCGCTTTGTGGTGGCGGGGCTGCTTCTTGTGGCAGCGCTCGCGATCTTTGTCTGGTCGGGCGCTGCGGACGATGTCGGCCGCACTCGTCAGCACGTGGCTCGCGTCACCATTAGTGGTCTGATCCAGGACGACCGGGAGCTTCTCGATCGCCTCCAGAAGATCGCCGACAACGACAGCGTCAAAGCACTGGTCGTCACCATTTCGTCCCCGGGCGGCACCACCTATGGCGGCGAAGTGATCTACAAGGCGATCCGCAAGGTTGCCGCCAAGAAGCCCGTTGTCTCCGATGTGCGCACGCTCGCCGCTTCTGCGGGTTACATGATTGCGCTCGCAGGCGACACGATCGTCGCGGGCGAAAGCTCGATCACCGGCTCCATCGGTGTCATCTTCCAGTATCCGCAGATCAAGGACCTGATGGACAAGCTCGGCGTGTCGCTGGAATCGATCAAGTCGCGGCCGCTGAAGGCGGAGCCGTCGCCCTTCCATCCGGCGAGCGACGAGGCGAAGGCGATGATCCAGTCGATGATCGATGACAGCTATGCCTGGTTTGTCGACCTGGTTGCCGAGCGCCGCAAGCTTCAGCGCCCCGAGGCGCTGCTGCTCGCCGACGGCCGCATTTTCACCGGCCGCCAGGCGCTGAAGGCGAAGCTCGTCGACACGCTTGGCGGCGAGGACGAAATTCGCGCCTTTCTGACGGAGAAAAAGGTATCGAAGGACCTGCCGATCGTCGATTGGGAAGCACCGCGCAAGACCCTGCCTTTTGGCCTCGGCGCGCTGGTCGGCAACTGGATCAAGATGTTGGGATATGACGCTTTTCCGGCAATGAGCGGCCTCGAAAAAATTGCGGGCGACAAGTTGTTTCTTGACGGTCTTGTTTCCGTTTGGCAGGTTGATGGCCAATGAGGAAGGCGACATATACCCAGCCTGAGCCGTGAGGAGTTGGCGGCGTTTTTGCAAGCGTCGTCGATATTCTTGCAGCAATCACAATGCAGACCGAAAAAGCAAAACAAACAAGAATTTGAGGGGGCGACAGTGATCAAGTCAGAACTGGTGCAGATTGTTGCAGCTCGCAATCCGCATCTCTATCACCGCGATGTCGAAAACATCGTCAATGCGGTTCTCGATGAGATCACGGACGCGCTCGCGTCAGGCAACCGGGTCGAACTGCGCGGCTTCGGTGCCTTCTCCGTCAAGAACCGGCCGTCGCGTTCCGGGCGCAACCCGCGCACCGGCGATTCCGTCTTCGTCGAGGAAAAGTGGGTGCCGTTCTTCAAAACCGGCAAGGAATTGCGCGAGCGCCTTAATCCCGGCATGAATGGTGACGACGAAGACTGATCGTCTTTCTCGGTCTCAGCGGCCTGGCGCAATGGACGCCCGTCGTCCCGCGTGGCCAACGGAAACCACGCGGCCGCTCGCAAGCTGGAGCGCTTGAATGTTCAAGAAACTGATCAATATCGTTGTTCTCATTCCGGTTGGCGTGATCCTGATCGTTCTCAGCGTCGCCAATCGCCAGAGCGTGACGCTGGCACTGAACCCTTTCCGTCCGGAAGACAGCGTGCTTTCGGTCAGCGCGCCCTTCTTCGTCTTCCTGTTCCTTGCCGTCATCGTCGGCATGATCCTCGGTGCGGCAGCGACCTGGTTCAGCCAGGGCAAGTACCGTCGCCGTGCGCGCACCGAGGCGAACGAAGCGGTGAAGTGGCATCGCGAAGCCGAGAAGCATCGCAGCCAGGCTGAAAAGCTCGCCACTCAGGCAACGTTGGCTGCCCCTCAGAACTGAACGCTTGACTTGACGCTGCGGAGTGGCGAGCCGTTCAGCTCGCCGCTTCCGCGGTACCGCTGACGGCGGCGCCGAAGTCGGTGAAGAACTGCTGGGCCAGCTTCTTTGCGGTCGAATCGATGAGGCGCGAGCCGAGCTGGGCGAGCTTGCCGCCGATCTCTGCCTTGACGTCGTAACGCAGCACCGTGTCTGCGCCATCCTCCGTCAAGGTGACGTCGGCGCCCCCCTTGGCAAAGCCGGCGATCCCGCCCTTTCCTTCGCCCGAGATCGTGTAGCCCTCTGGTGGATTGAGATTGGAGAGCATGACGTTGCCGGTGAAGGAGGCAGAGACCGGGCCGATCTTGATCTTCACAACCGCTGCAAGCTCGGTCGGCGACGTCATCTCCAGCGACTGACAGCCGGGGATGCACCGTTTCAGGATTTCCGGATCGTTGAGGCCGCGCCACACCGCGTCGCGCCCAGCCGAAATCCGCTCTTCGCCGGTCATGTCCATGCGCTTTCCTCCCATTGCAGTTCCGCGCATCGGCATCGACGCGCCAAGGTCGCTGTAACACACTAGGCCTGCTGCAGAATTTTGTCCCCAAGCCGGTTCCGGCCCAAGGAAATTCGCGGCGGGTTCTCCCGCGCCGATCTTCGCAAAACGGAAACGACTTTGCCAAGTGCATCAGCGATGCTATTTGCACCTTCAATAGATGCCGCGGCTGAAGGCTGCGGCGACAAACCTCATGGCGTCCGCCGGCTCGCGCTCGACACTGCGAAGGGCAGGCGGCACATGCACTAACAAGTCCAGGGATCTCAGCGTGAAGGAAAAGGACCGGCGGTCGAAGAATGCCTCCGTGACGACGGCCAAGGGCCGCGGCGCCGAGGCGCGTGGCGGCGGTCGCCACGAGCAGAAGCGTCCGG
Organism: Ensifer sp. 22460; assembly: GCF_052044935.1. NCBI lineage: Bacteria > Pseudomonadati > Pseudomonadota > Alphaproteobacteria > Hyphomicrobiales > Rhizobiaceae > Ensifer > Ensifer sp. 22460. The sequence continues at coordinate 58,035 of NZ_JBQENZ010000012.1, forward strand.
CACCGCCGAAGGGCGGCGGCTTCAAGGAACGGCCGGCTCGCCCGGCGGAAGCGCAGGCCGCCGAGACACGCGACAGGCCCGCCAAGCAGGCACCCGTGCAGGAAACACCTGTACGGGCGATCGCCCGGCGAACCGGCGAAAAGCCGGCCGAGCGCGTGCCGCTCATTCTCGAGACCGTGGGCGCTTCCGGCTACCATCTGATCGACAGCGGCGCCGGCGAGAAGCTCGAACAATACGGTCCCTATCGCATCGTGCGTCCCGAGGCGCAGGCGCTCTGGCCGCGCAGCCTGGCGGACGGCGTCTGGGAAAAAGCCGACGCGATTTTCACCGGCGACACCGACGAGGACGGCATGGGCCGCTGGCGCTTTCCGGGCGCCGTGCTCGGCGAAACCTGGCCGATGCAGCTTCTCGGAACCGATTTCCACGGCCGCTTCACCTCGTTCCGCCATGTCGGCGTCTTCCCCGAACAGCTCGCGCACTGGAGCTGGGTCAAGGACCAGGTGCAAGCTGCAGGGCGGCCGCTCAAGGTTCTGAACCTCTTCGGCTATACCGGGGTCGCCTCGCTGATCGCCGCCAGGGCCGGCGCCGAGGTCACCCATGTCGACGCTTCGAAGAAGGCGATCGGCTGGGCACGCGAGAACCAGCAGCTGGCGCGGGCCGACAAGCTGCCGATCCGCTGGATCTGCGACGACGCAATGAAGTTCATCCAGCGCGAAGAGCGCCGCGGCAGCCGCTACGACATCATTCTGACCGACCCGCCGAAGTTCGGCCGTGGTCCGAATGGCGAGGTCTGGCAGCTTTTTGATCACCTGGCGGCGATGCTCGACATCTGCCGCGAGATCCTCTCGCCGGAGGCGCGCGGCCTGGTGCTGACCGCCTATTCCATCCGGGCGAGCTTCTATTCGATCCATGAACTGATGCGCGAGACGATGCGCGGCCGCGGCGGCCGGGTGGAATCGGGCGAGCTCATCATCCGCGAGGGCGGGCTTGACGGACGCGAGCCGGGCAGGGCGCTTTCGACCTCTCTCTTCAGCCGCTGGGTACCGCAATGACGAACGACAGAAGCGAACACGGCGCCGGTCGTGTGGGTCAGGTAAAGGAGGTCACGAGCCTCACCAACCCGATCATCAAGGATATCCGCGCGCTGGCACAGAAGAAGCATCGCGACGAGACGCGGTCCTTCATGGCCGAAGGCCTGAAGCTGGTGATCGACGCGCTCGATCTCGGCTGGAAGATCAAGACGCTGATCTATGCCAAGGCGGCCAAGGGCAAGCCGCATGTGGAGCAGGTGGCGGCGAAGACCTTCGCCAAGGGTGGTCTGGTGCTCGAGGTCAGCGAGAAGGTGCTGACGACGATCACCCGGCGCGACAATCCTCAGATGGTCGTCGGTATCTTCGAGCAGCGCTACCAGGCGCTAAAGGATCTGAAGCCGCAACTGGGAGAAACCTATGTGGCGCTGGACCGGGTGCGCGATCCCGGCAACCTCGGCACGATCATCCGCACGGCCGATGCCGCCGGTGCCTCCGGCATCATTCTCGTCGGCGAGACCACCGACCCGTTTTCGCTTGAAACCGTGCGCGCCACCATGGGCTCGGTCTTCGCGATGCCGGTGGCACGCGCCAGCGTGGACGACTTCATCCGCTGGCAGAAATCCGCCGGCGTGAAGGTGGTTGCCACCCATCTCGCCGGCGCCGTCGATTACCGCACCATCGATTACAAGTCGAAGCCCGTGGTGATCCTTATGGGCAACGAACAGGCGGGTCTGCCGGAGGAGCTTGCCCGTGAGGCAGGTGCGCTCGCACGCATCCCGCAGGCCGGACGCGCCGATTCACTCAACCTTGCGATCGCTACCGGCATCATGCTGTTCGAGGCGCGCCGTCATCTGCTGACGCTGGACGCCCGCGCATGAGCGAGAGGCAGGTTCTGTTTTCGCGGCCGCTGCCGATCGCGGTCTTCATCCTTCTCGCGCTCATCGCCGATCAGTTGATCAAGTATCTGGTCGAGATCTACCTGCCCTTCAATCAGGCGGTCCACGTCGTGCCGATGCTGGCGCTTTACCGTACCTACAACTATGGCGTCGCCTTCTCGATGCTGTCGGGCATGGAAGGCTGGTTCATCGTCGGCATGCGGCTTGCCGTCGTCGCTTTCGTGCTCTGGCTCTGGAAGCGCACGCCGAAGGACCGGTTCTTTGCGCATTTCGGCTACGCGCTGATCATCGCCGGCGCACTCGGCAACCTCGTCGACCGGCTGATCTTCGGCTACGTGATCGACTACATCCTTTTCTATACCGAAACATGGTCCTTCGCCGTCTTCAATCTGGCCGATACCTTCATCACCATCGGCGCCGGAGCCATCATCCTTGACGAACTGCTGCACGCGAAAAAGGCCGATCGTTAAGATTTTACCGGTGCATTGAAGCCATTCGGAACGCTTGTCGTGTTAGCCGGATTGCATGAGCGAACCGTCACGATTGCTGGAGCGGATCGAATCCGGCTTCCGGACAGGAAGCCGGACGGGTGACGCGCCGCCGGTGGCTCCGCTCCCTGTCGAGGTATCGCCTCCGGCTCACGAGCAGGAAGCACCCGTCAAGGGCAAGCGCCATGCGGTCAATCAGGCGTCGCTGGCATTGCTCGGCCTTGTCGCCTCCGGTCTCATTCTCGTCATCGGCATGAGCGCCGGCTTTTACCTGTTTTCCGCAGCGATTGCGGCGGCAGGCTCTGTCGGCGTGTTCCTGCTCGTCGTCGAAGCCATACGGTCGTTCGATGGCAGGCAGGCAGGCGACGAAGCGGACCGGGATCGCGATTGGCATCGCTCCGAGACGTCGGCGTTGCTCTCGACCATTCACGATGCGCTGGGTGACCTCGCGATCATGCGCGGCATGGACGGAAAGATCGTTCATGCCAACGCGGTCTTCCATCAGGTCTGCGGCCACTCCGATGTCCACGGCCTCGATTGCGCGGCGCTTGGCCTGAGCTTCGAGCCAAAGGCTGCGCCCAATCACTATCTGGTCCGGATTGCCGCATCGGACGGCGTGCGCCTTTACGACTGGCACGACGTGATCGCCCGCGATCCGGCAAGTGGCAGGCTCATGCGCCACAGCATCGCGCGCGACGTCACCGAGGAGGCCGCGGCGGCGCGTGAGCGCGAAGCGGCGCGCCGGCGGGCAGAGGAGGCGAGCAAGGCGAAGTCGAGGCTTCTCGCCACAGTCAGCCATGAGATCCGTACGCCGCTTTCCGGCATCCTCGGCGTGAGCCACCTGCTCGGCCAGACCCGGCTGTCGAGCGAGCAGAAGAACTACCTCGCCGGCATGCAGCAGTCCGGCCATGCGCTGGTCCAGCTCGTCGAGGACCTGATCGATTTCTCGTCGCTGTCGGCCGGTCGCTTCCAGTTTCGCCCGACCCGACAGGATCCGCGTGGCGTCATCGAGAGCGTGGTGGAAATGCTCTCCAACCGGGCGCATGAGAAAGGCATCGAGATCGGTGCCACGGTCGCCGTCGATGTGCCCGCTGAGATGGCCTTCGATGCGGCGCGCCTGCGCCAGGTGCTCTTCAACGTGATCGGCAATGCGGTGAAGTTCACCGAGGTCGGCGGCGTCTTTGTCGGCGCCGATACGGTCGACGAATGCGTGCGGATCCGGATCGACGACACCGGTCCGGGCATGTCGCCTGACGACCTGAAGCGCATTTTCGAGGAGTTCGAGCAGGCCGGAAACGACGAACAGCGGGCGAAGGGCACCGGCCTTGGCCTCGCCATCTCCCGCAGGATCATGCAGGCCTGCGGTGGCAGCCTTACGGCCGCAAGCGCGCCGGGACGCGGCAGCCGTTTCGAAATTCGTCTGCCATTTGCCGAGATCGAGGCGGTCGCACCGGAGCGCCGGTCGTGCCTTGCGGGCTCGCATGTCCTGGTGATGGCGCCCGATGGTCCGGCCTCGGCGGCGCTCGCCGCGACGATCGCGACACTCGGCGGGCGGTGCCATCGTGCCACCACGCTTGCCGCGGCCCAGCATGTCCTTGCGGACGTGCTCGCCGGCGGCGCGCCGCTGACGGACGTGATCGTCGACCACCGCCATGCCCAGCAATACAAGCAGCTTCTTTCCCTGCAGCCGTCCGTTGCACGGCTGGAGGTGCGGCGCACCTATCTGATCAATCCGGAGGAGCGCAACAGCCACCCCGTCAACCAGATGGACGGCTACGAGGCATGGCTGATCCGGCCGCTGCGCGAAAAGTCCCTGGTCGAGGTGCTGCTCGGTCGCCTGAAGGGTATCGAGAAACGCGACGCGATCAACGACAACCGGCCCGTTCTGCGAGAGGAGCCTGCGACCACGCCTGTTTACAACAGGGCGAATGGGATCCTGCTGGCCGAAGACGATCCGGTCAACGCGCTGATCGTTCGCACCGTGCTCCAGCGCTCGGGGTATTCGGTCCGCCTTGTCAGCGACTTCGGCGCCGTTGCTGAGGCCCTGCATGCGCCCGGCCAGCGCTCGCTTCCGGAGCTGCTGGTGACCGATCTCAACATGCCGGGTGGCGACGGCCTTTCGCTGCTGCAGCACCTGCGCGCCGATGAGGCCGCGCGATCCGCGCCCCGGCTGCCCGTCATCGTCCTGACGTCGGATGTTCGTGCCGACATGCGCGAAAGGCTGATGGGCGCCGGCGCCGACTTCGTGTTGTCGAAGCCCGCCGATCCGCAGCTGCTGACATCGGAGATCGCCCGCCTGCTGCGCGAACGGTAACTTCGGCAGTGGTAACCGTAACCATCGGGGCGTGGGGGTTGTATGCCGCTTTCATGTCACTATGTTGTTGCAGAAACGTGGTCTAAGCCCGGCAGATAGAATTGATTCGGGATGACGCGGATGGCCATCGAGCTACTGGATTCAGCGAACGTGGTTGACACTTCTCAGGCTTGCATCGGCAAGAAGGCTGCCGCCCCGACGACTGACGTTCTTGGCAGGATCGCCAATCTCGAGACGCGCCTGGCACGGACGGCATCGGAGATCGATGCCGCCCAGGCCGTACGCTACAAGGTTTTCGTCGAAGAGATGAATGCGCAGGTTGGCGCCGAAGCCGACCGCCGCAAGCGCGACATCGACAGCTGGGACGCGATCTGCGATCACCTTCTGGTTCTCGATACCTCGATCGAGGGCGATGCCGAGGATCAGATCGTCGGCACCTATCGCTTGCTCCGCCAGGACGTGGCCGAGCGCTCGGGCGGTTTCTACTCGGCTTCCGAATTTGCCATCGACCAGCTTCTCGCTCGCCATCCGACCAAGCGCTTCATGGAACTCGGCCGTTCCTGCGTGTTGCCGGACTACCGTACCAAGCGGACGGTGGAACTGCTTTGGCAGGGAAACTGGGCCTACGCACTCAAATACGGCATGGACGCCATGTTCGGCTGCGGTTCGTTCCCCGGCGTGGTGCCGGCCGAGCATGCGCTGGCGCTTTCCTTCCTGCATCACAACATCCGCGCCCGTGACGAATGGGCCGTGAGCGCACGTCCGGAACTGCATCGGACCATGGATTTGATGCCGGCCGAGGCGATCAATGCGAAAAAGGCGCTCGGCGCCCTGCCGCCGCTGATCAAGGGCTATATGCGTCTGGGCGCAATGGTCGGCGACGGCGCGGTGGTCGATCATGCATTCCGCACGACGGATGTTTTGATCGTGCTGCCGATCAGCAATATCTCCGGCCGTTATCTCAATTATTACGGCGCAGACGCAGGGCGGTTCGCGACCTCCGTCTCCTGACGGGCGCGTGACTGGATTAACCAAGTCTTAATGACGAGTTTGACTTTCGAGACTGAAAGAGAGACTTGTATTGTCAAGTTATTCTCTAATTTCATCACGAGAGAATAGAGAAAATAACGGAGGAATGGCCGATCATTTCCGGAGGTTGGCCGGCATGGAATTCCAAATCCTCCGTCTTTCATTACCTAAAACGTAGTTCGGTTGCCTGATTATGAGCCCGCTTCTTCTCTCCAGGGGATGCGGGCTCTTCTTTTTATAACTTGTAGCGATTTGTTACTATTTCGGCAGACCTGGCGACTTTGAGTGCCAGGCCTGCGCCAAAATAGTACATCCGTCGGTGTCACATGCCGGCGTTGTAGGCGGCAATCGCCGCCATGTTGACGATGTCGGAATCCTTGGCCGACATCGAGACGATCTGGATCGACTTGTCGAAGCCGACGAGCAGGGGACCAATCACCGTCGAGCCGCCGAGTTCCTGCAGCATCTTGGTCGAGATCGACGCCGAGTGGAACGCCGGCATGACGAGCACGTTGGCGGTGCCGGAGAGGCGGCAGAACGGATATTGCTCCATGACGCGGGCGTTGAGCGCCACGTCCGCCGCCATTTCCCCGTCATATTCGAAGTCGACGCGGCGCTTGTCGAGGATGTTGACCGCTTCGCGCACCCGCTCGGAGCGTTCGCCCGAGGGGTGGCCGAAGGTGGAATAGGCGAGCATCGCCACGCGCGGCACGTAACCGAGCCGTTTGGCGAGGCCGGCTGCCTCCTCGGCGATATCGGCAAGCTCCTCCGAAGAGGGCATGTCGTGCACTGCCGTGTCGGCGACGAGCACGGTGCGGCCGCGGCAGAGCGCGATCGAGACGCCGATGACACGATGGCCCGGCTTCGGATCGATGCAGCGGCGCACGTCCTCGAGGGCGGTCGAATAGTTGCGGGTGAGGCCCGTCACCATCCCGTCGGCGTCACCGAGTGCCACCATGCAGGCGGCGAAGTGGTTGCGGTCGTTGTTGATCAGGCGCTGGGCGTCGCGGAAGAGGAAGCCCTTCCGCTGCAGGCGGGCATAGAGATAGTCCGTATAGGCGCCGACGCGCTTGGAAAGGCGTGCATTGACGATCTGGATGCCGGGGCGGTCTAGGTCGATGCCCTCGCGCTCCGCCGTCTCGCGCATGCGCTCCTCGCGGCCGAGCAGGATGGCGGTGCCGAGCTGCTGGTTGGCATAGGCGATCGCCGAGCGCATGACCTGCACCTCTTCGCCTTCGGCAAAGACAATGCGCTTCGGCTGGCGCCGGACGCGTTCGTAGATACGCTGCAGCGTCGAGGCGATCGGGTCGCGGCGGGCGGAAAGCTGACGGCCATAGGCTTCGAGATCGGTGATCGGCTTCTGCGCGACGCCGCTTTCCATCGCAGCCTTGGCGACCGCCATCGGGATCGACGAGATCAGCCGCGGATCGAAGGGGACCGGGATGATGTATTGCGCGCCGAAGCGTGGACGGTTGCCCTGGTAGGCGGCCGCAACATCATCAGGCACATCTTCCTTGGCAAGGCTTGCCAGCGCTTCAGCCGCCGCGATCTTCATCGCGTCGTTGATCGTCGAGGCGCGCACGTCGAGCGCGCCGCGGAAGATATAGGGGAAACCAAGCACGTTGTTGACCTGGTTCGGATAGTCCGAACGGCCGGTCGCGACGATCGCGTCGTCACGGATGCGGGCGACTTCCTCCGGCGTGATTTCCGGATCCGGGTTGGCCATGGCGAAGATGATCGGCCGCGGTGCCATCGAGCGGACCATGTCTTCCGAAAGCGCACCCTTGGCCGAAAGGCCGAAGACCACGTCTGCGCCCTCGAGCGCTTCTGCGAGGGTGCGGCGGTCGGTCTTGACCGCGTGCGCCGACTTCCACTGGTTCATGCCTTCGGTGCGACCCTCGAAGATCACGCCCTTGGTGTCGCAAAGGATGATGTTTTCCGAATTGAAGCCCATCGACTTGATGAGCTCGATGCAGGCGATGGCAGCAGCACCCGCGCCGTTGCAGACGAGCTTCGTCGTCTTGAAGTCGCGGCCGGTCAAAGCCAGCGCATTGATCAGGCCGGCAGCGGCAATGATCGCGGTGCCGTGCTGGTCGTCGTGGAACACCGGGATGTCCATGACCTCGCGCAGCTTCTGCTCGATGATGAAACAGTCCGGGGCCTTGATGTCCTCGAGGTTGATGCCACCGAAGGACGGCCCCAGGAAGCGCACGCAGTTGATGAACTCGTCGACGTTCTCGGTATCGACTTCGAGGTCGATGGAATCGACGTCGGCGAAGCGCTTGAACAGCACCGCCTTGCCTTCCATGACCGGCTTGGAGGCAAGCGCCCCGAGGTTGCCGAGGCCGAGGATGGCGGTGCCGTTCGAGATGACGGCGACCATGTTGCCGCGCGTCGTGTAGTCATAGGCGGTGCTGGGGTCCTCGGCGATCGCCTTCACCGGCACCGCGACACCCGGCGAATAGGCAAGCGACAGGTCGCGCTGGGTCGCCATGGCCTTGGTGGGGGAAATCTCCAGCTTTCCGGGACGACCCTGCGAGTGAAAATCGAGCGCTTCTTGCGCGGTGACGCTCGTCATTGTGCGATCGGTCTTGTCGGTGGCCGGCATGTTTCCTCTATCCTCCTGTGGGCGAGCCTTGCGGCGCGCCTCTTTATGGTTGTCGTCTACAATTGCTTGGGGATAGTGTGCCATCTCTTTTTTCGGAACAATCATGAATTTCGTGACAGACCAATCGAACCGCGCCGGGGAGGTGTTGTCCGCAGCCGAACTGGCGAGCGAGGAAAGCCGTTCCACGGCCACGCCGATGATGGAACAGTTCATCGAGATCAAGGCGAACAACCCGGATTCGCTGCTGTTCTACCGCATGGGCGACTTCTACGAGCTGTTCTTCCAGGACGCGGTCGAAGCGTCGCGCGCGCTCGGCATCACGCTGACGAAGCGCGGCCAGCACATGGGACAGGAAATCCCGATGTGCGGCGTACCGGTGCATGCCGCCGACGATTATCTGCAGAAGCTGATCGGCCTCGGCTTCCGCGTCGCCGTCTGCGAGCAGGTCGAAGACCCGGCGGAGGCCAAGAAGCGCGGCGGCAAGTCGGTGGTGCGCCGCGACGTCGTGCGCCTGGTGACACCGGGCACGATCACCGAAGAGAAGCTGCTGTCGCCGTCGGAGACCAACTACCTGATGGCGCTGGCGCGCATCAAGAGCGGGTCCGAACCCGCTTACGCGCTTGCCTGGATCGATATCTCCACCGGCATCTTCCGGCTGGCCGAGACCGCCGAAAGCCGGCTGCTCGCCGATATCCTGCGCATCGAGCCGCGCGAACTGATCCTTGCCGATACGGTGTTTCACGATCCGGAATTGAGGCCCGTCTTCGACGTGCTCGGCCGCGTGGCCGTGCCGCAGCCGGCGGTGCTGTTCGACAGCGCGACGGCCGAGGGCCGCATTAGCCGCTATTTCGGCGTCAAGACGCTCGACGGCTTCGGCACATTCTCGCGCGCCGAATTGGCCGCCGCTTCGGCTGCGATCTCCTATGTCGAGAAGACCCAGCTTGCCGAACGTCCGGCGCTCGGCACCCCCGAGCGCGAAAGTGCCGCCTCGACGCTGTTCATCGATCCGGCGACCCGCGCCAACCTTGAACTGGTCAAGACACTCTCCGGCGCGCGCGAGGGCACGCTGCTGAAGGCGCTCGACCGCACGGTGACGAGCGGCGGCGCCCGGCTTCTCGCCGAGCGGCTGATGTCGCCGCTGACCGATCCGGACCGTATCAACCAGCGCCTCGACTCGATCGAGATCCTTGCGGATCAGCCTTCCTTCGCAGGCGACCTGCGCGACGCGCTGCGCCGTGCGCCGGATATGCCGCGCGCCCTGTCGCGACTGGCGCTCGGCCGCGGCGGTCCCCGTGATCTCGGCGCCATCCAGGCCGGCTTGCATGCGTCCGCGTCGATATCGCGCCGGATGGCGGCCGGCACGCTATCGGATGAGCTGAAGGAAGCACGCGCCGCGATCGACGCACTGCCCGCCGGTCTGCTCGGCCTGCTCGATGCCACCCTTGGCGAGGAATTGCCGCTGCTGAAGCGTGACGGCGGTTTCGTATGTGAAGGCGCCAATGCCGAGCTCGACGAAGTCCGGGCGCTACGCGACCAGTCGCGCCGGGTGATCGCCGGGTTGCAGCTGCAATATTCCGAAGAGACCGGCATCAAGTCGCTGAAGATCAAGCACAACAACGTGCTTGGCTATTTCATCGAGGTGACGGCCGGCAATGCCGGGTCGATGACCGATACGGATGCCGGCCGCGCCCGTTTCATCCATCGCCAGACCATGGCCAATGCCATGCGCTTCACCACGACGGAACTGGCCGAACTCGAAAGCAAGATTGCCAACGCCGCCGACCGGGCGCTGTCGATCGAGATCGAAGCCTTTGACGCCATGACGGCCGAGGTCGTTGCGGCTGCGGAGACCCTCAAGGCGGCGGCATTGGCGCTTGCGACCGTCGATGTATCGGTCGGCCTCGCCGTGCTCGCCGAGGAGCAGGCCTATGCCCGCCCCACTGTTGACCGCTCGCGCATGTTCGCGATCGACGGCGGCCGCCATCCGGTGGTCGAGCAGGCGCTGAAGCGCCAGGCAAGCAATGCCTTCGTCGCCAATGGCTGCGATCTCTCGCCGCCCGAGGGCGAGGAGGGCGGCGCGATCTGGCTGCTCACCGGTCCCAACATGGGCGGTAAGTCGACCTTCCTGCGCCAGAATGCGCTGATCGCGATCATGGCGCAGATGGGGACTTTCGTTCCCGCCGCAAGCGCCCATATCGGCATCGTCGACCGGCTCTTCTCCCGTGTCGGCGCCTCCGACGATCTGGCGCGCGGCCGCTCGACCTTCATGGTGGAGATGGTCGAGACGGCGGCGATCCTCAACCAGGCGACCGACCGCTCGCTGGTGATCCTCGACGAGATCGGTCGTGGCACCGCCACATTCGACGGCCTGTCGATCGCCTGGGCGGCGGTCGAGCATCTGCATGAGGCCAATCGCTGCCGCGGCCTCTTTGCCACCCACTTTCATGAGCTGACGGTGCTTTCGGAAAAGCTCGGTCGCCTGTCGAACGCGACCATGCGCGTCAAGGAATGGCACGGCGACGTGATCTTCCTGCATGAGGTGGGGCCTGGTGCCGCCGACCGGTCCTACGGCATCCAGGTCGCTCGCCTTGCCGGCCTGCCGGCCTCGGTGGTGGCGCGTGCCAAGGATGTGCTTGCCAAGCTCGAGGATGCCGACCGCAAGAACCCGGCCAGCCAGTTGATCGATGATCTGCCGTTGTTCCAGGTGGCGATCCGCCGCGAAGAGGTGAAGGCCGCAGGTCCGTCCAAGGTCGAAGAGGCGTTGAAGACGCTGAACCCAGACGACATGACGCCGCGCGAAGCGCTCGACGCGCTCTATGCGCTGAAGAAGGAACTGAGCGCCGTCAAGGCGGGATGAGGAAAAGTGTGTGCGGTTTTCCGCCCGCATCCCGCCAACCGCTGGCTAAGGCGGCGCGCGCCTTTTTCCTGTGCAGCCTTCCGTAAAAAGGGTATACAGCGCCGCGCGCCTTTGCCGGCGCGGCGATTGAAATGCTGTGTGGTCTTTGTTCGGCCTCGGTCGTAAGGATCATGCAGGAGCGCTCGATCGCGAGCGAACCACGCAACCAGTCGGACAGGACGCCCCTCGGCACTACATGGGCAGACACGAAACTTTCTTTCCCGAAATCCTCGATGTCGCAGCGCTCCGGGCAAAATGCGACTTCATCGCCTCGGCCCATGCCGAGCAGCGCGAGCCGATGCGCCAGGCGCTGCTGGCCGCCTTCAAGCAGGCAAACGTCGCCGGCCGGGCCAAGGCGCGCGAACTGTTTTATGCCGACGGAGCCGGCATTCTCTGCGCCGAGCGTATTTCCTGGCTGCAGGATCAGCTGATCACCGTACTGCATGATTTCGTGCTGAACGAGATCTTCGACGCAGCCAATGCGCCGCCGGCCTCGCGCATCGCGGTGGCGGCGGTCGGCGGTTATGGCCGCGGCACGCTGGCGCCGGGCTCGGATATCGACCTTCTGTTCCTGCTGCCGGTCAAGAAGGCCGTCTGGGCGGAACCGGCGATCGAGTTCATGCTCTATATCCTCTGGGATCTGGGCTTCAAGGTCGGCCACGCCACCCGCACCATCGACGAATGCATCCGCCTGTCGCGCGCCGACATGACCATCCGCACCGCCATTCTCGAGACGCGTTACATCTGCGGCTCCGAGACGCTGAGCGCCGAACTTGAAACCCGTTTCGACCACGAGATCGTGCGCAATACCGGCCCGGATTTTATCGCCGCCAAGCTTGCCGAGCGTGACGAGCGCCACCGCAAGGCGGGCGATACGCGCTATCTCGTCGAGCCGAACGTCAAGGAAGGCAAGGGCGGTCTTCGCGACCTGCACACGCTGTTCTGGATCGCCAAATATTTCTACCGCCTCAAGGACACCGCCGACCTCGTGAAGGTCGGGGTATTGTCGCGGCAGGAGTACCAGCTTTTCCAGAAAGCCGAGGACTTCCTCTGGGCGGTGCGCTGCCATATGCACTTCCTCACCGGCAAGGCGGAAGAGCGGCTCTCCTTCGACATCCAACGGGAGATCGCCGAAGCGCTGGGCTACCACGACCATCCGGGCCTTTCCGCCGTCGAGCGCTTCATGAAGCACTTCTTCCTGGTGGCGAAGGACGTCGGCGACCTGACCCGCATTTTCTGCGCCGCACTCGAAGACCAGCAGGCCAAGGATGCCCCCGGCATCTCCGGCATCATCGGCCGCTTCACTCATCGTAGCCGCAAGATCGCCGGCACGCTGGATTTCGTCGACGACGGCGGTCGCATTGCGCTCGCAAGCCCCGATGTCTTCAAGCGCGATCCGGTCAACCTGCTGCGCTTCTTCCACATCGCCGACATCAACGGCCTCGAGTTCCATCCGGCGGCCCTGCGCCAGGTGACGCGATCGCTGAGTTTGATCAAGCCGGCCCTTCGGGAAAACGAGGAGGCGAACCGCCTCTTCCTGTCGATCCTCACTTCGCGCCGCAAGCCGGAACTCATCCTCAGGCGCATGAACGAAGCGGGCGTGCTCGGCCGCTTCATTCCGGATTTCGGCAAGATCGTCTCGATGATGCAGTTCAACATGTATCATCACTATACGGTCGACGAGCACCTGCTGCGCACCGTCGACGTGCTCTCGCGCATCGAGGGCGGCATCGAGGAGGAGGCGCATCCGCTCGTCGCCAAGCTGATGCCGGGGATCGAGGAGCGCGAGGCGCTTTACGTCGCCGTGCTGCTGCACGACATCGCCAAGGGCAGGCCCGAGAATCACTCGACCGCCGGCGCAAAGGTGGCGCGCAAGCTCTGCCCGCGTTTCGGGCTGTCGCCAAAGCAGACCGAACTCGTGGCCTGGTTGATCGAGGAGCATCTGTTGATGTCGATGGTCGCCCAGACGCGCGACCTCAACGACCGCAAGACGATCGTCGACTTCGCCGAGCGGGTGCAGTCGCTCGACCGGCTGAAGATGCTGCTGGTCCTGACGGTCTGCGATATCCGCGCCGTCGGTCCCGGCGTCTGGAACGGCTGGAAGGGGCAGCTGTTGCGCACGCTCTATTACGAGACCGAACTGTTGCTGTCGGGCGGCTTCTCGGAACTGTCGCGCAAGGAGCGCGCCGCGCATGCCGCGATCATGCTTGGCGAGGCGTTGACGGACTGGACGGAGAAGGAACGCGACGATTATGTGCGCCTGCATTATCAGCCCTATCTGCTGACGGTGGCGCTCGAAGATCAGGTGCGCCATGCACGCTTCATCCGTGAAGCGGACGCCGCCGACAAGGCGCTGGCGACGATGGTGCGTACGCACCAGTTCCATGCGATCACCGAAATCACCGTGCTTTCGCCCGACCATCCGCGTCTCCTGACCGTGATCGCCGGCGCCTGCGCTGCCGCCGGTGCCAACATCGTCGATGCCCAGATCTTCACGACGTCTGACGGCCGGGCACTGGATACGATCCTGGTGAACCGCGAGTTTGCCGTCGACGGGGATGAGATGCGGCGAGCGGGCAGTATCGGCAAGCTGATCGAGGACGTGCTTGCCGGCCGCAAACGCCTGCCGGAAGTGATTGCCAGCAGGACGAAGGTGAAAAAACGCACCAAGGCGTTTACCGTGACGCCCGAGGTGACGATCAGCAACACATTGTCGAACAAGTTTACGGTGATCGAGGTCGAGGGCCTCGACCGTCCCGGCCTCTTGTCCGAGATCACTGCGGTGCTTTCCGATCTCTCGCTCGATATCGCCTCGGCGCACATCACCACCTTCGGTGAGAAGGTGATCGACACCTTTTACGTCACCGACCTCGTCGGTCAGAAGGTGACGAGCGAGAACCGTCAGATGAACATTGCCGCCCGCCTCAAGGCCGTCATGGCCGGTGAGGGTGACGAAGCCCGCGACCGCATGCCCTCCGGCATCATCGCTCCGCCACCGGGCGTTTCCTCCGCTCAAAGAACGACAAAAGCCGAAACATGAGTCTGGTCAAGAAATTTGCAACCGTCGGCGGCGCGACGCTTGGAAGCCGCCTGTTCGGCTTCATCCGCGAAACCTTCATGGCCGCTGCCCTCGGCACCGGCCCGGTCGCCGATGCCTTCAACACGGCCTTCCGCCTGCCGAACACCTTCCGCCGGCTGTTTGCCGAGGGGGCCTTCAACTCCGCTTTCGTGCCGCTCTTTGCCAAGGAGATCGAGGCGAACGGCATGGAGGGCGCGCGGCGCTTTTCCGAGGAAGTCTTCGGCGTCCTCTTCACCGTGCTTCTGTTCCTGACGATCGCGATGGAACTGACGATGCCCTTCATCGTCAGCAACCTGATCGCCCCCGGTTTTGCCGACGATCCGGAAAAGCTCGGCAATACCATCGTCTTTGCTGGCATCATGTTCCCCTATCTCGCCTGCATGTCGCTGGCGGCGATGATGGGCGGCATGCTGAACTCGCTGCATCGCTTCTTTGCGGCAGCGATTGCGCCGGTGTTCCTCAATGTCATCCTGATCGCGGTGCTGGCCTACGCCTGGTATGAGGGCCAAGATCCGGTGGCCGTCGGCTATGCGCTGTCCTGGGGGGTCATGGCGGCCGGTCTGGTGCAGCTTGCGATCGTCTGGATCGCCGTGCGCGACGCCGGCATCAAGATCGGCCTCCGCCGGCCGAAGATGACCGCCAGTGTCAGGCGCCTGCTGGTGCTAGCCCTGCCGGCGGCGATCACCGGCGGTATCACCCAGATCAACCTCCTGATCAATACCAATATCGCTTCGGCGAGCGAAGGCGCGGTCTCGTCGCTGGTCTATGCGGACCGCATCTACCAGCTTCCGCTCGGCGTCGTCGGCATCGCGGTGGCAACCGTGCTGCTGCCGGAACTTGCCCGGGCGCTGCGTTCCGGCAATGTCAACGAAGCGTCAAACCTGCAGAACCGCTCGGTCGAGTTCACGCTGTTCCTGACGCTGCCGGCGGCAGCAGCACTTCTGGTCATGTCCGAGCCGATCGTTCGGCTGCTCTTCGAGCGCGGCAAGTTCTCGCCGGAATCGACCGTCATCGTCGGTCACATCCTGGCGATTTACGGTCTCGGCCTGCCGGCTTTCGTCTTGATCAAGGCCTTCATTCCCGGTTTCTTCGCGCGCGAGGATACGCGCACGCCGATGATCTTCGCTGCCATCTCCGTCGTTGTGAACGTCTCGCTGGCGCTCACTCTGTTTCCGCGGCTCGGCGCAAGCGGCATCGCCACGGCCGAGATCGTTGCCGGCTGGGTCAACGCTGTCCTGCTTTTCGCAACACTTGTCTGGCGCGGCCATTGGGGCAGGGACATCCCGTTGCTGACCCGCATTCCGCGCCTCGCCATCGCGGCGGCCGGTATGGCCGCGGCGCTGTATTTCGCGATCGACTGGTTCGCCTTCGAGCTCTCTTCCGCCGCGCCGCTCGTGACGCGGGCAGTAACCCTGCTCGGTCTGGTCTCGGTGGCGATGGTGATCTACTTCGCGCTCGCCTTCGGTCTCGGCGGCGCCAGCCTCGGCATGATCCGCCGCAGCATCAAGCGCAAGGCCAAAGGACCGGCAGAACCCGCTGCAGCACCGGAGGCGAGCGACTGATGCGCCAGACGATCGCACGCATTGCCCTGGTCGTGCCGGACTACGATGCCGGCATCGCCTTCTATTGCGGCAAGCTCGGCTTCGACCTCGTGGAAGACACGAGGCTCGACGATAGCAAGCGCTGGGTCGTCGTCCGTCCCAGGGGCGCGGTCGAGACTTCGCTGCTGCTTGCCAAGGCCGACGGCGAACGCCAGCAGGCGGCGATCGGCAACCAGACCGGCGGCCGCGTCGGCTTCTTCCTCTTCACCGACGATTTCGCTCGCGACCATGCGGCGATGCTGGCCGAAGGCGTCGCCTTTCTGGAAGCGCCGCGCCACGAGCCCTATGGCACGGTGGCGGTCTTCAGCGACCCGTTCGGCAACCATTGGGATCTGCTGCAACCGGCGGAATAGACGAGGCTGCGGCGACCTCTTGATTGCCTACCGCCACCCGTGCATAAGCCATGCCGTTAGCAACATGGGCGTTTCTGCCCTGGGGCCCTCCACCAGCCTATTGAGGACGACATGAACGAATTCAAGCCGCTCGTATTCTCCGGCGTTCAGCCGACGGGCAATCTCCATCTCGGCAACTATCTCGGTGCGATCCGCAAGTTCGTGGCACTGCAGGAAAACAACGACTGCATCTACTGCGTCGTCGACCTGCATTCGATCACGGCCCAGCTCGTGCATGAGGACCTGAAGGGGCAGATCCGCTCGATCGCCGCTGCCTTCATCGCTTCGGGCATCGACCCCAAGAAACATATCGTCTTCAATCAGTCGGCCGTGCCCCAGCATGCCGAACTCGCCTGGATCTTCAATTGCGTCGCCCGCATCGGCTGGATGAGCCGCATGACGCAGTTCAAGGACAAGGCCGGCAAGGACCGCGAGAACGCCTCGCTCGGTCTGCTCGCCTATCCGAGCCTGATGGCGGCCGACATTCTCGTCTATCGCGCCACCCACGTTCCCGTCGGTGACGACCAGAAGCAGCACCTGGAGCTGACGCGCGACATTGCCCAGAAGTTCAATATCGACTTCATGGAGCATATCCGCAGCGCCGGCTACGGTGTCGATATGGTTGTCGGCGAGGAGCCGATCCACGCCTATTTTCCGCCGGTCGAGCCGCTGATCGGCGGCGCGACGCCGCGCGTCATGTCGCTGCGTGATGGCACGAAGAAGATGTCGAAATCCGACCCGTCCGACCTTTCGCGCGTCAACCTGATGGACGACGCCGAGACGATCTCGAAGAAGATCCGCAAGGCCAAGACCGATCCGGATGCGCTACCAAGCGAGGTCGAAGGGCTCAAGGGTCGTCCGGAAGCGGAAAACCTCGTCGGTATCTATGCGGCGCTGTCGGACAAGACCAAGGAGCAGGTGCTCGCCGAGTTTGGCGGGCAGCAGTTCTCGGTCTTCAAGCCGGCTCTGGTCGACCTCGCGGTCGAGGTCCTGTCGCCGATCACCGCCGAAATGCGCCGCCTGATGGGCGACACCGCTCACATTGACGCCATTCTCCGCGATGGCGGCGAGCGGGCGCGGGCGCGGGCGGAAAAGACGATGAGCGAAGTGCGCGAGATCATCGGTTTTCTGCAGTAGTTGACTGAATCCGGGTCCTCGGACCCGGATTCACTTCGGTTCAGGAGTCGAAGCGGACCAAGAGCGGAAGGCTACGGGCACTTTTCCGTGTCCCGCTCCGAAACGCGAAAATCAGACCTTGCGGCGGCCAACCCGGGATGTATTGTTCACCCTATGGTCTCGACCCGACTCTCTCGACTTGAAGGTCACCGCCGCAAATTCATGGCGGTGATAGACGATACCCCGGAATGCGGGCGCGCCGTGCACTATGCGGGCATGCGCGCCAAGAACTCCAATGGCGGTCTCGTCCTGCTCTATGTGATCGCCGATGGCGACTTCCAGCAATGGCTGGGGGTCGAGGAAATCATGCGTGCGGAAGCGCGCGAGGAAGCCGAGGCGACGCTCGCCAAGGTGGCCCAGTCGGTCCGCGAACGGATCGGTATCGAGCCGGAGATCGTCATCCGCGAGGGAACTGCCACGGAGCAGATTCATGCGGCGATCGAGGAGGACCGCGACATCGCCATTCTGGTGCTCGCCGCCGGATCGGCAAAAGAGGGCCCAGGCCCGCTGGTGTCGTCGATCGCGGGCAAGGCAGCCGCCTTCCCGATCCCCGTCACGGTCATCCCCGATGCCCTGACGGACGAGGAGATCGACGCGCTCAGCTGACCTGCGTCGCTTTTCATGGGTCAAGCGGGATGCGGGCGGAAAACCGCTCACACTTTTCCTCATCGCGCTTTATGTACTCTTGCGACCAGAGGGCCATGCCCCTATATTCTTTTGAATAATTCTAAAGAGCTGGGCGACTGTCGCTCCCGGCGAAACGGAGACAGACATGTTCATTCAGACCGAAGCCACGCCGAACCCGGCAACGCTGAAGTTTTTGCCGGGCAAGGTTGTTATGGAAAACGGCACCGCCGAATTCCGCGACGAGGAAGAAGCCCGCGCCGGCTCGCCGCTGGCGGCACGGCTGTTTTCGATTCCGGGCGTCACCGGCGTCTATTTCGGCTACGATTTCATCACCGTCAGCAAGGAAAGCCAGGAGTGGCAGCACCTGAAGCCAGCTATCCTCGGTTCGATCATGGAGCATTTCATGTCGGGCCAGGCGATCATGGCTGGCAGCGGCCGCGCCGAGCAGTCGGATCAGGAAGACGAGTTCTTCGACGAAGGTGACGAGACGATCGTTGCCACGATCAAGGAGCTTCTGGAAACCCGCGTGCGCCCGGCCGTTGCACAGGACGGTGGTGACATCACCTTCCGAGGCTTCAAGGACGGCACCGTTTTCCTCAACATGAAGGGTGCCTGCTCGGGCTGCCCGTCGTCCACGGCGACGCTGAAGCATGGCGTGCAGAACCTGCTGCGCCATTTCGTTCCCGAGGTGCAAGCCGTCGAGGCCGTCTGACACCGGACGCCGTCCGGCGTCTCGCGAAAAAGGGCGGGATGAAGAAAAATGTGCGCGGTTTTCCGCCCGCATCCTGACCTGACCGAGTAGTATCGATTTTGCCGCAAAGCCTGGTCGGCCTTGCGGCTTGTGGCGTCTGAAAGATCCAGCGTTGAAATGATTGTACTTGCGATCGACACGTCCGGCTCCGGCTGCTCCGTTGCCGTCTACGACGGCGAAGCGGCTGTTGTGCTCGGGCGCTCGGGCGCCGATCTCGGCAAAGGTCATGCCGAGCGGCTGATGGAATTCGTTGACGAGGCGCTGGCCGCGGCTGGCCGATCGCTTGCCGATATCGACCGCATCGCGGTCACCGTCGGTCCGGGCTCGTTCACCGGCATTCGCGTCGGCGTGGCGGCCGCTCGCGGCCTGGCGCTGGCGCTCGGCAAGTCTGCGGTCGGCGTCTCGACGCTCGCGGTCTTGGCTGAAGGCATACGTGCTGCAGCGCCCGGCAGGGACATCCTCGTGGCCATCGATGCCAAGCGGGACGAAGTCTATGTCCAGGCTTTCGGCGCGACCGGTGATGCCATAAGTGAGCCCGAAGCGCTCTCTGTCGAGGTGGCGCGCGAACGCTTCTCCGGCTTTGATGGCGTCATCGGCGGCTCCGGCGCGGCTCTCGTTGCCCCGAATGCCCCTGCCAAACCCTCCGAACTCATCGATGTTGCCTTTGTCGCCGCGCTCGGCGCCGCTGCTGATCCAGCCTCGGCCAAGCCGCGACCGCTATATCTCCGAGGCCCCGACGCCAAGCCGCAGGCGGGCTTCGCGATTGCCCGAGCGTAGACCGAGATGAGCTTCACCGATTACTTCACCCGCCGTACCGAGTTCGACATTTTTCCGCTGGAGGAAGCCGACCTTCTCGCGGCGGCAGCGCTGCACCGCCAGCGTTTTGCAAGCCCCTGGACCGACGGCGAAATTCACGCGCTGCTGGTGCAGGACACTGTATTCGGTTTTGTCGCCCGCCAGACGAACGGCTCGTTCCGTCCGGCCTTTGGCGGTTTCGTCCTGTCGCGCGCCGTCGCCGGCGAGGCCGAAATCCTGACGATCGGCGTCGAGCCGCGTTATGCGCGCTCCGGTCTCGGTTGGCGGCTGATGCAGGCGGCGATGCGCGAGGCCCTGGTCAAGGGTTCCGAAGCGCTGTTCCTCGAAGTGGACGAGACCAATCAAGCGGCGATCGGGCTTTACCGTAAGCTCGGCTTCAACAAGGTCGGCGAACGCCGCGCCTATTACCAGGACAAGGCCGGCCAGCGGACTGCCGCGCTTGTCATGCGGCTTGATCTTCGCTAGTCCCAAGCGCGGATTAGCGTGGGATGAGGAAAAGTGTATGCGGTTTTCCGCCCGCATCCCGCTCTAACTTTTCAAGGATGGGCGCGGGAACTCTTTCCGGATGATCAATTGGCTACGGATTGCGATCTTCGCAGCGCTTCTGGCGCTGGTTTCGCTCGTTCTGATGCCGATCCAGATCGTCTGCCTCTGGCTCAACCTGAGCCTTCGCCGCCGGCTGCCGCGATACTGGCATCGGCTCGCCTGCTACCTTCTCGGCATCAAGGTGCGGGTTCACGGCGAGGTCGAGCGGCGGCGGCCGCTGCTCATCTGCGCCAATCACGCCTCCTGGAAGGACATTCTGGTACTGTCCTCGGTCACCGACGTCGTCTTCGTCGCAAAGTCCGAAGTGAAAAGCTGGCCGGTCTTCGGCCACCTCGCACGATTGCAGGCGTCGATCTTCGTCGAGCGCGAGCAGAAGCGCTCGACCGGCAAGCAGGTGAGCGAAATCGGTCAGCGCATGGCGTCGGGCGAGATCGTCGTGCTCTTTCCGGAGGGAACGACGTCGGATGGCAACCGCCTGCTGGAGATCAAGACCTCGCTCTTCGGCGCTGCCGCGTCCGCCGTGCCGCATTCGCCGACCGGGCTCGTGCATGTCCAGCCAGTCGCGATCTCCTATACCGGCATCCATGGTATGCCGATGGGCCGCTTCAACCGGCCGATTGCCGCATGGCCGGGCGACACCGAACTGGTGCCGCATCTGCTCGGCATCCTGCGCGAAGGGGCGATCGAAGTTGACGTCGATTTCGGTGAAGCCATCGACTACGATCGGCACACCAATCGCAAGGAAGTGAGCCGCAAAGTCGAGCAGCGCATCCGGAGCATGCTGTCGGACCGGTTGCGCGGACGGGCCTGACGCCTGCCGGCAAAGGCAGTCGTGCCGAAAATACTTCAACTTCGGGCCGCTTTGCACTAAGTAAGCCGCCATGACCCAGGATACAGCCCTTCTGTCGACAACGCCCGTAACGGGCGACGAGCGCGTGCCGGCCCGCAAGGTCTTCGTCAAGACCTATGGCTGCCAGATGAACGTCTATGATTCCGACCGCATGTCGGATGCCTTGTCGCGTGATGGTTATGTCTCGACCGACGTGCTGGAAGATGCCGACTTCGTGCTCCTCAACACCTGTCATATCCGTGAGAAGGCGGCGGAAAAGGTCTATTCCGAGCTTGGCCGCCTGCGTGACCTGAAGAAGGCGAAGGCCAAGGAAGGCCGCGAGATGGTGATCGGCGTTGCCGGCTGCGTCGCACAGGCCGAAGGCGACGAGATCCTCAGGCGCGCGCCGGCGGTCGATCTGGTGATCGGCCCGACGACCTATCACCGCCTGCCGGAAGCACTGAAACGTGCCCGCGGCGGCGAGCGCGTCGTCCAGACGGACTATGCCGTCGAGGACAAGTTCGAACACCTGCCGGCGCCCGACAGGGCGAAGACCCGCGCCCGCGGCGTCACCGCTTTTCTCACGGTGCAGGAGGGTTGCGACAAGTTCTGCACCTTCTGTGTCGTGCCCTATACGCGCGGCTCGGAAGTTTCCCGCCCGGTTGCGCAGATCGTCTTTGAAGCGGAAAAGCTGGTCGATGGCGGCGTCCGTGAAATCACCCTGCTCGGCCAGAACGTCAACGCCTGGCATGGCGTCGGACCCGATGGCCGCGAATGGGGGCTTGGCGACCTGCTCACGCGTCTCGGCGAGATCGAGGGGCTTGCGCGGCTCCGCTACACGACGAGCCACCCGCGCGACATGGACGACAGCCTGATCGAAGCGCATCGCTCGATGGGCAAGCTGATGCCTTACCTGCACCTGCCCGTGCAGTCCGGCTCCGACCGCATCCTGAAGGCGATGAACCGGAGGCACACAGCGGCCGAATATCTGGCGCTGATCGAGCGTATCCGCGCGGTCCAGCCGGACCTCGCACTGTCGGGCGATTTCATCGTCGGCTTCCCGGGCGAGACCGACGAGGACTTCGAAGACACCATGCGCCTGGTCGAGGCCGTGGGTTATGCACAGGCATTTTCATTCAAATATTCGACACGCCCCGGCACGCCCGGCGCCGAGCTCGGCGACCAGGTTCCCGAGGACGTAAAAGCCAAGCGCTTGGAAAAATTGCAGGCTTTGCTGTTTTCGCAGCAGCGCGCCTTCGCCGAATCCTGCGTCGGCCGCGAAATCGACCTGCTTTTGGAGAAGGCAGGACGCATGCCGGGCCAGCTCGTCGGGCGTTCCCCTTGGCTGCAGCCCGTGAATGTTGATGCAAAAGCATCGCAAATCGGTGACATTATCAAGGTGCGAATCATCAAGGCCGGGCCGAACAGCCTGTTTGCGGAGATGATCGGGTAAGGACCGAACACAAGGAGCCTGAACCGCTTGAACGGACACGAACTGATCTCTTCATCATCGCGCCAGTCGAAAACAACTGCGACAGACGCCAATCACTTCGTGCTCACGTTCGAGAACAACCGGTTCGCCAGCGAACTCTTCGGGCAGTTCGACCAGAATCTGAAGCTCCTCGAAGAGCGGCTCCGGATCGAAGCGCACCCGCGCGGTAATTCCGTTGCGATCTCAGGTGATGTCGTCGCCACCAATCAGGCGCGGCGCGCTCTCGATTTTCTCTATGGACGGTTGCAGAGCGGCGGATCGATCGATACGTCGGATGTGGAAGGCGCGATCCGGATGGCGGTCGCTGCCGACGATCAGCTACAATTACCGACCATGGAGAAAAAAGCCAAATTGACGATGGCGCAGATTTCGACGCGCAAGAAGACGATCGTCGCCCGCACGCCGACGCAGGATGCCTATATCCGCGCGCTCGAGCGTTCCGAGCTCGTCTTCGGTGTCGGTCCGGCTGGTACCGGCAAGACCTATCTCGCGGTTGCCCATGCAGCACAGCTGCTGGAGCGCGGCGCCGTCGACCGTATCGTGCTTTCGCGTCCTGCCGTCGAGGCAGGCGAGCGCCTGGGCTTCCTGCCCGGCGACATGAAGGAGAAGGTCGACCCCTATCTCCGGCCCCTCTACGACGCGCTCTATGACATGATGCCGGGCGACAAGGTCGAACGGGCGATTACCGCCGGCGTCATCGAAATCGCACCGCTCGCCTTCATGCGTGGCCGCACGCTTGCCAATGCCGCCGTCATCCTCGACGAGGCGCAGAACACGACATCGATGCAGATGAAGATGTTCCTGACCCGTCTCGGCGAAAACGGCCGCATGATCGTCACCGGCGATCCGAGCCAGGTCGACCTGCCGCGCGGCGTCAAGTCGGGCCTGGTCGAGGCTCTGCAGATCCTGAGGGGCGTCGAGGGCGTCTCGGTGGTGCGCTTCAAGGATGTCGACGTCGTCCGTCATCCGATGGTGGCGCGTATCGTCAGGGCTTACGAGTCCCACACGGCCGTTCACGACGAAAGCGAGCAGAGCGACCGCTGATCGGCGGTCGTTGCGATCATGACGGCATTGGACATCCAGATCAGCGTGGAAGAAGGCAATTGGCCCGAGGAAGAGGCCTTGCTTGCCTTCTCATCGCCCGTGCTCGAAGCGGCTGCAGCCTATCTCGCGGCCGAAGAGAAGCAGCCGCTGCCGCAGATGCCGCCGGAACTTTCCCTTGTCTTCACCGACGACGCTTCCATGCGGGCGATCAACGCCGAATGGCGCAACCAGGACAAGCCGACCAATGTGCTGTCCTTCCCCGCTTTCCCGGTGAAACCGGGTGCGATGCCGGGACCGATGCTGGGTGACATCATCGTCGCCCGCGAGACGCTCGAGCGCGAAGCCGTGGAACTCGAGAAATCCTTCGATGCGCATCTGACGCATCTTCTCGTGCATGGATTCCTGCATCTTTTCGGTTATGATCATATGGAAGATGACGAAGCCGAAAGAATGGAAAGCCTGGAGACTCGCATTTTGGCGCGTCTTGGCTTATCTGACCCCTACGGGGATCGTACCCCGGATTAACAGTTTGGACCGATGAGCGATTACAAAACACAGCCCGTCGCGCTGGCGACCGAGGAGGCAGACGCCTCCGGAGAGGCGGAGGCGGGCAGTAGTAGCACCGCCACTCGACACGAGGGCACGAAATCCACTTCTACCTTCTGGAGCCGGGCCGCGCGCCTGTTGCGCGGCGCAAGTCCATCGAGCCTGCGCGAGGATCTTGCCGACGCGCTTCAGACCGATGCCGATAGCAACACGGCCTTCTCGCCCGGCGAACGGGCGATGCTCAACAATATCCTGCGCTTCCGCGAGATCAGGGTCGAGGACGTCATGGTCCCGCGTGCCGACATCGAAGCGGTCGACCAGAGCATCACCATCGGCGAGCTGATGGTGATCTTCGAAGAGTCCGGCCGCTCGCGCATGCCGGTCTATAACGAAGGCCTCGATGATCCCCGCGGCATGGTGCACATCCGCGACCTGCTTTCCTATGTCACCAAGCAGGCCCGCAATCGGCGCCGCAACGGCAAGGCGCCGGCTGCCACAGGCGAAAAGACCGAGAAGACGCCCCGATCGCCGAAGGCGAGCTTCGATCTCTCCCGCGTCGATCTCGGCAAGTCGCTGGAAGAGGCGGGCATCGTCCGCCAGCTCCTGTTCGTGCCGCCTTCGATGCTGGCCTCGGACCTGATGCAGCGCATGCAGGCCGCCCGTATCCAGATGGCGCTCGTCATCGACGAGTACGGCGGCACCGACGGTCTCGTTTCGCTCGAAGACATCGTCGAGATGGTCGTTGGCGATATCGAGGACGAGCACGACGATGACGAAGTGATGTTCGCCCGTACCTCGGACGATGTTTTCCTCGCCGACGCTCGCGTCGAGCTGGAAGAGATCGCCGCGGCGATCGGCCCCGATTTTGACGTGCGTGAGCAACTCGAAGACGTCGACACGCTCGGCGGCCTGATCTTCGCCTCGCTCGGCCGTATTCCGGTGCGTGGCGAGGTCGTCCAGGCCATTCCGGGCTTCGAGTTCCAGATCCTCGACGCCGACCCGCGGCGCGTGAAACGCGTTCGCATCATGCGCAAGCGTCCGCCGGCTCGCCGTCGCCCGTTGCGGCCGGAGGGTGAAACCGCTCCGGAGACGGTTACGGTCAATCGTGCCAACGGCGCAGCACCTTCCGAAGCAGCGGCCGACGAGTAATAATCGCTCTGCCCCCGCGCACGTTTCCATGTGCGCGGCGCAGAGTGTGCGTGGCAGACGCCTCCCATCCATCCGCTTGACGTCTCCCGGCTTGAACGCGGTTCTCAAGGACCGGCGGCTCGACCCAAGCCGGAGCACATGCCTTCCGTATCCAAATCCGCCCCTGAAGGGGACAAGCAGCCGGTTTTTTGGAACACTGGCGCCGATTGATTCGGTTGTTGTTTCGCTCCGGCGCCGCGGCTAGCGGCCGGGATCGACTGGAGGCTGCATGGTAAGACTGGCTGGCAGGGTGATGCTTCTCTCCGGTTTCCCGAGGGCATTGCTCGCGTTCCTTGCGGGGCTTCTCGCGGTTCTGGCGCAACCGCCCTTCGGCATCTTCGCCTTTGCTTTCGTCGCTTTCCCGATCCTCGTCTGGCTGCTTGACGGCGCGACCGGAAATCCGGATGGCGGCAGCGTCAGGCGGCTCTGGCCGGCGGCGGCGATCGGCTGGTGGTTCGGCTTCGGCTACTTCCTCGGCGGTCTCTGGTGGCTCGGCAACGCGCTCCTGGTGGAGGCCGACGACTTCGCCTGGGCGTTGCCGCTCGCTGTCGTCGGTCTCCCGGCCTTCCTGGCGCTCTTTTATGCGCTGGCGACGCTGATCGCGCGCCTGTTCTGGTCCGATGGTGTCGGGCGGATCGCAGCACTTGCTCTGGCCTTTGGCCTTTGCGAATGGCTGCGCAGCTTCCTCTTCAGCGGGTTTCCCTGGAATGCCATCGGCTATGCGGCGATGCCGATGCCGCTGATGATGCAGTCTGCAAGCGTCGTCAGTCTTGCGACCATCAACATGCTGGCGGTCTTCGTCTTCGCGGCACCCGCACTCATTGCCACCGGCAGGGGAAGCCGGATTGGTCTCGCGGCCGCACTCATCCTCCTCACGGCGCACGTCGGCTTCGGCTTCTATCGCCTGGCACAGCCAGCCCCCCCTGCGGCCGAGCCGCCGCTGACGGTCCGTCTCGTCCAGCCGGTGATCGATCAGGCGAAAAAGCTCGACGACCGCGAGCGTGCGGCGGTCTTCGAGGAACATCTTTCGCTCACTGCTACCGCGCCCGAAAACGGCGGCAAACGCCCGGACATCGTCGTCTGGCCCGAGACGTCGATCCCCTTCATCCTCACCGACAATCCCGACGCCCTGGCGCGCATCGCCGAGGTGCTCGATGACGATCAGATCCTCATCGCCGGTGCGGTGCGCGCCGAGGACGCGGGCGCCGGCCTGCCGCCGCGCTACTACAACTCGATCTATGTCATCGATGGCCGCGGCCAGATCATTGGTGCCGCCGACAAGGTGCATCTCGTCCCGTTTGGCGAGTATCTGCCGTTCGAGGAGGTGCTGTCGTCCTGGGGCTTGAGTTCCATCGCCGCCTCCATGCCGGGCGGCTTTTCGGCGGCAAAGAGCCGCTCGCTGCTGACCTTGCCCGGCGGCAGGAAGTTCTATCCGCTGGTCTGCTACGAGGCGATCTTCCCCGACGAGATCGACGGGGCCGCGCGCGGAACGGATGCGCTTCTCAACATCACCAATGATGCGTGGTTCGGCGACACGCCCGGTCCGCGCCAGCATTTCCATCAGGCACAACTGCGCGCCATCGAGACCGGAACCCCCCTGATCCGCGCAGCCAACAGCGGTATATCAGCAATTGTTGATGCACGTGGGGTTTTAATGGTAGGATTGTCCTACAATTATAGGGGAGTGGTCGACACACTTCTGCCGGGAAAGATGCCTACGCCTTTGGACGGCGCTATGCGAAGCCGAATCTTCTGGCTGAGTGCACTCTTGCTCCTTCTGGTTGCAGTGTTTTCGCGTGTTGGTTTTAATATTAGGAAGAATTGACCTAAAACCCCTAAAATTGCATAGTGGTCCGCACCATCGTCCTTGTTGTGGCGGCTTTGTCGTATCACCGTGGCGGTCGCCTCGGTGAGCGGTGCTTCATGCCGGGCGGTGGATCAAACGAAACAGCGTGTTTGGGAACGCAGATATGATCGAAAACAAAAAGAAGCCGAACCCGATCGACATTCATGTCGGTAGTCGGATTCGTCTTCGCCGCACGATGCTTGGCATGAGCCAGGAGAAGCTCGGCGAAAGTCTGGGGATCACTTTTCAGCAGATCCAGAAGTATGAGAAGGGCACGAATCGCGTCGGCGCGAGCCGGTTGCAGAACATTTCGGGCATCCTGAATGTTCCGGTTTCCTTCTTCTTCGAAGATGCCCCGGGTGATAGCGGTACCGGTCAGCCCGGCATGGCAGAAGCGTCCAGTTCCAACTACGTTGTCGATTTCCTGTCGTCCTCCGAGGGGCTGCAACTCAACCGCGCTTTCGTCAAGATCACCGATCCGAAGGTTCGCCGCCGGCTTGTCGATCTGGTCAAGGCTCTCGCTGCGGAAGCAGAAAGCGAATAGTTCCAACGTTCCCCGTCGGGACTTGAAAACAAAGCGGCCTTTGTGCCGCTTTTTTCATGCGCGCTTTTCTCCGGGCGCGCCAAAGTGATTGGCCCTGATGGTGATATAAAGATATATTTATGTCGTTGTGCGCTTGTTTTTCGGGCGCAAAACCACTAACACCATGCCAGCGCTTTTTCTTCATTGAGGGGACTTCCCGCATGCGTGCAAACTACCTGTTCACGAGTGAATCTGTAGCCGAAGGTCATCCGGACAAGGTGTGTGACCGTATCTCCGACGAGATCGTGGATCTGGTCTACCGCGAAGCGGCCAAGACCGGTGTCGACCCGTGGGGCGTTCGCATCGCCTGCGAAACCCTGGCGACCACCAACCGCGTCGTCATCGCCGGCGAAGTGCGCCTGCCGCCGAGCCTTCTGAAGAAGGACAAGGACGGCAACGACGTCATCAACCCCTCGAAGTTCAAGTCCGCCGCCCGCAAGGCGATCCGCGAGATCGGCTATGAGCAGGACGGCTTCCACTGGAAGACGGCCAAGATCGACGTGCTTCTGCACTTCCAGTCCGCCCACATCGCTCAGGGCGTCGACAGCGCTGCCGACATGCAGGGCGAAGAGGGTGCCGGCGACCAGGGCATCATGTTCGGCTACGCCTGCCGCGAGACCGCCGAACTTATGCCGGCGCCGATCTACTACTCGCACCGCATCCTCAATCTGCTCGCCGCCGCCCGCAAGAAGGGCGAAGGCGAAGTCGCCAAGCTCGGTCCGGACGCCAAGAGCCAGGTCACCGTGCGCTACGTCGATGGCAAGCCGGCGGAAGTCACCTCGATCGTTCTGTCGACGCAGCATCTCGATGACACCTGGGATTCGGCCAAGGTTCGCTCGGTTGTCGAGCCCTATATCCGCGAAGCGCTCGATGATCTGAAGATCGCCGACGATTGCACCTGGTACATCAACCCGACTGGCAAGTTCGTCATCGGTGGCCCGGACGGCGACGCCGGCCTCACCGGCCGCAAGATCATCGTCGACACCTATGGTGGTGCTGCGCCCCATGGCGGCGGCGCCTTCTCGGGCAAGGACACGACCAAGGTCGACCGTTCGGCTGCCTATGCCGCGCGCTACCTGGCAAAGAACGTCGTAGCCGCCGGTCTTGCCGATCGTTGCACGATCCAGCTCTCCTACGCCATCGGCGTTGCCCAGCCGCTGTCGATCTATGTCGACCTGCACGGTACCGGCAAGGTCTCGGAAGACCAGGTCGAGCAGGCCATCCGCAAGACGATGGACCTGTCGCCGTCTGGCATTCGCCGTCACCTCGACCTCAACAAGCCGATCTACGCCAAGACGTCTGCCTACGGCCACTTCGGCCGCAAGGCTGGCCGCGACGGTTCCTTCTCCTGGGAGAAGCTCGATCTGGTGAAGCCGCTGAAGGCGGCGATCGAGCAGAGCGGTGCCGTCAACGGCCGGGCAGCCGCGTAATCCTGCGATTGGCGTGGCGTGTAACGC
The DNA here is from genome assembly GCF_052044935.1 of Ensifer sp. 22460. Taxonomy (NCBI): domain Bacteria; kingdom Pseudomonadati; phylum Pseudomonadota; class Alphaproteobacteria; order Hyphomicrobiales; family Rhizobiaceae; genus Ensifer; species Ensifer sp. 22460. The sequence continues at coordinate 87,270 of NZ_JBQENZ010000012.1, forward strand.
CGCGCATTGAAGATAGCGCAGCGGCCTGCTATCAGGCGCTTGCGAAATTCAGGGCGGGCGCTCCGGCAAGGAGCGCCCGCTTCGTTCATTTTGATTTTGGGTCGGCTTGATCCGGGATCAGCGTGACCAAGGGACAAACGACATGACCGAACCGCGCCGTGCCAGAGCAACCGAGGCCTTTTTCGGCCGCCGCAAGGGCAAGCCGCTGCGCGAGCGGCAGGCGGCGCATCTGGAAACCGTGCTGCCGACGCTGAAGCTCGATCTGTCGAGCCCGGCTCCGGCGGAACTGAAGACGTTGTTTCCTCAGGGCGTCGATCGCATCCGGCTGGAAATCGGCTTCGGCGGCGGCGAACATCTGATCCACCGCGCCGCCGAGACGCCTTCGACAGGCTTTATCGGCGTCGAACCCTTCGTCAATTCCATGGCCAAGCTCGTCGGCCACATCGAGGCTCGCGGTGTCAGCAACATCCGCCTTTATGACGACGACGCCACCCAGGTTCTCGACTGGCTGCCGGCCGCTTCCGTCGACCAGATCGACCTGCTCTATCCGGACCCGTGGCCGAAGCGCAAACACTGGAAGCGCCGCTTCGTCTCCAAGGTCAATCTCGACCGCTTTGCGCGCGTGCTGAAGCCGGGCGGGCTTTTCTGCTTCGCCTCGGATATCGACACCTATGTCAATTGGACGCTGTTGCATTGCCGCGATCACGCGGCCTTCGAATGGACGGCGGAGAAGGCAGCCGACTGGCTGACGCCGTACGAGGGGTGGCCGAGCACACGCTACGAGGCCAAGGCACGCCGGGAAGGCCGGAGCTCCGCCTATCTCACTTTCCGCCGAGCCTAGCAATTCCAGGAAAAGTGCGAAGCGGTTTTCCGCCCGGAATTGCGGCACTCCAAAATCAATTCCAGGAAAAGTGCGAAGCGGTTTTCCGTCCGGAATTGTGTCGCTTCACAGTCAATTCCAGGAAAAGTGCGAAGCGGTTTTCCGTCTGGAATTGCGTCGTTCAATGCAGAGCGGCGGCTTCAATTCAGTCCCATAGATCTACCGTCAGCGACGGCAGCCTGATCAATGCAGGGTGACCGTCTTCAGGTCATCCTCGGCGGCCTTGAAGAAGGTGCTGGAACGATTGTCGGTCAGGAGGATCGGCGTGCCGTCGGCGCCGAACAGGGCCCAGAGATCGATGCCCGGTCCCATCTCGGGTGCTTCCGGGAAGCAGCGCGAGACTTCTTCCGAACGCATTTTCCGGATGTAGCCGATTTCGCCTTCGCCGAGATGTGCGAGGTCGTTCTTCGACAGTGACGAGCTGACAGCTTTCAGTCCCATGGTGATACTCCGTGGTCGCCGGCCAGGGGAAAATCCCGCCGGTTATCCTACTCTGGGACTGAAATGTTAATTTTCTTTACCATACGCACCGGTTCGGGGCGGACGAGGTCGACGGAGAGCAAGCCGTTGCGCAGCTCGGCGCCGAGAACTTTCATGCCATCGGCGAGAACGAAGGTGCGTTGAAACTGGCGCGCAGCGATACCGCGGTGCAGGTACTCGCGATCGCCGTTGTCGACCTGGCGGCCGCGGATGACGAGCTGATTCTCTTCGGTGGTCACTTCGAGGTCTTCTTCAGAAAACCCGGCCACGGCAAGCGTGATTCTGAGCCGCTCGGGTGCGTCAACGGCGGCATCGCCGCGGATTCGCTCGATGTTGTAGGGCGGGTATCCGTCATTGCCCTTGGCGATGCGCTCAAGGGTCTTTTCCATTGTGTCGAAACCCAGCAGAAGCGGGCTCGTAAAGGGCGTAATTCGGCTCATTCTTCAAGTCCTTGCGAGATCAAGCGACCGATGTTCGGACCTGCCCAGCAGCATCCTTGCCGCAATATGGTAGCTGTGCGCAATGAGTGCAAGCCGCTTGCCTCGGACGTGCACGCAAATCATAGTCCGCTCTCGCAGAATCCAAGAGTGGGACGAGGAGGGCGCATGCGACGCTACCCGTATCCGCTCCGGTGCATTGAAATCGATCGCGCCTGGCTTTGGGTCGGGTCGACCCAGCCAAACGTGATCCAGGGAGGACGAGAGAGTGCCCGTGCCCAGAAAGATAATCATAGACACCGATCCCGGGCAGGACGATGCCGCCGCCATCATGCTCGCTTTCGGCAGTCCGGAAGAGATCGACCTGCTCGGCATCACCACGGTCGCCGGCAACGTGCCGCTGACCTTGACGGCCCGCAATGCGCGCATTCTCTGCGAGCTCTGCGACCGGCCGAAGGTTCGGGTTTTTTCCGGCGCCGACAAGCCGATCGCCCGTCCGCTGGTCACCGCCGAGCACGTGCACGGCAAGACCGGCCTCGACGGACCGACGCTCGATGAGCCCAGGATGAAACTCGAGGAGCAGCACGCGGTCGACTTCATCGTCGAAACACTCCGCAACGAGGCAGAGGGCTCGGTGACGCTCTGCACGCTGGGACCGCTCACCAACATCGCGCTCGCGCTCCAGAAGGCGCCTGAGATTGCGCCGCGGGTGAAGGAACTGGTGATGATGGGCGGCGGCTTCTTCGAAGGCGGCAACATCACGCCGGCGGCCGAGTTCAACATCTATGTCGATCCGGAAGCCGCCGATATCGTCTTCCGCTCGGGCATTCCGATCGTGATGATGCCGCTCGACGTCACCCATCGCGTGCTCACCCACAAGGCGCGGGTGCAGAAGATCCGCGACATCGGCAGCCGCCCGGCGATCGCCATGGCCGAGATGCTCGAATTCTTCGAACGCTTCGACATCGAGAAATACGGCACCGATGGCGGCCCGCTGCACGACCCGACGGTCATCGCCTATCTGCTGCGCCCCGAGCTTTTCACCGGTCGGGATTGCAACGTCGAGATCGAAACCAAGTCGCCGCTGACGGCGGGCATGACGGTTGTCGACTGGTGGCAGGTCACCGGCCGGCCGCACAATGCCAAGGTCATGCGCTTCGTCGACGACCAGGGCTTTTTCGATTTGTTGACCGAGCGCCTGTCGCGCATCTGAGCCTACGCTCGATCATCATGCTTCAAACAAAAACGGCGCCCCGAGAGGCGCCGTTTCTTTTCTCGATCTGTTGATCAGAACTCTTCCCAATTGTCCTGGGCAAGCGCGTTGGCGCCCGAGGTCTGGGTGAGCACCCGCTGCGTTGAAGCCGAGTAGCTGCTTCGTGCCGGGCTTGCTGCCGGAGCCGGCCGCGCCTCGCGGGCAGGTGCCGGTGCCGGGCGTTCGGCCGCACGCATGCGTTCGGCGGTGCCACGCAGCATCTCCGACGAGGTAGGCTGGGCCGACGTCGAGGACTGGGCGACGCGGAAGCGGGCAACCAGGGCGTTGAGCGTGCGGGCCTCTTCGTTGAGCGCCATGCCGGCGGCCGTCGTCTCCTCGACCATGGCGGCGTTCTGCTGGGTCACCTGGTCCATCTGGTTGACGGCCGAGTTGATCTCCTTGAGGCCGACGGCCTGCTCGGAGGCCGAGCTCGAGATCTGGCGGATGAGGCCGTTGATCTGCACCACCTGCTCGGCGATCTTTTCGAGCGCGCCGCCCGCCTTGCCGACGAGGTCGACACCTTCGCGCACCTGGCCGGCCGAAGTGTTGATCAGCGTCTTGATCTCCTTGGCGGCATTGGCGGAGCGCTGGGCAAGCTCGCGTACTTCCTGGGCGACGACGGCAAAACCCTTGCCGGCTTCGCCCGCGCGGGCCGCTTCGACGCCGGCGTTGAGCGCCAGAAGGTTGGTCTGGAAGGCGATTTCGTCGATGACGCCGATGATGCGGCTGACCTCGTGCGACGACTGCTCGATGCCCTTCATCGCGGCGATGGCCTTCTGTACCACTTCGCCCGACTGTCCGGCATCGCTGCTGGCCACTTCCACCGACTTCGCGGCGACCTTGGCGTTTTCGGCGCTGGCGTTGACCTGCGAGGTCAGCTCGTCGAGGGCTGCTGCCGTTTCTTCGAGGCTCGCCGCCTGCTGTTCGGTGCGGTGCGACAGGTCGTTGGCGGCGCTGCTGATTTCGCTCGTGCCGTTGCCGATGTTGACGACCGAATGGTTGACGGTGCGGATCGTCGCTTCGAGGCTTTCCATCGTCGCGTTGAAGTCGCGCTTGAGCTGGGCATATTCGCCCGGGAACTCGTCGGTGATGCGGAAGGCGAGATCGCCGGACGAGAGATGGGACAGGCCCTTGCCGAGGCGGGCGACGATGTCGCGCTGCAAGGCGCTGCTCTCGGCACGCTCGGTTTCCGACCGGCCGCGTTCGCGCTCGGCCTGTTCGCGCTCATGGCGGGCTTCGCCTTCCAGGCGCTTGGTGTCGGCAAGCTGGTGGCGGAAGCCCTCGAGTGCCTTGGCGACTTCGCCGGTTTCGTCGGAGCGATCCTGGCCGGCGATCGCCTTGGTATAGTCGCCGTGGCTGAGTCCTTTGACGTCGTTCACGAGGGCGGCGAGAGGCTTCTGCACGAAGCCGCGGACGGCGAGATAGAGACCGAGCAGAACGGCGCCGAGCACGACCAGGCCGCCGACGATCATCATGTAGGTCTGGTCCTTGACCGGGGCATTGATCGCGGCGCGCGGCACGTCGACGAGCACGACCCAGCTGGTGTTCACGCCCGAAAGCGCGAAGGGATAGACGAGGCGGTCGAAGGGTTCGTTGCCGTCATAGGAAAGGTTGGAAATGACGCCAGGCTTGCCGGAATCAAGCGCATTCTTGACGATGTCGTTGCCTTCGCCGTCATAGGCTTTGAGCAGCAGTTCCGGGATCGGCGCGACGAGCCACTTGCCGCTCTGCGACAGCAGGTAGACGCGGCCGGTTTCGAACGGCTTCAACTTCGCCAGACCCTCGGCCAGCGAGGCGAGTGAAATGTCGACGCCGGAGACGCCGATCAGCTTGCCGCTTGACATAACGGGATAGGCGATCGAGCTCATCGCGGTCGGAATGTCGGTACCCTCGGCAGTATAGGGCTGGGTGATCGCGCCCTTGCCGCTCTTTGCCGCGAGCGCATACCACTCCGCCGGATAATCGGCCTTGAAGGTGGAGTACTGGATTTCGTTGTTCCGGGTCTTCGACCAGTAGGGCGTGAAGATGCCGAGCTCGTTGCCGCCCAGTTCCTTATTGTTGACAACATCTTCCTGGCGGCCGTCGAAGGCCTTGGGCTCTTCCGCGAACCAGCTGCCGAAGGCGAAGGGGTTCTGCTCGAGGTTCGCCCTCAGGATATTGATCACCCCGGTGCGCTCCATCGACTTTTCCGCATGTGCCCGGCCGAGAACGCCGGCCATCGAGCGGGCAGCGCTCGCAAGCTCGCCGACGTCGCCGGCGATGTCGGAGGCGATCGCGCGGGCTTCACCGTTTGCCTGTTCAAGGACCAGCGTTTCGACGCGATCCTGGGTCTGGGAGATGAGAACGAAATTCGAGGCGAGCAGGACAAGTGCAATCGTGCCGCCTGTCACCGCGATCAGTTTGGTCGCCAGCGATTTGGCTTGGAACTTGAACATGAAATCCTCACGTGCTGGGAGGTCCGCCGGCTCTCGCCTGCGGTGGACGCATTTCGCAATGGGGGTGAACTCCATCATGGAGCGTCAGATGCCGACCGGCATGTTGGAGGCAACCGGATCGCTTCGACCGGCCTTCTCAGGCTCCTGAATAGACTGGAGATTCTTAAAATAGGCCCAACGCGGACGCTGTTTTACCTGTTGCTTTGATAAAATTGCGCGCGGAGTTTTATCTCCGCGACATCGGCTGTCCGGATTGCGCAAGCGGAGATTTTGAGACGGTTGGAAACGCGCGGCGGCAGAGAGCCGGCAAGAAAAATGCGGGCGATCTCCGCCCGCACCAGATGCCCTTTGGCCTATCACGGGTCGGTCCGACCCAAGGTTGTCGCGATCTAGATACGCGACGCCACTTCCGAGGAAAGCGGGATCGAGGGCTGGGCGCCGCTCTTCAGGCAGGCGAGCGAGCCGGCGACGGCTGCACGGCGCAGCGCATCGGGAAAGGCAATGCCGGCGTCGAGGCTGGCGGCAAGATAGCCGCAGAAGGTGTCGCCGGCGCCGACGGTATCGACCGGTTCGATCTTCAGGCCCTTGGCACGCTGGATCTCGCCTTCGTGCACGGCGACGACGCCTTCGGCGCCGAGCGTGACGATGACCGTCTGGCCGGTCTCGGCGTGAAGCGCCTTCATCGCGTCTTCGCGTTCCGCGCTGCTGATGCCGCTCCTGCCGGCAAGCAGCTCGAATTCGGTCTCATTGGCAATGACGATATCGGCCATGCGCCCGAGGCGAGCCGCATCCGCGGTCAACGGCGCGATGTTGATGACAGACCGGACGCCCTTCTGCTTGGCTATATTGAGCGCCTTCTCGACGGAGGCTGCCGGAATTTCGAGCTGCAGCATCAGCGTGTCGCCGGGCTTCATGCCGTCGACGGCTTTCACCGCATCGGCCTCATTGACAGTCGCATTGGCACTGGCGACGACGACGATGACGTTTTCGCCGTCACCGCCGACCAAGATATGCGCGGTGCCGGTTGGCTCTTCCACCGTCTTGGTCAGGGAGAGGTCGGTGCCAGCACCCTTCAGCAGTTCCAGCGCGCCATCGGCAAAACTGTCCTTGCCCACAGCACCAGCCATCTTAACTGTCGCTCCGGCACGTCGCGCGGCAAGCGCCTGGTTTGCGCCCTTGCCGCCGGCGGCGGTCGAAAAACCAGTTCCGGCAACGGTCTCGCCCGGCTTCGGAAGGCGTGCGGTCGTGGCGATCAGGTCCATGTTGATGGACCCAAAAACAGTGATCATGTGAAAATTTCCCGTCGGATTGCAAAGTGGGCCGGAGAGTGCCCGACAGCCTCAGTCCTCGTCAACCACCCGCAGGCGCAATTGCCCGACGCGGTTGTCGACGGCGGCACGCGGATCGCTTGCTTCTTGCGTCCCGCCTTCGGCTTGAAGTTCGAGCGCCTCGATCTTGGCGCCGCGCCGCGTGAGCTTGCTGGACGAAATCAGAATATCCTCGACGTCCTTCTGGCTCATGGCGAAATGGCCCTGAAGCTTGCGCACGCGCTCGTCGAGACGGCTGAGGTCCTCCATCAGCCTGGCTACTTCACCCTGGATCAGATGCGCCTGCTCGCGCATGCGCGCATCCTTGAGGATCGCCTGGATCACCTGGATCGACAAGAGCAGCAGCGACGGCGAGACGATGACGATCCGCTGGCGATGCGCCTTCTGCACGATCGCTTCGAAATGCTCGTGGATTTCGGCGAAGATCGATTCCGATGGCACGAAGAGGAAGGCGGTGTCCTGTGTCTCTCCGGGGATCAGGTATTTGCTGGCGATATCGCGCACATGGGTTTCCATGTCGCGGCGGAAGAGTTGCGCGATCTGTTGGCGGCGTTCCGCATTCGGGGCATCCCGCATCGCGTTCCAGGCTTCCAGCGGAAATTTCGCGTCGATGACGAGCGCCGGCTGGCCGTTCGGCATGCGGATGGTGCAATCGGGTCGTGCGCCGTTCGACAGCGTCGTCTGAAATTCAAAGGCGCCCATCGGCAGCCCATCGGCGATGATCGCCTCCATGCGTGACTGGCCGAAGGCGCCGCGCGTCTGCTTGTTTGAAAGGATCGCCTGCAACCCGGCCATGTCCTTGGCCAGCGACTGGATGTTGTTCTGGGCATTGTCGATGACCGCCAGGCGCTCCTGCAGCCGCCTGAGGTTTTCGTGCGTCGCCTTGGTCTGTTCGGTGATCGATGCGCCGATGCGGTGGGTCATGCCGTCGATGCGCTGGCTGAGCGTCTGGTTGAGCTCCGCCTGCCGCGCGCCGAAAACCTCGGCCATGGCGGCGACCCGCCCTTGCATCTCCGTCTGGGCCGCAAGCAGCATCGCCATCTGTTCCTGCCGTTCTTCGTCGCGAGTGTCCCGCCGCCGCGAAAACGCCATCAGAAGAGCAACGACGACGACAAGGCCGGCGGCAATCGCGAGATGGCCGAGAGTGATCGGCAAGGGACCGACGAAAAACAGCGGTTGGGCGAAGGAAAGGGGTGCAGGTTCCATGCGCTAAACCTAACAGATTCTTTGGTTATGGGTAGATCAAAACAAGAACATTCACATCGTGCGGTTAACGCGGGCCGATGCGGGAAGGGCGGCTGAGGGTGGCAAGGCAATTTTCTTGCACGCTGATGGAAAGATCGGCTATGGGAGCAGCATGACGATCAAGCCGCTTATCATCCTTCCCGATCCTGTGCTCCGCCAGGTTTCCACGCCGATCGAAACCATCGACGCGGACATCCGCCGTCTGGCCGACGATATGCTCGAAACCATGTATGACGCGCCCGGCATCGGCCTTGCCGCGATCCAGATCGGCGTTGCCAAACGCATGCTGGTGCTCGATGTTTCGAAAGAAGGCGACGACAAGACCCCGCTCGTTTTCATCAATCCCGAGATCGTTGCTTCGTCCGATGAGCGCTCGGTCTACGAGGAAGGCTGCCTGTCGATCCCAGACTTTTACGCCGAGGTCGAGCGCCCCGCGGCGATCACCGTCAAGCATCTCGACCGTGACGGCAAGGAACAGATGATCGAGGCCGATGGCCTGCTCGCCACCTGCCTGCAGCATGAGATCGATCACCTGAACGGCGTGCTGTTCATCGATCACATCTCCAAGCTCAAGCGCGACATGGTGATCCGCAAGTTCACCAAGGCCGCCAAGACGCGCGGTGCGAAGGCGATCTGACGTCGACCACGCAAGCGGTCGCGAACAGATCGCGCGAAGGGCACGATTTGAGGGCGGGAACCCATTGAACAATTCCAGGAAAAGCGTGAAACGGTTTTCCGCCTGGAATTGTCCTGTTTCAGAGAATGAGATCATTTCGCCGTTTCCCCGCATGAAGTGATCTGAAAGGACGGAGTTACCGCCTTGTCACTTCGCATCATCTTCATGGGTACGCCGGAATTTTCGGTGCCGACGCTGGCGGCGCTTGCCGAGGCTGGTCACCAGATCGTTGCCGCCTATACACAGCCTCCGCGACCGGGCGGCCGCCGCGGGCTCGACCTGCAGAAGTCGCCGGTCCATCAGGCGGCCGAGCTGCTCGGCATCCCCGTGCTGACGCCGGTCAACTTCAAGGACGAGCCGGATCGCCAGACCTTCCGCGACTTCGACGCCGATGTCGCCGTCGTCGTCGCCTATGGCCTGCTTCTGCCCGAGGCGATCCTCACCGGCACCAAATACGGCTGCTACAACGGCCATGCTTCGCTGCTGCCGCGCTGGCGGGGTGCTGCCCCCATCCAGCGCGCCATCATGGCCGGCGATCATGAGACCGGCATGATGGTGATGAAGATGGACAAGGGGCTCGATACCGGCCCCGTCGCCCTCACCAAGGCCGTCCAGATCGGTGAGACGATGACGGCGGGCGAATTGCACGACCGGCTGATGCAGGTCGGTGCGACGCTGATGAAAGAGGCGATGGCCAAGCTTGCGGCCGGCGATCTGCCGCTGACCGCGCAGCCCGACGAGGGCGTCGTCTATGCGGCGAAGATCAGCAAGGCGGAAACCCGCATCGACTTTGCCCGCAGCGCTCGCGAGGTGCATGATCATATTCGCGGCCTGTCGCCATTCCCGGGTGCGTGGTTCGAGCTCGAAATCGCCGGCAAGCCGGAACGTATCAAGGTTCTGAATTCCGAGCCGGCATCGGGTGCCGGCGAGCCCGGCACGGTACTTGACGACAATCTCACGATTGCCTGCGCCGAGGGTGCGGTCCGGCCCACGCGCCTGCAGCGCGCCGGCGGCAAGGCGCTCGGCGCCGCCGACTTCCTGCGCGGAACGCCGGTCGCGTCCGGCACGAGGGTCGGCTGATGCCGCGGTTCAAGCTGACCGTCGAATATGACGGCTCCGACTATGTCGGCTGGCAGCGGCAGGACAACGGCCAATCCGTGCAAGGGGCCATCGAAAAGGCGGTGCTGTCCTTGACCGGCGAGACCGTTTCGATCCGCGGCGCCGGCCGTACCGACTCCGGCGTGCACGCCAGTGGCCAGGTCATGCATGTCGATCTGACGCGCCCGTGGAAGCCCTATACGCTGCGCAACGCGCTGAACGCGCATCTGGGGCTTGCGGGTGAGCGTGTGGCGATCCTCGAAGCCGAGGAAGTGTCGCCGGAGTTCGACGCTCGTTTCTCGGCGCTGCGCCGGCACTATCTCTACCGCATCATCTCCCGGCCGGCGCCTCTGGCGCTGGAAGCCAGGCGCGCCTGGTGGGTGCCGAAGCCGCTCGACCACGCGGCGATGCACGAAGGCGCGCAACGTCTCGTCGGCCATCACGATTTTACGACCTTCCGCTCGGCCCATTGCCAGGCAACGAGCCCGGTGCGCACCCTCGATCGGCTGGATGTCGCGCTCGTCGCCGGTGTCATCGAAATCCGCGCCACGGCCCAGAGTTTCCTGCACAATCAGATCCGGTCTTTTGCCGGTTCGTTGAAGCTGGTGGGCGAGGGGAAGTGGACGCCGGACGACCTGCAGGCCGCACTCGAAGCGCGTGACCGCAAGGCTTGCGGCCCCGTGGCTCCGCCCGATGGGCTTTATTTCCTGCAAGTGGATTATTGACGGTCGGTCGATCCCGGGCTCCAAAGCGTGTCTCGATCTTTCAGATTCGCTCGCGCTATGAGTCCTTCAAATTCCGCATGTCGTTATCGCAAAACCGCTGCGCACTTTTGCGCGACATGCGCTAGCCCGGGATCAGGCCGAAGAAGCGCTGCAGGAGATCGCCGATCATCATCGACGGCAGCAGGAAGAGCGCCGTCAGCGCCGAGGCAAGCAGGGTCTGGTTGCCGGTAATCATGCGCAGGAGCCGGAAAAGCACCGCGACGCTGACGACGAGCAGCGCCAGCCAGATCAGGCTCGTCAGGCCCTGGCTTCCCGGAATGATCAGGCGGATGGCGGCGGGAATGGCCATCGCATAGGAAAGCGGGACCGAGAGCCAGTTGGTGGTGACGACGATGGGCACCACCGCGCCGGCAAAGCCGAGCGGGCGCGATAGAACAGCGATCAGCACCAGCGGCAGCAGCCAACTGACGAGATCGACGACCAAGAGCTTGAAGATGAAGCCGATGCCGATCACCGTGCCTTCAGGCATGGCCGACAGGTAGTAGAACCGCCAGGATGCCCAGGTGACGGCGATCGCCGGCAGGCACCAGAGCATAGAGGTGAAGGAGCGCCAGAGGCCGCTCTCACTGAAATCGAGCCAGCGGAATCCCTCCTCTTTGCCCTGCGCCAAGAGCCAGAGGCCCTTGATATAGGCAAGCACCTCATCAAGCAGCGGCATGGCCGAACCAGCTGAAGATGAAGGTTTCGTAGATGTTCGTCAGCGTCTCGAGGTCGGCGACGGCAACGCGCTCGTCGACCATGTGCATGGTCTGGCCGACCAGGCCGAACTCGACCACAGGGCAGTAGTCCTTGATGAAACGCGCATCCGAAGTGCCGCCCGTGGTCGACAGCTTCGGCTGGCGGCCGGTGACCGCTTCGACAGCGCCGGAAAGCGAATCGATCAGCGCATTGTTGCGCGTCAGGAACACGTGGCTCGGGCGTTCGGCCCAGGTGATCTCGTAGCGGACGGGCGCGCGGTCGGGCCTGAGGCTGCCGCTTGCAGCCGCCCGGTCGAGCCGGGCGATGATCTCGGCCATCAGGCTTTCCGCCGTCCAGGTGTCGTTGAAGCGGATGTTGAAGGCGGCACTCGCCTTGGCCGGAATGACGTTGACGGCGCCATTGCCGACATCGATCGTCGTCACCTCAAGGTTCGATGCCTGGAAACTCTCGGTGCCGTTGTCGAAGGGCGGATCCATCAGCGCCTGGGTCAGTTGCAGGATGCCGCGCACCGGATTGTCGGCAAGGTGCGGATAGGCGGCATGGCCCTGCACGCCATTGACGGTGATGCGGCCGGAGAGCGAGCCGCGCCGGCCGATCTTGATCATGTCGCCGAGATGGTCCGGATTGGTCGGTTCGCCGACGAGGCAGGCGTCCCAGCGCTCGCCCTTGTCGGCCGCCCATTGCAAGAGCTTGGTGGTGCCATTGATTGCCGGCCCCTCTTCGTCACCGGTGATGAGGAAGGAAACCGAGCCTTTCGGGAGCCCATGTTTTTCGATGTGGCGGGCGATCGCCGCCACGAAGCAGGCGATGCCGCCCTTCATGTCGACGGCGCCGCGGCCGTACATCTCATCACCGGCGATGTCGGCCGAGAACGGGCCGTGGCTCCATGCGGCTTCGTCGCCGACGGGCACGACGTCGGTGTGGCCGGCGAACATCAGGTGCGGGCCTTCCGTTCCGAGCCGGGCATAGAGGTTCTCGATATCGGGCGTGCCGACGTCCTTCGCCACCACGCGATCGACCGCAAAGCCGAGCGGCTTCAGCATCGCCTCAAGGGCGGAAAGCGCTCCGCCTTCGGCCGGGGTGACAGAGGGGCAGCGAATGAGGGTGGCGAGATTGGCGATCGGATCGGTGGGGGTCATCTAACGCTATGCCGTCTGCTTGGCCGCTGAGGCCAATGGAATGGAGGCTGCTGGTTTATCCGATCGCCAGCGAACTGTCACGCGGGATGGGGAACTGTCACGCGGGGATGCAATGCGGCGCCGCGCCTGGGCGGAGGCGCGACGCCGCAGCGTCAGCGGGCCGGGATGGATCCGGCCCGCGTGAAGAGTGTAACGGGTAAAAAGGCCCTATTCTCCGGGTGCGAGATGCGGCGCTTCGATATGGGCTCCGGCGTGCTTCAGAGGCCGCTCGCCGGTAAGCTTGCGGATCAGCACGTAGAAGACCGGCGTCATGAAGATGCCGAAGGCGGTGACGCCGATCATGCCGGCAAAGACCGCGACACCCATGGCCGAGCGCATTTCCGCACCGGCCCCCGTGGACGTGACCAGCGGCACGACGCCCATGATGAAGGCCATCGAGGTCATCAGGATCGGACGAAGACGCAGCCGGCTCGCCTCGATCGCGGCCTTGACCGGGGTGCTGCCCGACAGTTCGAGTTCGCGGGCGAACTCGACGATCAGGATGGCGTTCTTCGCCGAAAGGCCGACCAGCACGATCAGGCCGATCTGGGTGAAGACGTTGTTGTCGCCTCCCGTCAGCCAGACGCCCACCAGTGCCGCCATGATGCCCATTGGTACGATCAGGATGATCGAGATCGGTAGCGTCAAGCTTTCATACTGGGCCGCAAGCACGAGATAGACCAGCAGCAGTGCCAGCGGGAAGACCAGGATACCGGAATTGCCGGCCAGGATCTGCTGGTAGGTGAGATCGGTCCACTCGTAGCCGATGCCGGGCGGCAGGGTTTCGGCGGCGATCTTCTCGATGGCTGCCTGCGCCTGGCCGGACGAGAACCCCGGAGCCGGGCCGCCGTTGATGTCGGCCGACAGGAAGCCGTTATAGCGGATCGCCCGTTCGGCGCCGACGGTCTGCTCGACCTTCAACAGTGCCGACAGCGGGATCATCTCGCCGGTCTGCGAACGCACCTTCAGCTTGCCGATGTCGTCGGCATGGCTGCGGTAGTTGGCATCCGCCTGGATGCGCACGCTGTAGGTGCGGCCGAAGGCGTTGAAGTCGTTGACATAGAGCGAACCCAGGTAGATCTGCAGCGTCTCGAACACGTCGGTGACCGCCACGCCGAGCTGACGTGCCTTCACCCGATCGAGGTCGGCATAAAGCTGCGGCACGTTGATCTGGAAGCTGGAATAGAGCCCGGCCAGCTCAGGCGTCTGGTAGGCCTTGGCAAGGAACGCCTTGGTCGCCTCGTCGAGCGCCTGGTAGCCGAGGCCATTCTTGTCCTCGAGCTGCAGCTTGAAACCGCCTGTTGTGCCGAGGCCCTGCACGGGCGGCGGCGGGAACATGGCGATGAAGGCATCCTGGATCGCGCCGAATTCCTGGTTGAGCTGCATGGCGATCGCACCGCCGGACAGTTCGGGCGTCTTGCGTTCCTCGAAGGGTTTCAGGGCGACGAAGACGATGCCGGAGTTCGACGAGTTGGTGAAGCCGTTGATCGACAGGCCCGGGAAGGCGATGGCGTTCTTGACGCCCGGATGCTTGAGCGCAATCTCGCTCATGCGCTTGATCACGTCTTCCGAGCGGTCGAGCGTTGCTCCATCAGGAAGCTGGGCGAAGCCGATCAGGTACTGCTTGTCCTGAGCCGGCACGAAGCCGCCGGGGATGGCGCGGAACAGCGTGAAGGTGACGCCGAGCAGCAGGACATAGACGATCATGATCAGCGACTTGCGCGTCAGGATGCGGCCGACGCCGCGGCCATAGGCCTCCGAACTTGCCCCGAAGAAGCGGTTGAAGCCGCGGAAGAACCAGCCGAAGGCCTTGTCCATCGCCCGCGTCAGCCAATCCTTCGGCGCGTGATGGTCTTTCAGGAGAAGGGCGGCCAGCGCCGGCGACAGCGTCAGCGAGTTAAGGGCAGAGATGACAGTCGAGATCGCGATCGTCAGCGCGAACTGGCGATAGAACTGACCGGTGAGGCCGGTGATGAAGGCGAGCGGCACGAAGACGGCGACGAGCACCAGCGCAATCGCGATGATCGGGCCGGAGACTTCCTGCATGGCGCGATAGGTCGCCTGAACCGGCGACAGGCCCTGCTCGATGTTGCGTTCGACGTTCTCCACCACCACGATCGCGTCGTCGACGACGATGCCGATCGCAAGCACCAGGCCGAAGAGGCTGAGCGCGTTGATCGAGAAGCCGAAGACATACATCACCGCGAAGGTGCCGACGATCGAGACCGGCACGGCGACGAGCGGGATGATCGAGGCGCGCCAGGTCTGCAGGAAGATGATGACGACAAGTACCACGAGCGCGATCGCTTCGAGCAGGGTATGGATAACCGACTCGATCGAGGCGCGCACGAATTGGGTCGTATCGTAGACGATCTCGTAGTCGACGCCTTCGGGCATGGTGAGCTTCAGCTCGGCCATGGCCTTGTGCACGTTTTCGGAGATCTGGATCGCGTTCGAGCCCGGGGCCTGGAAAATGCCCATGCCGACCGCTGGCTTGTTGTCGAGCAGCGAGCGCAGCGAGTAGTCGGCAGCGCCCATCTCGACGCGGGCGACGTCGCCAAGGCGGGTCACTTCGCCCTCGGCGCCGGATTTGACGACGATGTTGGCGAAATCCTCAGGCGTCTGCAGACGGCCTTGAGCGTTGACGGAAAGCTGCAGGTCGAGGCCGGGCACGGAGGGCGAGGCGCCGATGACGCCGGCGGCCGCCTGGACGTTCTGACCGCGCACCGCATTGGCGATGTCGCTTGCGGCAAGACCGCGCTCGGCGGCCTTCTGCGGGTCGATCCAGACGCGCATCGAATAGTCGCCGCCGCCGAAGATCTGCACCTGGCCGACGCCGTCGATGCGGGCCAGCCGATCCTTGACGTTCAGCACACCGTAGTTGCGCAGATAGTTGATGTCATATTGCCCGTTCGGCGAGATCAGGTGCACGACCAGCGTCAGGTCTGGCGAGCTCTTGACGGTGGTGACGCCGAGGCGGCGCACTTCCTCAGGCAACCGCGGCTCGGCCTGCGAGACGCGGTTCTGCACGAGCTGCTGGGCCTGATCGGGATCGGTGCCGAGTTCGAAGGTGACCGTCAGAGTCATCAGGCCGTCGGCGGTCGCCTGGCTCTGCATGTAGAGCATGCCTTCGACGCCGTTGATCTGTTCTTCGAGCGGTGTCGCCACCGTCTCGGCGATAACGGCTGGGTTGGCGCCCGGATACTGCGCGCGCACGACGATCTGCGGCGGCACGACTTCGGGATATTCGGAGATCGGCAGACCGGTCATGCCGATCAGGCCGGCCACGAAGATCAGGACCGAAAGAACGCCCGCGAAGACCGGGCGGTCGACGAAGAAGCGTGAGAAATTCATGGTATCCCCCTTGGGACGAGTTCGCGCAGACGGCGGGTGTCCCGCGGCGAAAGGTGTCGCCGCGCGGCGCTGTCTGCTGAGTGATGCCTAGGCCGGCCGCCTCTTCACACCAGGCGAAGAGGCACCTGGATTACTTGGCGATCGAGGCAGTCGTTTCCTCGACGTGCTGCGGCGCCACGACAACGCCGGGGCGAACCCGCTGCAGGCCGTTGACGACGATGTTCTCGCCAGACTTCAGGCCGCTTTCGACGATCCGCAGACCATCGGAATTCGGCCCGAGTTTCACCTGGCGATACTCGACCTTGTTGTCGGTACCGACGACGAAGACGAACTTCTTGTCCTGGTCGGAGCCGATGGCGCGGTCGCTGATCACGAGCTTTTCCTCGGGGTCCGGTTCGCCGATGCGGATGCGGACGAACTGGCCAGAGATCAGCCTGCCGTCGGCGTTTTCGAGCGCTGCACGCACCCGGATCGTGCCGGTTGCCGCATCCACCTCGTTGTTGATGAGCTGGATATGGCCCGTGATCGGCGTGCCCTCGTCGGCGGCGGTGCCGACCTGGACCGGAAGGCGCTCGATCGCGTCGCCGCCGGCCGAGGCGGCAAGCTTGGCGAGTGCGGTCGTGACCACCTCTTCGCTGGCGTTGAAGCTCGCATAGATCGGATCGACCGAGACGAGTGTGGTCAGCACCGGCGAGGCGGAGCCTGCGGCGACCAGGTTGCCGGCGGTGACGTCGAGCCGGCCGACGCGGCCGGAAATCGGCGCCCGCACCTCCGTATATTGCAGGTCGAGTTCGGCGGTGCGCAACGCCGCCTTGGCCGAGCGCACTTCGGCTTGAGCTTCGTCATAGGCGCTGGAGCGCTGGTCGACGCTGCTCTGCGGCACGGCGCTGGTGGTCACCAGCTTGCGGCCGCGCTCGAGTTCGATCTTGGCAAGCGCGACGCGCGCTTCGGCTGCCTCGACCTGGGCCTTCGCCCGTTCGACGGCCGCGGCATAGGGCTCGGGATCGATCGTTACCAAGAGATCGCCCTGCTTGACGAGCGCGCCTTCGCGGAAATGCGCCTTGAGAATGGCGCCGCCGACGCGCGGGCGAACCTCGACCCGCTCGATCGCTTCGAGCCGGCCGGAGAATTCCTCCCAGGTGGTGATACGCTTGGACTGCGCCCGCGACACCGAGACCGGCACGGCCGGAGGTGGCGCCGCGGCGGTCTCGGTTGCGGCGTCGGCCTCGAAATGCTGCGGCAGGCCGAGCATGACGGCACCACCGCCGGCGACAGACAAAAGGATACTCAGGCCGGCGCCCCAGAGGGCCCGACGGGTCACTATCGATGTCATCTTTTCTCTCCTTGCCGGTTGGGAGCCGGCGCGTTGCTTTCGATGTCAGACAAGGTGAAGGGGCTGGGTGACCGCCGCTCTCGTCTAACGCACCGTCATTTCCGCCGGCTTCGCCCCCGTCTTCTGGAAGAATCGGGAGAAGATGCCGGTAATTTCTTCCTGCTGTGCCGCCCAGTTTTCCTTGGCGACCGTATTCTGCGGCAGCCATCCGGCTCGTCCCGGCAGGACGTGAGATTCAACTGATACGCCCGCCTGACGCAGGCGTTTGGCATAGGCTTCGGTTTCGTCGCGCATCGGACACTCCTCGCTGGTGAGGATCAGCGAAGGCACGAGGCCGGCGAGCCGCGTGCAGTGGGCCGGCGCGGCGTAAGGATGCGTGAAGCCGCCGCTTTGCCCGAGGTAGCGCTGCCAGCCGTCGGCGATCGATTGCGCCGAGGACTGCGGACAGTATTGCCGGAACGATTCCGTCGCGAGACACGGGTCGAGCATCGGCGACAAAAGAATCTGGCCCTTGAGGTCGGTCAGATACTGGTCACGCGCCATCAGCGCGGCGCCGGCGGCAACATTGCCGCCCGCCTCTTCGCCGGCCACGAACAGCGACGATTTCTTGTGCGCGAACTGCGGGCAGCGCGAGCGCATCGACGACAGCATGGCGTAGGCGACATCAAGCGCCGCGGGAAACGGATTGAGGCAAGCTGTGGAATATTCCGGCGAGATCACCACGGCGCCAGCCGCCGCAAGCGCCTCGGCGACGCGCTCACCGGCGGCGATCGTTCCGCCCATGAAGGAGCCGCCATGCAGGTGCAGCACGACCGGCGGCGGATTGAGCAAAGCTTCGCCGCGGTAGACGCGTGCCGTGCAGCAGCCTTGGCCGGTCTGCATCGTCTCCACTTTGAACAGTTCGCCCATCTCTCTTGCCTTCGGCCCGAGCTCAACCCACATGTGGCGACAACACGCCACGGTAGGAGAATAACATTGTCTTCTGTCTGGAATAGTCTTTTCAAACTGACTACACTATTCGTATTCTCGAACAATTATGGCTCTTGAAAATGGACCAGCTCACGGCCATGCGTGCGTTCCTCCGGGTCGTCGAAACCGGGAACTTTACCCGCGCCTCCGCTTCGCTGAATATGCCCAAGGCGACCCTCACCAATCTCATTCAGGGGTTGGAAGCGCATCTGCGCACAAAACTTTTGAACCGCACCACCCGCCGGGTGCTGGTGACGCCGGATGGCGCGCTCTACTACGAGCGGGCCGCTCGGTTGCTGACCGATCTCGATGAACTCGACGGCAGCCTGTCGAGCGCCCAAACCCTGCCGAAGGGGCGCCTGCGGGTGGAGATGGCGAGTGCGATTGCCAACCTGATCGTCATTCCGGCCCTGCCGGAGTTCCACAAGCGCTATCCCGATATCCAGATCGACCTCGGCGTCTCGGACAGGACGGTCGACTACGTGGCGGAGAATGTCGATTGCGCCATCCGTGTCGGCACGCTTACGGACCAGTCGCTGATCGCGCGCCGCATCACCGAGATGAGCTTCATCGCCTGTGCCGCGCCCGTTTATCTCGATCGCCATGCCACGCCGCAGCATCCGTCCGATCTTTCGAAGAACTGCTATGTCGTCGGCTACTTCAGACCGCAGACCGGACAGCAGATGCCGTTCTACTTCAAGCGCGGCAACGAGGAGATCGAGGTCAACGGCCGCTACACGGTGGCAGCCAATGAATCGACCACCTATCTCGCCGCCGCCCGTGCCGGCCTCGGCGTCATCCAGGCGCCGCGCTTCATGGTGCGCGACGATCTCATATCGGGGGCCATGCGTCAGGTTCTGGAGGATTGGGAGGTCGAATCCATGCCGATCTACCTCGTCTACCCGCCGAACCGGCATCTGAGCAGCCGCCTGCGCGTCTTTGCAGACTGGGTGGTCAAGGTAGTCGCCCAATCGCAGCTCGATGCCGCCTGAGCTTCACTAGCGGCGCTCGGCGTCATAACGCTCGCGGGCCGCGTCGAGTGTCCCGAAATGCGTTTCCGCCCAACGGTCGAGCACCAGCAGGGTGTCACTGAGCGAACGACCGATCGGGCTCAAGCTGTATTCCACATGCGGCGGCACGGTCTTCTTGTCCTTGCGGACAACCAGGCCGTTGCGCTCCAGCTCCTTCAGCGTCTGCGTCAGCATCTTCTGCGAGATGTCGCCGAGCCGGCGCATCAGCGCGGCATTGCGCATCGGTCCGCCTTCGAGCGCCGAGATAATGAGCATCGGCCACTTGCCGGCGATCAGTTCCAGCGCGTGGCGTGACGAACAGGTCGGATCGAAGACGTCGGGGACGGACGTCGCGGGCGCTGGCTTGTCGTGATTTTCCATAGTTACCAAAAGGTGCGTAATTGTTATTTGGTGCCTACTCTACCAGATTGTGAACCATGTGAGAATTCCAATGGAGACGAACATGGCATGGATCATTCTGATAGCGGCGAGCCTCGTCGAGATCGTCATGGGGCTGGCGCTGAAATACGCCGAGGGCTGGACGAAACTGATGCCGAGCGCGATCGGCATCGCGGCAGCTCTCGGCAGCGTCTATCTCCTGACGATCGCGATGCGAGACCTGCCGGCAGGCACAGCCTATGCCGCCTGGACCGGCATCGGCTCGGTCGGCATCACTGTGCTCGGCATCGTGCTCTTCGGCGACCCGGTCTCCTGGATGCGCATCACCTGCATCGCGATGATCATCGTCGCCGTCGCCGGCCTTCGCTTCCTGGAAGCCTGAGACCACATCGTTCGCAACCCTGCTCACGAAAAAAGCGCCGCGATCCGATCGCGGCGCTTTTTAATTGACTGAGAACTCTGCCGGTGTCGGCTTAGCCCTGGCGGTTCTTGGCGTTGCCCTTGGGCTTGGTTTTGGGCTTGAAGCCGCCGTCCTTGCTGGCGTCCGGCTTGCCCTTCTTCTTGTTGTTCCAGGGCTTGTCGGCACCCTTGGCCGGCGGCCGGTCCTCGGTATGGGTCGGTCCATCGGAATAGGCGGCCTTCTTTTCGAACTTCCGCTTCGGCTTGAAGTCGCCGCGATCATCGCTCCGCACAGCATCGTCGGAATAGGGGCGCTTCTTGGCAAAGCCCGGCTTGTCCTTGGAGAAGTTTGGTTTGTCCTTGGAGTAGCTCGGCTTTTCCTGACGCTGCTGCGAGAGGTCAGGCGCGCCGGCGAGCGGCTTCACGCGGATGCCTTTCTCCAGCATCTTGTCCTTGCCGATGGCCGACAGGAACCGTTCGGCACCCTCGGAGGTCATCTCGACGAAGGTTTCCTCCTGCTGCATGCGGATCGCGCCGATGTCGCGCTTCGTCAGCTTGCCGTGGCGGCAGAGCATCGGGATCAGCCAGCGCGGCTCGGCGCTCTGCTTGCGGCCGACCGATAGCGAGAACCAGCTGCCGTCGCTGAAATCCGCGCGATCGGCGCCGAAGTCCTCGCGGGGTCCGGCGCGCTCGTCCCGGCGCGGTTTGGCGCGATTGTCGCCGACGGCAACCTCGATCAGGTCCTCCGGGGCGGACCGTCCCGAACGGAATTGGCGCACAAAGGCGGCGGCCATCTGTTCGGCGCCGTGACGTTCGATGAGCGCCGCGACGATCGCCTCCTCGTCCTCGCGGATCGGCTCGGCAAAGCTCGTGTCGGCAAGCAGGCGCTCGTCGTCACGCTGGCTGACCTCGTCGGCCGACGGTGGCCGCGCCCATGTCGCGGTGATCCGTCCGCCGTCGAGCAGGCGCTCGGCCTTGCGGCGCTGGTTGACCGGCACGATCAGCGCGCTCACCCCCTTCTGGCCGGCGCGGCCGGTACGGCCGCTGCGGTGCAGCAGCGTTTCCGAGTTGGTCGGCAGGTCGGCGTGGATGACCAGTTCGAGGCCCGGCAGGTCAATGCCGCGGGCGGCGACGTCGGTGGCGATGCAGACGCGGGCGCGGCCGTCGCGCATGGCCTGCAGCGCGTGGGTGCGCTCGTTCTGGCTGAGCTCGCCCGAGAGCGCCACCACCGAGAAGCCGCGGTTGTTGAAACGGGCGGTCAGGTGGTTGACCGCGGCGCGGGTCGAACAGAAGACGATCGCGTTTCTGGCCTCGTAGTAGCGCAGCACGTTGATGATCGCGTTCTCGCGATCGTTCGGCGCCACCGTCAGGGCGCGATATTCGATGTCGACATGCTGCTTCTGTTCGGAAGCGGTGCTGATGCGCACGGCGTCGCGCTGGTAGTTCTTGGCGAGCGTGGCGATCGATTTCGGCACGGTTGCCGAGAACATCAGCGTGCGGCGGTCATCGGGGGATTCCTCGAGAATGAATTCGAGGTCCTCGCGGAAGCCGAGGTCGAGCATCTCGTCGGCCTCGTCGAGCACGATGGCGCGCAGCGAGGAAATGTCGAGCGAGTTGCGGCGGATATGGTCGCAAAGACGTCCGGGCGTGCCGACGACGATGTGAGCGCCGCGTTCCAGCGCCCGCTTCTCGGTACGCATGTCCATGCCGCCAACACAGGAAGCGATGGTCGCGCCGGTTTGTTCGTAGAGCCATTCGAGCTCGCGCTTCACCTGCAGCGCCAATTCGCGCGTCGGGGCGATCGCCAGCGCCAGCGGTGCGCCGGCCGGGCCGAAGCGGCGCTCGTCACCCAGCAGGGTCGGTGCGAGCGCAAGGCCGAAGGCGACCGTCTTGCCGGAACCGGTTTGCGCCGAGACCAGCGCGTCCCTGTCGGCGAGCTCCGGGTCGCGCATCGCCTTTTGAACCGGCGTCAATTCGTTGTAACCGCGTTTTGCCAACGCCTCGGCGATCGCAGGCGCGATCCCTTCGAATTCAGTCATATCGTATCTTTCGGATTTCGGTCGTCATGCCCAGGACGAACGGATCGTCATTGGCGCGAATTGCCGTGGCCAGCACGTCGCGGGCCTGTCATGGCGCGCTACATACGCGCTCGCACGGTTCTTGTACAGGGGCGAAGGGTCCAGAGCGGGATGAGGAAAGGTGTGCACGGCTTTCCGCCCGCATCCCGCTCCAACTTACAGGAAACGATCCTTTTGTGATTTTGGGTCGATCCGATCCAAAATCATCGTGTCTAGAGTCCCGGTTGGTCGCTGCGCGCGCCGAATTCGTTGGGTCCCGGCTCACCCGGCCACAGGCAAAGCGCGATGAAGACCACCGGGCTGAGGACGGGAATGAACAGACAGAGCGAGAGCGGTCCGGGATAGCCGATATCGTGCAGGCGCTTGATCGCCAGCATGGCGATCGAGGGCAGGGAGACGATCGCCGAGATGGCGAACGCCAGCGTCCAGAGGGCCAGCGCCGTCTCGTGTTCTTCGTTGGCAACCATCCTGGCGACGATGAAGCCGCCGATGAGGAACCAGAACAGCCAGGACAGGAAGAAGGGCAGGCGGCCGATGCGACCGGAGGGGCTGAAGAACAGCCAGGTCATGCTCGGCTGCGGCCCCTCCGGTGTCATCGCATCAGTCCCGCAGCAGCTCGTTGATGCCGGTCTTCGAGCGGGTCTTCTCGTCGACGCGCTTGACGATGACGGCGCAATAGAGGTTCGGTGCCGGCTGGCCGTTGCCCATGGTCGAGCCGGAAGGCATCGAGCCTGCGACGACGACGGAATAGGGCGGCACTTCGCCATAGGTGATTTCGCCGGTGGCGCGGTCGACGATCTTGGTCGACTTGCCGATGAAGACGCCCATGCCGAGGACCGAGCCCTCGCGCACGATGCAGCCTTCTACGACTTCCGAGCGGGCGCCGATGAAGCAATTGTCCTCGATGATCGTCGGGCCGGCCTGCATCGGCTCCAGTACGCCGCCGATGCCGACGCCGCCAGAGAGATGCACGTGCTTGCCGATCTGGGCGCAGGAGCCGACGGTTGCCCAGGTATCGACCATCGTGCCTTCGCCGACATAGGCGCCGAGGTTGACGAAGGACGGCATCAGGATCGCGTTGGGGGCGATATAGGCCGAGCGGCGCACGACACAGTTCGGTACGGCGCGGAAGCCGGCCTTCTCGAATTCGTTGACGCTCCAGCCGTCGAACTTCGACGGCACCTTGTCCCACCAGACGGACTGGCCCGGGCCACCCTTGACGATTTCCATCGGGTTGAGGCGGAAGGAAAGCAGCACCGCCTTCTTCAGCCATTGATTGACCGTCCACACGCCATCCTCGCCGCGCTGGGCAACGCGGACCTTGCCGCCGTCGAGCAGGTTCAGTGCCGTCTCCACGGCATCGCGCACTGCGCCGCGCGTTCCGGTGTTAACGGAATCGCGGTCTTCAAAGGCGGTCTCGATCGTCTGCGACAGGGAGGTGAGGTCGTGGTTCGTCATCGGAATTCCTTAAAGTTCGGCGGTTATCCTGCGAAAGCTCTACTGCATAATTCCTCAAATCGGAATCGATTTAAGGACAAAAATACGCAGCAGATCTAGGTGCTGCAGCGATCTTGACACGTCTTGGCGGACGTGTGGCGCTGTAGAAGCCGGTCCTGAAAAGTTGAAGGGCTTTTCAGGCCGATGCGCTTGCCCGGGGTTGGCAAATCCGGGCGATTCCTGCACTACAGCGCCGCGCACCCGTTCGGGACGCGCAAGGGGCGCGCAGCGCAGTGGTGCGCTTGCAACCTTCATGACCGAGGATTGAGGATAGGACGCGTCTGGCCGAGATGCCGATTGTCCGGAACGCGACGAGAAAGACGACACGATGGCACGCATGAAGAAGCGCGCACTGCGCCGCAAGGACGGGGTCTGGGATCCACTGGCCGACAGCTCGCAGAGCCGGCAGCGAGCGCAGACGGTCCCGATCACGCCGCAATCGGCATCGCCCTCCTATCGCCTCGCCTATATCGACGACGATTTCCTTTGCCGCGAGGAACTGCGCCCGGTCCGTCTGCAGCTCGAACTCATGAAGACCGAGATGATGCTGGAAGAACGCGGCATCAATTCCACCATAGTGATGTTCGGCGGTGCCCGCATTCCCGAGCCCGGCGGTGATGCCTGGGCGGCAAAGAACGAGACCCAGCGCAAGAACCTCGAGGCGGCCTCGGTCTATTACGAGGAAGCGCGCAAGTTCGCGCGGCTCTGCTCCGAGCATTCGGCCAAGCTGCACCACAAGGAATATGTGGTCGTCACCGGCGGCGGACCTGGCGTGATGGAGGCGGGCAACCGCGGCGCCCACGATGTCGGTGCACCGTCGATCGGCCTCAACATCGTGCTGCCGCATGAGCAGGCGCCGAACCGCTTCGTGACGCCGGAACTGTCGTTCAACTTCCACTACTTCGCCATCCGCAAGATGCACTTCCTCTTGCGTGCCAAGGCCGTCACCGTCTTCCCCGGTGGCTTCGGCACGCTCGACGAGCTCTTTGAAACGATGACGCTGATGCAGACCGGACGTCTGGCGCTGGTGCCGCTCATTCTCTTCGGCGAAAAGTTCTGGCGTTCGATCGTCAACTTCGAGGCGCTTGCCGAGTTTGGCACGATCGCACCCAATGACATCGATCTGGTACACTTTGTCGAAACGGCGGACGAAGCCTGGGAGATCATTGCCCGCTTCTACGAAACCGTCGATCCGAAGTCGGTGCCGATGGCGAACGGGCGGCGCTAGGCGCGGCGTTCAATAATGCACATAGCCCCTTGCGCGGGTTGCAAGGGGCTATGGGTCAGGCAGGAGCCTCTCCACCGGGCGGTGGAAAGAGGGGGATGCTCCCGTCAGATCTTCTTGGTGAAGTCGGCTGCGTCGATGACACCGTCACCGTTCTTGTCTCGCCGCTTGAACATGGTCTCGGCGGCGCTCGAAACTTCGCTCGCGCTGAGCGAGCCATTGCCATCGGTGTCGATGCGTTTGAAGGCCTTCGGCCTGAGACCCGGCAGCATCGTTGGGCGAACTTCCTTGACCTTGGCAAGGGCCGCTTCGCGCTCGGTGCCAGTCTTGTCCTTGGCCTCTTTCCAGGCCTTGCGTGCCTCGCGGAAGGCTTCGCGTTTGGCCTTCATCTCATCGGCGCTGATCTGGCCATCGCCATTGGTGTCGAAGGTTTTGAAGTTGTCGGAGATCCGCGCCTGGAACTCGGCGAGCGAAACCTTCTGGTCCTTGTCGGTGTCGAGCCGCTGGATCATGCGCTCGCCCCGTTGCTCGGGCGTCATCTTTTCGCGCGCGGCAAAAGAGGGGCCGGCCATGCCGGTGACGGCGACTGAGAGCGCGGTCACGGTAAGGATCAGGATCTTGTTCGGCATCATGCTTCCTTTCGATCGGGTTGTCCCTGATCGAAAGGATAGCCGGTGAAGAGCGCCGTTCCAGTTAAACTTTGGTAATTTAAGTCATTGGCCGCAAAGAGGTTTTTTGCTGGCCAAATTGTGTCGGTCAGAGATCGGACAGGACGTGGCGCAGGAAGCCGGTGAGGTCCTCCGTCACGTAGTCGATCTGCTCATCCGTATCGTTCGACTTCTCCCAGGACTCCGCAAACGTGTATTCGAGGTTGTGCGGCACCAGCAGCACCGTCTTCATGCCGAGCGCCTTCGGCACCAGGAGGTTGCGCGGCAGGTCCTCGAACATCACGGCGTTCCGGGTGTCGACCCGGTGCAGGCTCATGAACTTGTCATAGGTCTCACCAGCCGGCTTCGGCACGAAATCGGCGGCAACGATGTCGAAGATGTCGTCGAAATGGTCGAGGATCCCGAGCGCTCGCGCCGTCATCTGCGCATGCGCGACACTGCCGTTGGTGAAGATGAACTTGCGGCCTGGAAGCGACTTGATGGCTTCGCCGAGTGCCGGATCCGGCGGCACGATCGAGTAGTCGATCGCATGCGCCTGCTCGAGGAACTCGTTCGGGTCGATGCCGTGGTGGATCATCAAACCTTTGAGCGTCGTGCCGTGGTCGCGGTAGTAGTCTTTCTGCAGCTTCTTCGCATCGGCCGGGTCCAGCGACAAAAGCTTCGCCACATAGGCCGTCATGTTGCGGTCGATTTGCGCAAACAGGTTGACGTGGTGCGGATAGAGCGTGTTGTCGAGGTCGAAGACCCAGTCGGTGACATGGGCGAAGTCGGATTGGTTCGGCAGGCGGTTGAGCTTTTTCATGACCGCCTTATGACATGGGGAAAGGTGGCGGCAAATGAGAAAAATGCAAATCGCTGCTCGGGCCGCAATGCTGGCGCATAGAATTCCACTTTGAATTGTCAAACCGGCGTGGCATCTTCCGGCGCGCGGTTTTGGCTCGGGGGAATGTAGGTGCCAATGTCGGACGAACTGTTCTATCTGCTGTTTCTGTTCGGATTCTATTCGTTCACTGTCGGGACCTATTTCGCGCTCGGTTACGGCATCACTTGGCTCAACGAGCGCAATCCCGAGCGAAAGATCCAGAAGGGACGCGGCTCCGACAAGCGGCGCAAAGCCGAGATCCGCCAGAGCCTGGCATCGATGTTCAGCGCCTGCCTGCCGCTGACGATCGGCCTCTATGCGCAGCAGAAAGGCTGGGCGCCGGCACCCTGGGATTTCAGCTGGTGGTGGGCGGTGCCGTTCTTCGTGCTCAGCATGATCCTCTACGATGCCTGGTTCTATTTCATGCACCGGCTGCTGCACACCAAGTGGCTCTATCCGCTGCATGCCCTGCATCATAAAAGCGTCGCGCCGACGATCTGGAGCACCTATTCGGAAGATGTCTTTGACAACTTCCTGCTTCAGAGCTTTTCCGCCGTCGTCGTTTTCGTCGTGCCGTTTCCGCCAGTGATCCTCATCGGGCATAGGCTGTTCGAGCATTTCAATGGCATGATCGGGCATTGCGGCTTCGAGTATTTCGCCACGTCGACGGCCCGTTATCCGTCTCCCCTGTTGTGCACGACGTTCCATGACCAGCACCATTCAGGCTTCAAATACAATTACGCCAACTATTTCTCGTTCTGGGATCGTGTGCTCGGCACGCTCGCACCCAACTACGATCAGCGCGTGAAGACGTTTGAGGACGAGGCGCCGCGGATCGCGATCAATCCGTCCGTTGTGCTCGCCGAGGCTCAGGAAAAGGCGGACTGAAACGCTGGAGCGCGCGGGGCCTTGGCAATGCCGGGAGCCGCGTGCTAGCTCGCAGCCATGGAAACCTGGGTCCTCATCACCGTCGCTGCGGCATTCCTTCAGAACGTCCGCTCGGCCATGCAGAAACACCTGAAAGGCGTCATGGGCACGACGGGCGCGACCTTCGTGCGCTTCGGCTTCGGCCTGCCTTTCGCCTTTCTCTATCTGTTTCTGCTCTGGCAGGTGGCCGGTCGTCCGCTTCCAGTGCCGAATGGCACGTTCTTCCTCTGGGCTATTATCGGCGGGCTGGCGCAGATTGCTGCGACCTTCCTGCTCGTCCACCTCTTCTCGTTCCGCAACTTTGCTGTCGGCACTGCCTATTCCCGCACCGAGCCGGCGCAGGCGGCGGTGTTTGGCCTTATCTTCCTCGGCGAAAAGGCGAGCCAGGGAACCCTGGTGGCAATCGCCATCTCGGTCGTCGGCGTGATGCTGATCTCGGTGGCGCGCACGACACTCAGCCCACGCACGCTCGTGACCTCGGTGTTCAGTCGCACGGCCGGCATCGGTCTGCTGTCAGGTACGTTCTTCGGTCTTTCGGCCGTTTCCTATCGTTCGGCCTCACTGGCGCTCGCGCCGAGCCTTCCGGCGCCCGACTACATCATGCAGGCGAGCTATACGCTCGGATTCGTCATCCTGCTGCAGACCGTGGTCATGCTGATCTGGATCGTGCTTCGCGAGCGTGACGAGCTGCCACGCATCGCCGCCGCCTGGAAGCCCGCCTTCGTCGTCGGCTTCGTCGGCGCATCCGCCTCCTTCGGCTGGTTCATGGCGATGACGCTGCAGCAGGCCGCTGTCGTCAAGGTCGTGGCGCAGGTGGAAATGCTCTTCACCTTCGCCTCGTCCTTCTTCATCTTCCGCGAATGGATCAACCGGCTCGAACTTTTCGGCTGCCTGCTGATCGTGCTCGGCGTGGTGATGCTCGTACTGATCTGAAAACGCGTGCTGATCTGAAAAAATAGGCGCCCGAAAACCGGCGCCTTCGCGCATGCGGGCGTGGTAGAACGCCTGCATGTTGTTCGATCTTCCCTCCGATGAAACGCTCTACGACGCGCTGATCGCGCGAAGCACCGAATACGAAGGTGCTGCCTTCGTTTGCGTCAAGACGACAGGCGTCTTCTGCCGCCTGTCTTGCCCCGCCCGCAAACCGAAGCGCGAGAACACGATCTTCGTGGGCTCTATCGGGACCTGCCTGGAGACGGGTTTCCGTCCATGCCAGCGCTGCCGGCCGCTCGCGACGTTCGGCGCCAAGGACCCGCTCGTCGAGGACCTGCTGCAGGCGCTGGAAGCGGCACCGGAACGGCGCTGGAGCGAGGACGATATCGTTCGTCGTGGCCTCGATCCCTCGACGGTCCGGCGCGCTTTCAAGCGCAGCCTCGGCATCACTTTCCTCGATCTCGCGCGTCATCGTCGCCTGGGGCTGGCCGCCCGCCAGCTTGCCGACGGCGGCCGGGTGATCGATGCCCAGCTCGAGGCCGGATACGAATCGCCAAGCGGCTTTCGTGCCGCATTCCAGAACCTGCTCGGCGACGCACCGGCGGCAGCGCAGGGGAGGGCCCTGCTTTTCTCCGACTGGATCGAAACGCCGCTCGGGCCCATGGTCGCCGTTGCCGATGCCACGCATGTGCATCTGCTCGAGTTCCACGACCGCAAGGCGCTGCCGACCGAACTGGAGAAACTGAAGAAAGGGACACGCTCGGCCATTGTATCAGGCAGAACGGCGCCGATCGACCAGATCGAAAGCGAGCTCAACGGCTATTTCGCGGGCAAAACGGGTGCTTTCGAAACGCCGCTCGCACCGGGCGGCACGGCCTTCGAACGCAACGTTTGGGCGCAGCTTGCAAAAATTCCCGTCGGCGAAACGCGATCCTATGGTGACATTGCCCGCGAGGTCGATACGATCCAGGCCGCGCGTGCCGTGGCCAAGGCCAACGGTTCCAACCGGATCGCCATTGTCATCCCCTGCCACCGTTGCATCGGCTCGGACGGTTCACTGACGGGGTATGGCGGCGGGCTCTGGCGGAAGCAATGGCTGCTCCGGCACGAAGGAAAACTGAAACCCAAGGGATTGTTCGTGGAGGAAATGCAATGAGCCAGAAGGAAAAGGCGCTCGCCTTTGCTGCCCTGCATCGGAAGGGCGACCCGGTGGTGCTCTATAATATCTGGGACGCCGGCAGCGCCAAGGCCGTGGCCGAAGCCGGTGCCAAGGCTCTTGCCACCGGAAGCTGGTCGGTGGCGGCCGCCCATGGTTTCGGCGATGGCGAGAAGGTGCCGATGGCGTGGCTCGCCGATGTCTCGCGGCTGATCGTGGCTTCGACGGAGCTGCCCGTCACCGTTGACTTCGAAGGCGCCTATTCCGACGATCCGGCGACCGGCGCTGCCAATGTCTCGCGCATTCTCGATGTCGGTGCCATCGGCATCAACTTCGAGGACCAGGTGGTCGGCAAGGGCGGCGTGCATGCGGTCGAAAAGCAGGCGGCACGCATCCGCGCCATTCGCGAGATGGCCGATAGGCGCGGCATCCCGTTGTTCATCAATGCCCGCACCGACCTGTTCCTGCAGGAGAGCGATGAGACGCGGCACGGCGGCCTCGTCGACGAGGCGATCGCGCGCGGCAAGGCTTTCGCCGAAGCAGGCGCTAACGGCTTCTTCGTGCCGTGGCTGGTGGACGAAGGCCTGATCGCCAAGGTTTGCGCCGCCTCCAGCCTGCCGGTCAACATCATGATGCGGCCGGCAGCGCCCGACGTGAAGACGCTTGCCCGCGCCGGCGTCGCGCGCATCAGCCATGGCCCGTTCCCCTACCGGGCGATGATGGAGAAGCTGAAAGCCGCAGCGACCGAGATCTACAAGGGCTGATCGGGCATCGCCCTCAAAAGGAAAGCGGGAGAAGGCCGATGCCGTCTCCCGCTTCTTTGTTTGATACGGTGTAGGTCGTTAAAGTCGATCAGGGCACGATCAGCGTGCCGGCTCCGCGCTCGGTGAAGATTTCGAGCAGCACCGAGTGGGCCGTCTTGCCGTTGAGGATGACGACGCCCTGGACGCCCGCCTTGATCGCCTCGATGCAGGTCTCGACCTTGGGGATCATGCCGCCGGAGATCGTGCCGTCGGCGATCAGCGCGCGGGCCTGGGAAACCGAGAGCTCCTTGATCAGGTTGCCCTGCTTATCGAGAACCCCGGGAACATCCGTCAGGAACAGGAGGCGCGTGGCGTTCAGCGCACCGGCGATGGCGCCGGCGAAGGTGTCGGCGTTGATGTTGTAGGTGTGGCCGTCGCGGCCGGGCGCCACCGGTGCGATGACCGGGATCATCTCCGAGCGGGCGAGCAGGTCGATCAGCGTGCGGTCGACTTCGACCACTTCGCCGACGAAGCCGAGATCGAGGACGCGTTCGATGTTGCTATCCGGATCCTTGATGGTCTTGCGTGCCTTTTCGGCGAAGACCATGTTGCCGTCCTTGCCGCAAAGGCCGATCGCCCATTCGCCCGTCTGGTTGATGAGCGCGACGATCTCCTTGTTGATCGAGCCGGCAAGCACCATCTCGACGATCTCGACCGTCTTCTCGTCGGTGACGCGCAGGCCGCCCTCGAACTTCGATTCGATGCCCATCTTCGTCAGCATCGCGCCGATCTGCGGGCCGCCGCCGTGCACGACGATCGGGTTGACGCCTGACTGCTTCAGAAGCGCGATGTCGCTGGCAAAGGCGCGGCCGAGCTCGCTGTTGCCCATGGCATGGCCGCCATATTTGACGACGATCGTCTTATTTTCGTAGCGCTGCATATAGGGCAGGGCCTGGGTGAGCAGGCGTGCCTGGATTTCACTTTCATTGGCGGACATGGCGGACCCTCGAAAAATACCGGCTGCTGTTTAGCGCAAGTTCCGGACCGATGGAATGATCGGCGAGCAATATAAAGCCGGAATGACGGAGATGGCTGGTGCATTGTGATCCGCGCCCTATCTCTGTTTACGGACGAGATTTTGGGGCGCACGCTGAATGATCGAGGAGGATGTAGCCGCGTTGCTTGGTCGCGTCTCGCTTGGCGATCGCGACGCCTTCGCCGAACTCTACCGGCAGACGAGCCCGAAACTCTTCGGCATCTGCGTTCGTATCCTCGGAAATCGGGGTGAAGCGGAAGAAGCGCTGCAGGAAATCTACGTCAAGATCTGGCAGCGGGCTGACCGATTTTCCCAAGGACAGGCGGCGGCGACGTCCTGGCTGGCGGCCATTGCACGCAATCAGGCGATCGACGTCGTCAGGGCGCGAAAACCGGCCGCCAACGCGATTGACGAAGCCTACGATTTGGCTGATCCTGCTGCCGATCCGGAAAAATCGGCGGTCGTCAGAGCAGAGGGCAGGCGGATCGACGCCTGCATGGAGGAGCTTGAAAAGGACCGCGCGGAGGCGGTTCGGCGTGCCTATGTCGAAGGTCTGAGTTACCAGGAACTGGCGGATACCTTCGCTGTGCCGCTGAACACGATGCGGACTTGGTTGAGGCGCAGCCTCATGAAGTTGCGAGAGTGTATGGAGCGATGACGACACCAACCCCAGAGGGCCGAGACTTCCGCCGCGACGAGGTGATCGCCGGCGAATATGTGCTTGGCGTGTTGTCTGCTGACGACCGACGCAAGGTCGAGGCCCGTCTTGCCTCCGATCGCAACTTCGCCGCCATGGTCGACCGCTGGCAGAGCAATCTCTCCTCCTTCGACGAGGCCTATGACGCGGTGGTGCCCCCACCCAGGAGCTTTTCGGCAATCGAGCGGCGGCTCTTCGAAACGGCGCGGCCCGAGCCGGTCACGCCGCGCCGCGGGCTGTGGAATTCACTGGCCCTTTGGCGGAGCCTGGCACTGGCTTCGCTGGCCGCTGTCATGGTCATGGGCGCTTCGCTCGCCGGCCTGTTCGAAGCGCCTTCGGCCGGCACCTCGCTCGTCGCGGAACTCGCCGGCAAAGGCACTGCCATCGATCTCGTCGCCCACTTCGATCTGGCATCGGGGCGGCTGAAGGTAACGCCGGTTGCAGCAAGGCAGGCGGAGCAGAAATCGCTCGAGCTTTGGCTCATCAATGGCAGCAATCCGGCGATCTCGCTCGGCGTGCTGCCGCAGTCCGGCGAAGGCGAGATCACCGTTCCATCCGCCTTCCAGTCGAGAATTTCGGCAGGCTCGGTTCTTGCCGTCAGCGTCGAACCACTGGGCGGATCGCCGACCGGATCGGCGACCGGGCCGATCATCGCGCTCGGCAAGGCGCGAAACCTCTAATCCGCCACAGAGCAAGAATTACCATTTTCTATCAGATAGATACGTTTCAGGAAAATTCCTGAAACTCTTTCTCTCGTGCTTCCGTTGCTTGTTATGTTCCCGCGGTGGGAACGGCAGCTTCGGCGGGGCGGCTCACGCGTCGCCTCCCTCAACAGGAAGGAAGAGAAAGATGTTCACGTCTGCTATCCGCACTCTGGCGACAGCGTCCCTTCTTGCGGCAAGCGCACTTGTCGCCCATGCCGAAAATCCGATGGTCGGCGGCGCGCCGATGTATGCGGAGAAGAATATCGTCGAGAACGCCGTCAATTCGAAGGATCACACCACGCTGGTCGCGGCCGTCAAGGCAGCCGGTCTGGTAGAAACCTTGGAGGGCAAGGGCCCGTTCACGGTGTTCGCTCCGACGAACGCCGCCTTCGACGCGCTGCCCGCGGGCACGGTCGAGACACTTCTTAAACCGGAAAATAAGGAGAAGCTCACCAAGATTCTGACTTGCCACGTTGTTGCCGCCGACGCGATGTCCTCGGCGATATCAGGCATGATCAAGGACGACGGTGGCGAACATGACGTGAAGACCGTCGGCGGTTGCGTTCTCAAGGCCAGGGAGGATGGCGGCAAGCTGATGCTGACCGACGAGACCGGCGGCACGGCGACAGTAACGATCGCCGACGTCAAGCAGTCGAACGGCGTCATCCATGTGATCGACAAGGTGCTGCTGCCGAAGGGTTGACGAGCTTGCGCCGAGGCGGCGGTTCGTCGTCCCGGCGCTTTGCCAGCGGCCAGATGGCCGCTGGCTTTTCGAACCGCGCCTCACGGTGCTTTGATCCGCATTGTTTTGCCGTCGTTGTGGCCGGTCGCTATGCTCGCGAAAGGATCGGTAGGGGAGGCTTTCATGATCAACCGGCGCGTCTTCCTGTTGGCGGGCTCCGCATTCGCCGCGGTGCCGATAATCCAAAGTCTCACGCCGCTCGCCCGGGCCGCCGGCGGCGAATCCTTCGAGATCGTTAGGAGTGATGAGGAGTGGCGGGCGGTTCTGACCGACGACCAATACCGAATCCTGCGGCATGAGGATACCGAGCGCCCCTTCACCAGCGCTCTCAACCACGAGAAGCGCAAGGGTCTCTTCCAATGCGCCGGTTGTGCGCTTCCGCTTTATTCGTCCGAGGCGAAGTATGACAGCGGCACCGGCTGGCCCAGCTTCTGGCAGTCATTGCCCGGCGCCGTGGCAACGCGCGAGGACACTTCCCTGTCCATGACCCGCACGGAGTGCCATTGCCGCCGCTGTGGCGGGCACCTCGGCCATATTTTCGATGACGGTCCACCGCCGACCGGCAAGCGCCATTGCATCAATGGCCTGGCGCTTGCCTTCGTACCGGCCGCCAAATCCAGCTAGCACTCCGGCTGGTGCGCTACAGCGCCGCGCGTCTTATCAGACGCGCAACGGTCGCTGTAGCACTTTGATTTACTGCATGTCTTCGTCCTTGAATCGAGGTCGATCTAAGGAGACATGCAGTAGCATCGGGCGTTCCGAATGTTCAGAACGACCCGGCCGGCGGCGAGGCTGCCGCGGCGCCGGAGAGTGCAGCCTGAAGCTTCTGCTCCTGTTCCGGTGAAAGCGACGTCTTCAGGACGCGGCCGCGCAGGTCCGGGAATTCGGCGAGCACTTTCTCAGGCTGAACCTTCCGCACGAGGATGAACAGTGCCGAGGAATTGTTTGGAATGGTGTTGCCGAGCGATTTGATGAACTCGTCGTCGATGCCGTAGTCCGTCAGCGAACCGGAGAGGGCGCCGGCACCGGCGCCGAGCGCGCCGCCGATCGCAAAGCCCGCCAGCGGGTTGAGGAAAAGAAGGCCGACGAGCCCGCCCCAGATCGAACCGGAAAGCAGCCCGGACGTGGCACCGACGGCCGTCAGGTTCAGGCTCTGCTTGAGATGAACCTTGCCTTCCGTGTCGCGCACGACCACGACCGCGTCCTCGAGGTCGATCAGGTATTCCTTCTTCAGCCCGGCGAGCCGGACCAGAACCCTATCGGCTTCCTCAGGGGAATCGAACCCGACAACGATCAAATCGGACATGACTTTCTCCTATCTCTGGCCGCGCCACCGATGTGGACGCAACGCAGAGATAGAGCGGATTGCATGTCGGGGTAGTGACAGAGATCAAAGACTTTGGGTCGATCGACCCCGTGCGCAGCGCGCGGTTCAAGACGCGCTTCGAACGCTTTCCAGGATCCCCTTAGCGGGCGATCGCCGTGCCGATCGCGGCACGCAGTTCGTCGATCCCCTCGCCCTTTTCCGAGGAGGTCGAGAGAACCTCCGGGAAGGCTGCGGGATGCTTCTTGATCTTCTCGAGCGTCTCGGCGATCAGCCGCGGCACGCCGGCGGCCTTGATCTTGTCGGTCTTGGTGAGCACGACCTGGTAGGAAACAGCCGCCTTGTCGAGCAGGGCGAGCACGTCCTCGTCATTCTTCTTGATGCCGTGGCGGGAGTCGATCAGCACATAGACGCGCTTCAGCGTCGAGCGGCCGCGCAGATAGTCGAACACCAGCTTCGTCCAGGCGTCGACCTGCTCCTTCGGCGCCTGGGCATAGCCGTAGCCCGGCATGTCGACGAGCGCCATCGGCGGCAGGTCGTCGGCCTCGCCGGAATAGCCATCGGGTACGAAGTAGTTGAGTTCCTGCGTGCGGCCCGGCGTGTTGGAGGTTCTCGCCAGCCCCTTATGGCCGACCAGCGCATTGATCAGCGACGACTTGCCGACATTCGAGCGGCCGGCAAAGGCGATTTCCACCGGTCCCTCCGGCGGCAGGAACTTCATGGCGGGCACGCCGCGAATGAAAATCCACGGCCGGCCGAACAACGGCTTGTCGTCTTTGGTTTTGCTTTCGGCCATCGGCGGTCGGTCCTTCATCGAGAAAGTCCATGGCTTCCCGGTTTTGGCCGTGGATGTCAAGGCGTCGGCGTGCGGACCGGCCGTGTGGGGATGGTTTGCGCCCGCCGGAACTCGTTGAAGAGATAGGCAAGCAGCGCCAGAAAGATGAAGGTGCCGCCGATGATCGTCCGGCTGCTCGGCACTTCGCCATGAATGATCGCGACCCAGAGCGGACCGAGCACGGTTTCGGCGGTGCCGAGCAGGGCGGCCAGCGCCGAAGGCACCAGCCGGGCACCGGTGACGAAGAGCGCCATGCCAAGCCCGAGGTTGAAGGCGCCGAAGACGAAGAGAAGTGCCAATTCGCCCGATGTCACCGCAAGCCCGGAAGACTGGCCCCCCGCAATGGCGCTGGCGGCGAAGCAGCCGAAGCAGGTGGCGGGCGTCATCCGCACATGCGGATAGCGGCGCGTGATGACGGTTGCCAGCGCGAAGACCACAGGGATCAGCAGCGCCAGCGCATCGCCAACCGGCGACACGCTGCCCGTCAGGCTTTCCGACACCATGATCGCGACCCCGACGATGACGGCCGTGATCGCGCCCCAGGTGAAGCGCGATACCCGCTCGCGAAACAGGATCCAGCTCATCAGCGCCGCAAACAGCGGCACGCCGGCGCCGAGCAGCACAACATTGGCAATCGTCGTATAGGAAATGGCGATTATGAAGGAGGTCGAGGCGATGGTGAAGCAGAGCCCGACGGCGATGCCCGGCCAGCCCATGCCCTTGAAGAGTGCCAACGTGCCGCGCGGTCCGTCGCGCACCAGCATGAAGGCAAGCAGGAAGAGGCCGGCAAACAGGCAGCGCCAGAAGACGATCGTCCAGCTGTCGGGGATCTCCAGGAAGCGGGCGATGGCTCCTCCGAAACTCCAGAAGAAGGCCGAGCCGAAGACGAGCAGGGCGCCAAGCTTCTCGTTGGCGGCGAACGGAGCGGAGGTGGCCGACGGGTCGGTCATGGCAAATTGTCCTGGAGCGAGGCGCAGAGATTTCGATATCGCCTGATGCCCGCGCCGCGCGCCCGCGTCAACGCCATTGCGTGTCGCGCGAGGGCGCAGAAACGAAAAAGCCCCGGACCGTGGTCCGGGGCTTTGGGATTGTCGTGCCGGCCGGCGTCATTCCGCCGGTTTGGGTTTCTTCGAAAACAGGCCCTTCAGGTTGTCGAAGAGCTCGATCTTCACGCCCTGGCGCTTCATGATGATCGACTGCTGGAGCACCGAAAGGGTGTTGTTCCAGGCCCAGTAGATCACGAGACCGGCCGGGAAGGATGCCAGCATGAAGGTGAAGACCACGGGCATCCAGGTGAACAGCATTGCCTGGGTCGGATCCGGCGGCGTCGGGTTCATGCGCATCTGCACGAACATGGTAACGCCCATGATGATCGGCCAGACGCC
This sequence comes from Ensifer sp. 22460, assembly GCF_052044935.1. NCBI lineage: Bacteria > Pseudomonadati > Pseudomonadota > Alphaproteobacteria > Hyphomicrobiales > Rhizobiaceae > Ensifer > Ensifer sp. 22460. Next base: position 124,039 of record NZ_JBQENZ010000012.1, read on the forward strand.
GAGATGCAGGAAGGTCGGACCGTCGAACGGCAGCAGGCCGAAGAGGTTGACGATCGTCGTCGGATCGGGCGCCGAGAGGTCGTGGATCCAGCCGAAGAACGGCGCATGGCGCATCTCGATGGTGATGTAGATCACCTTGTAGAGTGCGAAGAACACCGGGATCTGGATGAGGATCGGCCAGCAGCCCGCCAGCGGATTGATCTTCTCGTCCTTGTAGAGCTGCATCATCGCCTGCTGCAGGCCCATGCGGTCGTCGCCGAACTTCTTCTTCAGTTCCTCCATCTTCGGCTGAACCTTCTTCATGTTCGCCATCGATGCGTACTGCTTGTTGGCGAGCGGGAAGAAGAGGCCCTTGACCACGATCGTGGTGATCAGGATCGCGATGCCGAAGTTGCCGAACAGACGGAAGAAGAAATCCATCATTTTGAACATCGGCTTGGTGATGAAGTAGAACCAGCCCCAGTCGATCAGCTTGTCGAAGTTGGGGATCGAGTAGGCCACTTCGTAATTGTCGACGACAGGAACTTCCTTGGCGCCGGCGAAGACGAGGTTCTTGACCTCGGACGTCTGGCCGGGGGCCACGGTCACGGCGTCGCTCTTGTAGTCGCTCTGGTAGCGGGCGCGGCCATCGGTGAAGTGCGTGAAGCGGGTGTCGTAAGGGGTCGCCTGCGGCGGGACGATCGCTGCTGCCCAGTACTTGTCGGTGATGCCGAGCCAGCCGCCGGTCGCCTTGCCGGGTTCGACGGACTTTTCGTCTTCGATCTTGCCGTATTTCAGTTCCTGCAGGCCGTGTTCGCCGAGGACGCCGATGAAGCCTTCATGCAGCACGTAGACGCTCGGCGTCGTCGGCTTGTTGAAGCGGGTCACGCGGCCATAGGACGAAAGCGCCAGCGGCTCGGCCGTGCCGTTCTTGATGCTGTCGACCACCTGGAACATGTAGTGGTCGTCGACCGAGACCGTGCGGGTAAAGGTGACGCCCTTTTCGTTGGTGAAGCTCAGCGTTACCGGGGTCGCCGCAGTCAGCTTGTCGCCGCCTGCAAGCGTCCACACGGTCTGCGGGCCGGGCACGCTGCCGGTCGCATCGCTGCCGACATAGCCGAGTTCGGCGAAGTAGCCGTCGGTGGTCTCTGCCGGACTGAAGAGGGTGATGACGGGGCTCTTCGGATCGACCGTCTCGCGGTATTCCTTGAGCTTGAGGTCGTCGAAGCGCGCGCCGGTCAGGTTGATGGAGCCGGAAAGGGCTGGCGTGTCGATCGCAACGCGGGCCGATTTGGCAATTGCCTGGTCGCGGTTCTCGCCGGCGCCCGGAATTGCACCGCTGCCCGGCAGAGCTTGGCCCGAAGGCTGCTGCGTCGGGGTCGCTGGCTGCGACTGCGACTGCGCCTGTTGCGCCTGCAGGGCTTCCGCAGCGATGCGTTCCTTTTCCATCTTCGGATTGACGTAAAGGAACTGCCAGGCAATGAGGATCAGCACGGACAGGCCAATCGCCACGAAATAGTTGCGGTTTTTTTCCATCATGGTTTCCTGGAACCGGCCGGCGGCCGCTTCTGTTTCGGCTTGTTTTCGATGCGCTCGCCAAGCCCCCGGGTCAAGGCGTCGAAGGGGGCGTTCAGGAGATCGCGTCGGGCGACAATCACATAGTCGTGTCCGGGTTTCATTGCAAACCCGGCGGAAAGCCGCACCGCCTCTTTCAGGCGTCGGCGCATCCGGTTTCGCTCGACGGCATTGCCGTGTTTCTTGGTAACGGTGAAGCCGACGCGGGCTTCGCCCTCCGGATCGTTGCGGTCGAGCACTTCGAGGAGAAACAAGGGGCCTCTACGGCTTTCTCCTGCCCGAACGGCCAAAAACTGCGGACGGCTTTTCAGCCGCCCGACAGTCGTTTTGTCTTTATCTGACGTCATGTGCCCGGACACTGGTTTCGGGCAGTTTCGGCTTAAGCCGAAAGACGCTTGCGGCCACGAGCCCGGCGGGCTGCGAGGACCTTCTGGCCACCCTTGGTAGCCATACGCGAACGGAAGCCGTGACGACGCTTGCGGACAAGCTTGGACGGTTGGTAGGTACGCTTCATTTATTTAATACCGCGGTGTGCGGCCCTTCTTGGGTTTGCGTGTAGCAAGGAGCGTTTACGTTACCGGACGCGGCTCCGCCTTGCGGGCAGGAGGGCTTGACCGGACGTGCGCGGCTTATAAGGGGAAATTTCCCGGAAAGTCAATTGCGGCCGGCGATTCAGTGGCCGCGGGATCGTAAAAGTAACCGGCACACTGGATTGAGGCGTGTCACAGGCGCGCGAAAGGCGGGCATCTAGCCGAGATTGGTAAACAGAACTCTAACCGGCGCTCCCCAGAATGCCTGCCGGCTGCGACGAGTTTTATTAACTACGGCTATTTTAGGGTCGCCTCGGTGCAATGGGGTGGCGGCGTGTCCGATAAGCGGACAGGTCTCGCGACCTTGTGGAGGTCGGGATGAAAATACGCGGTAAAATCTATCTGATCGTCGGGATCATGAGCCTGCTGGCGGTTGCGGTGACCGGGATGTCGCTGGTCGCTGTCAGCAGATACAACGAGAAATTCCACCAGTACGAGAATGTTGCGACGCGCGCCTTCAACGCGGAACGCCTGAACCGTCTGGTGACCGCGGTCGTCATGGAATCGCGCGGTATTTACGCCGCCCCGACCATCGAGAAGGCCAAGCCCTTCGCCGAAGGCATCCGCAAGAACCTCGACAAGATCGACGCGCTGCTCACCGAGTGGCGCCCGCTGATCCCGGCTGAAACGAAAGCGTCCTTCGATACGTTGGTCGCCCGCGCCGCGGAGTTCAAGACTTTCCGCGTCGAGACGGCGCGGCTTGGCGAGGAGGTCTCGCCGCAGGCCGCCAACGAGCAGGGCAACACCGATGCCAATCGCGCGAACCGCAAGGCTTTCCAGCAGCAGATCGACGGCGTTGTCGACATAAACCTGAAGACGCTTGAAGTCGTTACGGCTGACGTTGCCACCTTCGAGCGCGGTGTAATCATCACCATTCTCGCCATCGCCGGCCTCGGCATGCTCGCCGGCCTCGGCGCGGCCTTCTATATCGCAACGAACCATTTGAGCCGCCCGATCCTCGAGCTGACCGGCAAGATGAAGCAACTGGCTGGCGGCGATCTGACCGTCGACGTGCCCTTCGCTGGCCGCAAGGACGAAATCGGCGAAATGGCTGAAGCCGTTCAGGTCTTCAAGCAGAACGGCCTTGCCGTTCGCGACCTCAATGCACAGGAAGCGGTGCTGCGTGAAAAGAGCGCCGACCTCCAGTCGAGCATCGGCGTCGTCGTGGCGGCCGCTGCCGCCGGCGATTTCACCAAGCGCATCGGCAAGGACTACGAGAACGACGACCTCAACCGGTTCGCCGCAAGTGTCAACGAACTGGTCGGCAGCGTCGATGCGGGCATCGCCGAGACCCGCCGGGTCGTCGCGAGCCTGGCGGGCGGCGACCTGACCCAGAGCATGAACGGCCATTTCCAGGGCGCCTTCGCCGAACTGCAGAAGAACGTCAATGAAACGCTGTCGACGCTGCAGAAGACGCTGCGTGAAGTCCGCGTGACGACTGACACGATCAACGGCAACTCGTCCGAACTGCGTGCCGCAGCCGACGACCTCTCGAAGCGCACCGAGCAGCAAGCCGCGGCCCTCGAGGAAACCTCGGCCGCCCTGGACGAGATCACCGTTGCGGTGAAGAGCTCGACCGAGCGGGCGCAGGAAGCGACCGTCATGGTCAACGAGGCCAAGCACAGCGCCGCGCAGTCGGCCGCTGTCGTACGCAACGCTGTCGACGCCATGGGGCGCATCGAGCAGGCTTCGAGCGAGATCGGCCAGATCACCAACGTGATCGACGAAATCGCCTTCCAGACCAACCTCCTGGCGCTGAACGCCGGCGTCGAGGCGGCGCGTGCCGGTGATGCGGGCAAGGGCTTTGCGGTCGTCGCACAGGAAGTGCGCGAGCTTGCCCAGCGTGCGGCAAGTGCCGCCAAGGACATCAAGTCGTTGATCTCGAAGTCCGGCAGCGAAGTGGCGACCGGCGTCCGGCTGGTTCAGGAAACCGGTTCGGCTCTTGGTGAGATCGAAGACCGCGTCCTGAAGATCAACGATCATATCCATTCGATCGCAACGGCGGCGCGCGAGCAGTCGACGGGCTTGAGCGAAGTCAGCACCGCGGTCAACCAGATGGACCAGGTGACCCAGCAGAACGCGGCGATGGTGGAGGAGGCGAATGCCGCCACCCACAAGCTCTCCGCCGAGGCCAACAACCTCGCCAACCTGATCGCCTACTTCAAGGTGGACAATACCGTGGCAAGGCCGGTGGTCGTCGCGCGTGAAATCGCCCGCCCGGTCGAATCGCCGGCGCGCCGCATGATGGGCAACGTCGCCCGTGCCTTTGGCGGTAGCTCCGCTGCGGCTGTGGCGAAGGACGATTGGCAAGAGTTCTGATCGGCGCCTTGCCTCGCGACTGCTTGTTTCCGCAAGAGGTAGGCGATTAAGGGCGAAAGCAGGCAGCATTTGAAAGCGCTACAGCGACCTTTGCGCGTCTGAGAGGACGCGCGGCGCTGCAGGTGATCGGAGCCCGCGGTACCGTCATGGTGCCGCGGGTTCGCTTTTTTGGCAGCCTCGAATGCCAGCCGCCGGTCTGGCGTCACAGCCGCCGACAACGCACCGGCCAGACGATTGCAGAACTGTTCCCTGGGTGACTTACACCGATCCGGATTCTGTGCAGGTAGGCCAGACCGAGGCGGCAGCGCGCCGAAGATTTCGCTTCGGCGATGCGAGGGGAGGGAGATAAGCGGGATGTGGTCCTTTGCAATTGCCAACGGCGCGACACTGAATGATGTCCGCGCCTATGTCGCACCCCGCCCGGCCGCTCCGAGATTGGAAAACAGACGGCCATCTCCTATTATGGACCCTTGGCGCGAAGCCGATTGGCTCGGGCACGTGTGCGGGCTCTCGGGCGTTTTGGTTGACGGGCAGGGAAGTTTGTAAGGCATGGCGGAAGAGACGCGTCCGGCAACGGCAAGTGAGCCACTGAAGACGAGTGCGGGGTTCTTCCGGGGCCTTTCCGGCAAGCTGCTCCTGCTGACGATCGTCTTCGTCATGCTGGCGGAGGTGCTGATCTTCGCGCCGTCTGTCGCCACCATGCGCATTCGTTGGCTTGAGGATCGGCTGAACACGGCTGCCGCCGCTGCCGTCGTTGTCGACGGCTTGCAGAATGTCGAGCTGCCGCGCAGCGTGCAGAAGGACACGCTGATGGCGACCGGCACCAAGGCGATCGTCATCCGCCGCAAGGATGCGTCGCGCATGATCGCGCTCACCGACATGCCCCTTGAGATCGAAGGCGAATACGACGTCGCCAATTCCACGGCCTTTGCAGCGATCCGCGATGCCTTCGATACCCTGCTCTTCGGCGGCGATCGTGTGATCCGTGTCTACGGGCCGCTCGGCGAAAGCGACGCGACGATCGAGCTCCTGATGAAGGATGCGAGCCTGCGCAAGGCGATGCTCGTCTATTCGCGCAACGTCTTTGTCCTGTCGCTTATCATTTCGCTGATCACGGCGGCGCTGATCTTCCTCGCCATCAACCGCATGCTGATCACGCCGATCCGGCGGATGACGGCGAGCATGCAGGAATTCTCGGACGATCCGGCCGATCCGGGTCGGGTGCTCGTGCCGCCGGAGGGGCGAGATGAGCTTGCCGTCGCCGGCCAGCATCTCGCCAGCATGCAGCGCGAGTTGCAGAAGACGCTGAAGCAGCAGAAGAGCCTTGCCGAGCTTGGCCTTGCCGTGTCGAAGATCAACCACGACATGCGCAATATTCTGTCTTCGGCACAACTGATCTCCGACCGCTTGGCCGACGTGGATGATCCCGTGGTCAAGCGTTTCGCCCCGACCCTGCTGCGCACCATCGACCGGGCTGTCGGCTATACGCGCGAGGTCCTCTCCTATGGCCGCACCACCGAGGCCGAGCCGCATCGCCGCTTCGTGGCGTTGAAGCCGCTTGTTTCCGATGTCGCCGAACTGCTGGCGATCGATCCCCAAGCGGGCATCGATTTCCAGATCCAGATGCAGGACGACATCGAGGTCGATGCGGACAGCGAGCAGCTCTTCCGGGTGGTGCACAATATCTGCCGCAATGCCGTCCAGGCCCTGACCAACCATGAGCCGGAGGACGGCCGTCCGCGGCTTGTCACGGTGTCGGCCATGCGCATCGGCAGCGTCGTCACCATCTCCGTCGACGATACCGGCCCCGGCATGCCGCCGAAGGCGCGGGAAAACCTGTTCGCCGCTTTCCGCGGCTCGGCCCGCTCCGGTGGCACCGGACTTGGTCTCGCGATCGCGCGCGAGCTGGTGCTTGCCCATGGCGGCACGATCGCGCTTGTCGAAAAGCGGACGCCCGGCACGCTCTTCCGCATCGAACTGCCCGACCGGCCGGTGCCGCTCGACGCATTCCGCTCGAAGTTTCGCCACTAGCGCACGGCAATTCCCGCCCCATGAGGCGGGTAGCCGCTAAGGCTGGCGCCTCCAACAAATTTTTCCGGGGCCGCTTCCGCGGCGCAACACCCTGCTTTTCAGGGCATTGCTGCACCGCAGTCGTAGCGACTGTCCACAGCAAGTCGGGGCATCGTCGTAAAAATGAAATTTTTTTGCCGAACGGCGCTTGCAATCCCCGAAAGGACCCTTTAGAGAACCGCTCACGCAAGCGGTTCGACCGCTTCAGGCAAGCACCCGTAGCTCAGCTGGATAGAGCACCAGACTACGAATCTGGGGGTCAGGAGTTCGAATCTCTTCGGGTGCGCCATTCTTCTTCAATAGCTTAGGCTAGTCCAGATCCCCGTCGTTTGTGCGGGGATTTTTGCGTTTTGGGGCCATCCTTTCAGTCAAGCGCGGCGCTGTGCGACGTTGGCGCAGCTGTCGGTCGCGCAGCCGTTCGGCCACGCTTGGTTGCGAGCCGATTGCTTTGGCGGCGGTGCGCGAACGGCCGAGCGATCCCGCTCGCTCGGATGGCGGCCCGAGTTTCTCGATATGACGCAAACCCCACCGCTGCGAAGATCGCAAGGATGGTCACGGCGATCGCGCTGAGGATGGCCGCGCTGTTGAAGCCTGTCGTAAAGGCCGCCCGGGCATTCTCGATGAGGCCCGCCGGCAGTTCCGCCTGCACCGCCCACGGGCCCCACAGACTGTCGCTGACAGCCTCGCGGGCCGCGTCCCCGAGGTCATCGGGTGTGCTGAGACCAATCGAATGGCGATAGATCGCAGTCGAGATGCTGCCGAGCACGGCGATGCCGAGCGAAATGCCGAGATTCCTGCACGGTTTCGGTCATGGCCGAGGCGGAGCCTGCCTTCTCGGGCGGTGCGGAGCCGACGACGAGGTCGGTACCGACTTCGCACATGAGACGTTGCTCGTCGACGAGCATCGTCATTTGCGGATGACCGTCCACTTCGAGGGGTAGGGGCCTTGCCCACAGTCACGACGATTTTTGCTACTGCGACATATTCGCCGCGCGGAGCGTGGGGGCAATTGTTCAATGCTCCGAAGTGGTTACGTGACAAGGAATATATATTAGTATAATGTAATTTCTAGAGGTCGTGGAGGCGCCGAACCCGTCTCGGAGCCTTTGGGGGATAGTGACTCCGGATCACAAAAAGGCGGAAGCGCCTTCACGAACTTTTGACGCCTGTGTCTGAGAATTGGCCCAATGACTTCCTATATTCACGAAGATATCGCGGCCGCTGAAGGAAAGGAGGTGCCGGATGTATCGCTATATGATGAAAGAACTGCTGGTGATCGTAGCTGGCCTTTCGATATGTGCCTTCACGATCCTGTTCTTCCTGGTTAACTCGACGCCCAATCTCTGACGGACGCCAAACGGCGTTCCGCGAGCGTTGGTGTCACCGAAGGTGCGCCAGTATGTCCAGAGTGCGCCGATCCTTCTCTCCCCCGAAATAGTGCTCAAGCGCCTGTTCGAACAGGTGCCCGCCCTCGTCGGCCTCGGCAAACAAGGTCATCGATGACCGGAACTTCACGTCGTCGGGGCTGGAGAAGATGTCGTGTGCCGATTTCCCTGAAACCGCATTGACCAGTTCGGTGCATTGCCGAAGCCGCAGCCCCAGCAGCGGGTGGGCGAGATAGGCCCGCGCTTCGTCGAGCCCGGAGATCGCATAGCGCTCTGCCATCGGCGAATGGCCGAGGCCGGCGATCTGCGGGAAGACGAACCACATCCAATGTGTCCGTTTGCGGCCGTGGCCGAGTTCGTCCAGAACCGCGGCATAGACACGGTCCTGGGCTTCGACGAAACGTTTGAGCTCGAAGGGATCAGGCATTACCGCGTCTCCTTCTCCACGCCTGCGGCGGTGGCGTCAGTTACCAGCGATGATGAACATGAACCTTCACCAGCCGCTCGTAAACTGCGGTGATGGCCGCCTTGGTCTGCTCGTCTATGGCTGCAAGCGCGCTGGCGGCTGCGTTGGATTTTGCCTGCGCCTCGTTGCGGGCGCCGGGGATGACCACCGAGACGGCCTGCTGCTCGAGGATCCAGCGTAGCGCGAACTGTGCCATCGGCACGCCTTCGGGCACCAGCGGACGAAGTTGCTCGACGGCTTCCAGCGCCGCTTCGAACGGCACACCGGCAAAGGTCTCGCCGACGTCGAAGGCTTCGCCGTGCCGGTTGAAGTTGCGGTGATCGTCAGCGGCAAAGGCGGTTTCCCGGGTGATCTTGCCGGAAAGCAGGCCGGAGGCGAGCGGCACGCGTACGATGACGCCGACATTCTTCTTCTGAGCTTCCGTGAAGAACAGGTCGTGCGGGCGCTGGCGGAAGATGTTGTAGATGATCTGCACGGTCGCAACGCCGGGATATTCGATCGCCTTCAGCGCTTCCTCGACCTTTTCGACCGACACGCCGTAGTGCCGGATCTTGCCCTTGGCGACGAGCCGGTCCAGCGCACCGAACAGCTCCGGACGATAGTAGACCTCGGTCGGCGGGCAGTGCAGCTGTACGAGATCGAGCGTCTCGACGCCGAGATTGGCGAGGCTGCGGTCGATGAAGGCCTCGATGTTCTCGCCCGTATAGCCTTCGGTCACGTGCGGGTTGAGCCGGCGGCCGGCCTTGGTTGCAACGAAGGGCCTGTCGCCGCCGCGCTCCTTCAACACTGCCGCGATGATCTTTTCGGACCGGCCATCGCCATAGACGTCGGCCGTATCAACGAAGGTGACGCCGGCATCAAGTGCGGCATTGAGTGCACGCTTGCCGTCTGCCTCGCTGACATCGCCCCAGGAGCCTCCGATCTGCCAGGCGCCGAAGCCGATCTCGGAAATGGTTGCGCCGGTCTTGCCAAGAACTCTCGTTTTCATGGTGCTGTCTCCTGTTTTGCGTCGTCGATCATAGGCTGTGTGGAGCGCTTCTATTATGACCGGTCTGATCGAGTAAATTAGAGCGAGATAGAGAGCGGGAAACCGCGCACACTTTTCTCGACAGGCTGGCTGAGAACGCGTTTTCGGGCGGAAGCTGATCGCTTGGGGCGTGGGCGCGCCGGGAGCTAGTCGTCGAGCGAGACTAAGGCCTTGCCGCGGCTGAGATCGACGACCATGGAAAGGATCGCCTCCGCTTCATCCTTGCGCAGGTCCACGGTCAGAACCGGGCCCTTGTCCGTGAAGCTCTCGCCGGCAATGGTCACGTCGCGGGCGAGGAGCCGCGCCTTGATCAGCGCCATGTCGGAAAAGTCGACTGCGACGGTCGCACGCACGGTTTTGATCATCTCGATCTTTTCCGCAGCCCTGAGGCAGAGCGCCGCCGTGCCGCCATAGGCGCGCACCAGGCCACCGCTGCCAAGCAGGATACCGCCGAACCAGCGGGTGACCACCACGGCGACCCGGTCGAGCTCTTGGCCGTCAATCGCGGCGAGAATAGGCTTGCCGGCCGTGCCGCTCGGCTCGCCGTCGTCGCTGAAGCGATAGGCCTGGCCGATGCGCCAGGCCCAGCAATTGTGGTTCGCCGTGGGATCGGAATGGGCGCTCAGGAAATCCTTCGCCGCCTGTTCATCGGCAATAGGCGCGGCAATGGCCAGAAACCGGCTCTTCTTGGCGTCCTGGGTTGCCGTTTCGATGCGCGTGAGGGTGAACATGGCTGCTTCCGTTTCTGAAACGCTGATAACGGATTGCGGGCAAGGGCGCCACCATGGTTTGGGGCGCGACACAGGGCTTGAGTATCGGAGCGGGTCCGAACTTTTCCGGCCCTCATTTCTGTGCTTGTCACGGAAATGCAGTCACGGCGCGTCTGCGGCGCCGTCTGCAGTGTCGCCTTGAAAGGTTCTTTCGCGCCGCCGACGCGGCGCAGCTGGATCTCTGTGACAAGCACAGAGATGAAGAGGAGAGGGCAGCGCCACGACGACCGGGTGAAGCCCCAGCCCCTTCATCGCCTCTCCCGCGTTCGGGAGAGGCATTCTTGTCTGTGAGGACGAGTGACGATCAGCCGATCGCCATCAGGCTGGCATTGCCGCCGGCGGCCGCCGTGTTGATCGAGGTCGAGACCTCCTCGAGCAGCCAGTTCAGGCAATAGGCGTCGGGGTTCCTGCCGATCTCTTCGGTCGAAGCCGCCTGGACGAGAACGAGCGGGCCCGGCAGGCCGGCAATCGCCTTGCTGACCTCGCGCACGCGTTCGCCGTCGCCTTCGACGAGTGCACCAGCGAACGGACCATCGGCCGCCCATTCCTTCGACCAGGAAAGTCGGGCGGAAACGCTCGCCGGCAGGTCCTTCAACGAGGCCTGGAGGCCGGAAGCGGCGTCGACGACCACGGTGTTGCCGGTCGCAAGCGCAGCACCCAGCTGGTGGTAGAGACCGGTTTCCGTCGCCGGAACCAGCAGGACGCGGCCGCGCGGGTGCAGCGCATAGAGGTTGCGTTCGCCGACCGGGCCCGGAAGCTCCGAAAGCAGGCCGAGGGCCGAGTTGCTGCCGGCGGTGCGGGCAGCTTCTGCCTCAGTCTTGGCACCCTTGCCGTCGAGCCACTTGGCAAAGTCGAGCAGCGCCGGATCGGTGTGAACCGAGCTGTGCTGTGGCGGAACCGGTGCGGTGGCGACGAGACGGCCGAGATAGAGCGGGCCGCCGGCCTTCGGGCCGGTGCCGGAGAGGCCGCGTCCGCCGAAGGGCTGAACGCCGACGACAGCGCCGATGACGTTGCGGTTGACATAGAGATTGCCCGCCTTCACCCGTGCGGTCACATGCGCGATCGTCTCGTCGAGGCGCGTGTGCAGGCCGAAGGTCAGGCCGTAGCCGGTGGCGTTGATGTCGTCGATCAGCTGGTCGAGATCGTCGCGGCGGTAACGGATGACGTGCAGCACCGGACCGAAGACTTCGCGCTTGAGGTCGGAGAGCTTGTCGAGCTCGATGATCGTCGGTGGCACGAAGGTGCCCTCTTCGGTTCCGGAGGCAAGGCCGATCTGCTCGACCTTGCGGCCGAGACCGCGCATCGCGTCGATATGCTTCTCGATGATGCCCTTGGCTTCGGCGGTGATGACCGGGCCGACATCGACCGAGAGCCGGTCCGTGCGGCCGATCTTCAGCTCGTGCAGCGCACCCTTCAGCATCGAAAGCGTGCGGTCGGCGACGTCTTCCTGCAGGCAGAGAACACGCAGCGCCGAGCAGCGCTGGCCGGCGCTGTCGAAAGCCGAGGCGATGACATCGCCGACGACCTGTTCGGCAAGTGCCGAGCTGTCGACGATCATGGCGTTCTGGCCGCCGGTCTCGGCGATCAGCGGGATCGGTCGGCCGGCGGGCGAAAGCCGGTCGGCAAGCTGCGCCTGGATCAGGCGCGCGACTTCGGTCGAGCCGGTGAACATGACGCCGGCGATTTCCGGTGCAGCCACCAGGGCCGCGCCGATACGGCCGTCGCCGGGGAGCAACTGCAGGGCGTCGGCGGGGATGCCGGCCTCGTGCAGGATGCGCACGCCTTCAGCGGCAATCAGCGGCGTTTCCTCGGCCGGCTTTGCCAGCACCGGGTTGCCGGCAACGAGGGCCGCGGCAATCTGGCCGGCGAAGATCGCCAGCGGGAAGTTCCACGGGCTGATGCAGACGATGGGTCCAAGCGCCTTGTGGGCCGGGCCGAGCGTGCGGCGCGTCTGTTCGGCGTAGTAACGCAGGAAGTCGATCGCTTCGCGTACTTCGGCAATGGCGTTCGGCAGAGACTTGCCGGCTTCGCGGGCAATCAGGCCGAGCAGCGTCGGCATGCGTGCCTGCATCAGATCGGCGGCGCGCACCAGGCAAGAAGCACGTTCGGCCGGCGAGACGGCGGCCCAGCTTGCGGCGGCCTTGGCGGCAAGGGTCGCGGCCTGACGGGCATCGGCTTCGGAAGCCTCGGTGACCGAGCCGACCACGTCGCGGTGGTCGCCGGGGTTGACGACGGCCCGCGTTTCGCCCGAGGCCGGGCCGGTTGCCAGCTGCGGAACGGCCTTCCAGTCGACGGCCGCACTGGCCTGAAGTGCTGCGGTCAGCGAGGTGAGGCCCGCTTCGTTCGAGAGATCGAGACCGGCCGAGTTGCGGCGCGTTTCGCCGAAGAGATTGTCGGGCAGAGCGATCTGGTCATGCGGCGCGCCGACGATGGGCATGGCGCGGACGATCTCGACCGGATCGGCAATCAGTTCGTCGACCGAGACCTTCGGGTCGGCGATGCGGTTGACGAAGGAGGAGTTCGCACCGTTCTCGAGCAGTCGGCGAACGAGATAGGCAAGCAGCGTCTCATGTGTGCCGACCGGCGCATAGATACGGCAGGGACGGTCGAGATTGCCCTTGCCGACCACCTCGTCATAGAGCGGCTCGCCCATGCCGTGCAGGCACTGGAACTCGTACTTACCGACCTTGAAGTCCTTGCCGGCCATTTCGTAGATGGTCGCAAGCGATTGGGCGTTGTGCGTGGCAAACTGCGGGAAGATCACGTCGGTTGCGGCCAAGAGCTTCTTGGCGCAGGCGATGTAGGAGACGTCGGTGTAGATCTTGCGGGTATAGACCGGGAAGTCTTCGAGACCGTCGAGCTGGGCGCGCTTGATCTCGGCGTCCCAATAGGCGCCCTTGACGAGGCGAACCATGACGCGGCGTTCGGCGCGGCGGGCAAGATCGATGATGAAATCGAGCACGTAGGGGCAGCGCTTACCGTAGGCCTGGACGACGAAGCCCATGCCGGCCCAGCCGGCGAGGTCCTTGTCGAGGCAGAGTTCTTCGAGCAGGTCGAGCGAAAGTTCGAGGCGATCGGCTTCCTCGGCGTCGATGTTGAGACCGATGTCGTATTTCTTGGCGATGAGAGCGAGCGCCTTCACCTTCGGCAGCAGCTCTTCCATGACGCGCGAGGCTTGCGAACGGGCGTAGCGCGGATGCAGCGCCGAAAGCTTGATCGAGATGCCGGGACCTTCATAGATGCCGCGGCCGGCGGACGCCTTGCCGATGGCATGGATCGCCGTCTCGTAGTCGCGGTAGTAGCGCTCCGCGTCGGCAGCCGTCGTCGCCGCTTCGCCGAGCATGTCGTAGGAATAGCGGAAGCCCTTCTGTTCGAGCGCGCGCGAACGGCGCAGCGCCTCGTCGATGGTCTCGCCGGTCACGAACTGTTCGCCCATCATGCGCATCGCCATGTCGACGCCGCGGCGGATGACCGGCTCGCCGCAACGGGCGATGAGACGGGTCAGAGCGGCCGAAAGGCTGCGGTCGTTCACGGTGGCGGTGAGCTTGCCGGTGACGACGAGACCCCAGGTGGCGGCGTTGACGAACAGCGAGCGGCCGCCGCCGATATGCGACTTCCAGTCGCCGTCGGAGATCTTGTCGCGGATCAGCGCGTCGCGCGTTGCGGTATCAGGAATGCGCAGCAGCGCTTCGGCAAGGCACATCAGCGCCACGCCTTCCTGGCTCGACAGCGAATACTCCTGCACCAGACCCTCGACGCCCGAACCCTTGTGCTTGGCGCGCAGTGCCTCGATCAGCTTGCGTGCGGTCTTGGCCGCTGCCGCGCGGGTCGCGGCGTCAAGCGTTGCGGCTTCGATCAGCGCCGGCAGCGCTTCCGTTTCCGGGCGGCGGTAGGCGGCAGTGATTGCCTGGCGCAGCGTGCTCTGCGGCCGCACCGGCGGGGCGAAATCGGCGAAGGGAGCCTGCGGCGCGCCGGTTTCGGTCGTGGTCTTTTGAAGCGGTGTCTGGCTCATCGAGCGCTATCCTCCGGGAAGCGGTTTGGAGGGCGCGGCGCGCCCCCGATCGTGGGCGGAAAATACGCTTCCTTTCGCCGTACATCCATCCGGCATTTTTTGTCTTTTGCGGAATGTTTCACCGCTACGGCCGAACATTACCGGAGACAATGCGGATTGTTCGCGATATCACCGGATGATCAGAGATCAGGCTGCCTTACCGAAATGCTTCTCGCGCGCCATCAGGCACTCGTCATCGCCGGGCATGCAGGTGCGGCAGACGATTGGCCTGATCGCATAGATCTTGCAGCCGACGTGCTCGCCGAGCTTGCCGCCGAGTGCGGAGCAACGATCGTCCTCGCAGCGCATGCCGCCGAGATCGGTCGACACATATTCCGCCGGGATCAGGTCGAGCTCCTCGTCCGTCTCCAGCGAGAAGCGCGGCCAGTCGGCCGAATAGGCGCAGCAGGCGCCGCAGCTCTGGCAATCGAAGATGTCGTCGGAAGCGGAATGGGTCATGCGCCAAACTAGCATGAAGGTCTGCTGTCCGAAATGGCCCTCACGCGATGGTCGCGTCACGGCGGGCAATCTCGTAGTCTTCCGTATGCACCAGCACGCCATCGTCGGTCACGACGGCGATGCCGTAGGCCGCCGGCTCGTCGACAGACAGAGACGTATCGGGTGTGTCGAAGGGCATCGGCTGCTGGTGCACGGGGCTCTTGAAGATCGAGAACGGAATGCCGCGGCTGGAGCCGCTGATCGTGCGGTGCACGTGGCCGGCAAAGATATGCCGCACGTTGCCGTGTCGTTTGACGAGCGCGTAGAACTCCGTCTCGTTGGCGAGCCGGATCATGTCCATGCCGGTAAAGCCCGTTCTGTGTGGCGGATGATGCATGAACAGCAGCGCCGGTTTGTCGCCGGCCTCGGCAAGCTGCCGGTCGAGCCAGGCAAGACGTTTGGCACAGAGCACGCCGACATGGCTGGTGGGATAATCATAGGGCGGCGCAAAGAGCGTATCGAGCAGGATGACGCGGCAATCCGGAAAATCGATCGCCTGCTGCACGAAGCCGTGTTCGTCTGTCGCCGTATCGGCAAAGACGTCGAGGAAGACCTCGCGCCGATCGTGGTTGCCGATGGTTATGGCAACCGGCGGCGTGAGCTGATCGATGAGCCGTTTCAGCCGTTCGTAGGAGGTGCGATCGGCGTAGTGGGTGAGGTCGCCGGTGAAAATCACCCGGTCGGCGTCCGCATGGTAACGGTTGACGTGTTCGATGCCATTGGCCAGGCGCTGGTAGGGATCGAGCCCGATGATCGTCGTGCCTTCGGGCACCATGTGTAGGTCGGTAAAGATGATCAGCTTTGTCATGGAGATCCAGAAGGTTGCGTCGCGGGTGGCCCAAGCTGTCGCGCGGCGTATGACGCGTCAAGCGGCAACTTTGGGGCGACTCTCTCGGAGCTCGGCGGTTCTTCTTGCGGCGGGCCTAGGAAAGCGCTAATGCAAACGCATCTGATATATCAGCTATGATCGCCGCTAGGGCGACGGCAAGCGAATTGGAGAAACTGCATGCGGTGGAAGCGCACAATCCAGTTGCTGGACGTTCATTGCGAGGGTGAGATCGGCAAGGTCGCGATCGGCGGCGTGCCGAAGATCCCGGGAAACTCGATCGCCGAGCAGCTCAACCACATCAACACGGTCGATGACAGCCTGCGCCGGTTCCTGTGCCTGGAGCCGCGCTCCGGTTCGATCGGCTCGGTCAACCTGCTGGTGCCGCCGAAGCGGCCGGAGGCAGACGCCGGCTTCATCATCCTCCAGGCCGACCAGGCGCATGCCATGTCCGGCTCGAACTCGATCTGCGTCACGACGGCGCTGCTCGAATCCGGCATCATCGAAATGAAAGAGCCCGAAACGGTGGTCATGCTCGACACGGCCTCCGGCCTCGTCAAGGCCACTGCGACCTGCCGCGACGGCCGGTGCGAGAAGGTGAAGCTGACGATGGTCCCGTCCTTCGTGCATGAGCTCGACGTCGAGGTCGATACGCCGAAGTGGGGCAAGATCAAGCTCGACCTCTGCTACGGCGGCATCTTCTACGCGCTGGTCGATGTCGGCCAGATCGGCACAACGATCGACAAGGCGAACGCCCGCGAGATCGTCGAAGCGGGCATGATCCTGAAGGATATCGTCAACCGCACCATCCCCGTCGTCCATCCGGAGATCCCGGAAATCAAGGGCGTCGCCTACGTCATGTTCCGCGATGTCGAGGCGGACGGCACGATCCGCACCTGCACGACCATGTGGCCGGGCCGCGTCGACCGCTCGCCTTGCGGCACCGGCAGCTCGGCCAATCTCGCGACGCTGCACGCCCGCGGCAAGGTCAAGGTCGGCGACGTCCTGAAGTCGCGCTCGATCATCGGCTCCGAGTTCGAAGTGGGCCTCGAAGGCGTGACGACCGTCGCCGGCCGCGAGGCGATCATCCCGACGATTGCTGGCCGCGGCTGGACCTTCGGCCTGCACCAGGTGGCGCTCGATCCCTTCGATCCGCTGGCCGACGGCTTTGCGCTGACCGATACCTGGGGACCGCAGGCGGGCGAAATTCGCTAACCCGACCTGCTTTGAAACATGCAGTTCCGAATGAATCGTCGCTTCACACCGTTTCTGGAATTGCCCAAACGAAAACGCGGGCCGAAGATCCCTATGATCTCCGGCCCGCGCGGCCCTTGGGAGGCGTGTTGGATTATTTGATGCGGCTGGTCTTGCCGAGCATGGCCGTCTGCAGGGCGTCGTTGCCGGTAAGTTCCGCGAGCTTGCGTTCGGCGAAGGCGTCACCTTCGTTGGCGGCCTTGCGGAAGATCGCACGGGCGGCCGGGATATCCTTGGCGGTGCCTTCACCGTTCTCGAGCATCAGGCCGAGATTGACCATGGCATCGACATTGCCGCGGTCTGCGGCCAGGCGATAAAGCTTGGCAGCCTTGGCGTTGTCTTCCGGCACCAGCTTGCCTTCGTCCAGGATCACCGCGAGGTTGAAGGCGGCGACGTCGTCGCCGGCGAGCGATGCCCGTTCGAACCATTCGATCGCCAGCTTGCCGTTGACCGGCGTGCCCATGCCGTCGCGGTAGGAGACGCCGAGATTGTAGGCCGCGAGAACGTTGCCGGCAGCAGCGGCCTTCTGGTTCAGCGCGAATTCGGTTGCCGTGTCGCCCTGTTCACCGACGAGAACGGCATAGTTGGTCATCGCCAGCGCGTGGCCATGTTCGGCGGCTTCACCGAGAATGCGCAGCGACTGGGTCTTCTGCCCGGCCTTGTCGAGCACGCGGGCGAGCTGAAATTCGGTGCGGGCGCCGCTCTTCTGGTTGTAGGCCTCGCGGCAGGCCGAAAGCGCCACGCCGATCCTGATGTCTTCGGCGGAAACGGCCGGGAAAGTCTGGTTGCGCTGCAGGTCGAAGATGCTGCCCGCTTCGCGGTCGCAGACTTCGGCGGCGGAGAGATCGGCAGCGCGTGCCGACGGGAGGGCGATCGCGGCCACTGCCAGCAGACTGACGATCGCCAGGAAGAGGGCATTGATGATGCGGGTTCCGGATGTGCTGCGCTTTTCCATGATGCTCTCCCCGTGTCTTCAGGATCAATTTATCGGCGACCGTCACGGAGGGCTGTTACGGCGGGAACAGCCTGGTGGCGAAAGCTCTGGCGAAGTGACGGAGGGACATAGAGAGCCGGGCCCTTGAGCCGGCTTGCATCCGGGAACGCCGGGGCTATCCTCGAAGGTCGCAACGCTCAAACGGGAGAGGGCAATGGAAGATCTGGCAGCGCCAATGCGCAAGATGCTGGTGAGCCGACGCGTTGTCGTCGGCGGCCTGCTGCTGACGGCGGCCGGCGGCGGTGTCGCCACCTCCTGGGCAAGCCCTTCACTTGGCGAGGCAACGGAGGTCCGCGGCGACGTTAGACGGAAGCAGGCGAAAAAGGACGACCCGCTCACGGTCGGTAGCCAGCTCTTCGAGAACGACCGCGTGCGCACGAACGTCGAGAGCTATGCGACCTTGAACCTCGGCACCGATACGCGCGTGCTGCTCGGCGCCGAAACCGAGCTGCTCGTCGACAGCTTCATCGCCGGTCAGGGTGGTACGCTCGAACTCGGAACGGGCCGCATGGTGTTCGATCGGCCCGAGGGCCTGCCCAAGGTCGATGTGGCGGTCCGCACGGCCTTCGGCATGATCGGCGTGCGCGGCACCAAGTTCTTTTGCGGACCGAGCCGGGCCGCATTTGCCGTCTTCGTCGAACATGGGAGCGTTTCGGTCGCGCGTGGCGGCGTGACCCGGATCGTCGCTGCGGGGCAGGGGGTGGAGTTTCATCATCGCGGTGACGCCCCGAGCGAGCCCGTCAACTGGGGTGAGCCGCGCATCAGGGAAGCCTATGCCAGCGTCGGGCTAACGCGTTGAGCCGTCGCTACTCCCGACGAAAAGCGCGCTCCGCGCATTGTGTCCCAGGCTTTGCGGCGCTTTACTCCGAAACCGTGAAAAGCTCCATCGTCGAGAAGCCGCGAATTTCGTGGCTGCCGAGCGGGCGAAGCGGCTGCTTGCTTTCCGCCGCTGCAGCAGGCCCGACGCAGATCGATGTGCCTAGGAACTTGTTCGCCTCCTGAAGCCGCGCCGCCAGATTGATCGCGTCGCCATGGGCGGTGTAGTCGAGCTTGCCGCCGGCGCCGACTTCGCCGACCACCGCCGGTCCGGTCTCGACGCCGATCCGGGTCCTGCCGAAGCTGTTGGCGGCAAACTGCGGGCGTCCCCGCATCTCTTCCGTCAATGCATGGATCGCTCTGGCACACGCGATCGCCCTGTCGACGTGTTCCGGCAGGTCCTCGGGCGCGTTGAAAAAGGCGTGCACGGCATCGCCCACCACCTTGTCGACCATGCCGCCGTGCTCGGCCACCAGCGCGTTGACCTCCGAAAAGTAGATGTCGAGCAAGGCAATGAGGTCCCGCGGCTTCAGTCTCTGCGACAGGGAGGAAAAGCTCTCGATGTCGGTGAAGAGCGCTGTCACCTGCCGTTCCTCGCCGGCCACGCGTGCAAGCCCGGGATTGTCGATATAGCGGGCGACGACCGATTGCGGCAGGTATTGCGAGAATTTCTGCCGTGCCGCCGCTTCCGATCGCCGCACCCGAGCAAATTGCAGGATGCTCGTCACCGCCAGAACGACGGCGAGCGCGACCGAAATGCTGACCGCATCGATAAGCCAGCCACTGGTGTCATAGATGAACGCTGCTGCCGCGACGACGGCGGCGACGGCGATAAGGCCAAGGGCCGCCGATATCAGTGGCCGAAGGCGCGCGGCCGCGAAGGCGAGACCACATCCGGCGACGAGGACCATGGCGGCCTCGGCGAGCGGAAGCCGGCTTTCGCGCTTCGGTATGAAGCCGGTCAGGACCGCGTTGGCGATATCCGCGTGGATCTGCACCGAGGGTTCGAGCGGCATCGAGGCGCTGGGCCGTAAGCCCCCGAGGCTCGGCAGGCTGCTGCCGATGAGTACGAGTTTGCCTGCAAACCGGTCCGCCGCCGCCTTGCCGGACAACACGTCGGCGGCGGAAACGGTGCGGGCGGCGAGCCGGTCCGCAGCACTGGCGACGAAGCGCAGGCTGCCGGTTTCATCGAGCGCGATCACCCGTCCGTCGATGCGCAGCCAGGCCGGTGCGCCGCCGAGGATCGGCGTGCCGGCCCCGCGCATCAGCCGTGTCGCCTCGATCGCCAGCGTCGGATAGGCGTCGTTGCCGAGGATGGCATAGGCCTGCACCCGCCGGATCCGCGCGTCTTCGTCGCCAACGAGAAACGAAGCGGCGGCCGCCTTCGCCCGGTCCATGAACGCGGCACAGGAGGTTTCGGCGCCGTCGAGGAACCAGAGTTCGGGCGGGGCGAAGGGGCGGCTCAGTGCCAGCGGTGGCACCGGACGTGGCCGCTCCTGGATCGTATCGGCAATCAGAAAGCCGAGCACGACGGGGACACGTCCAAGCGCGGAGGCGAGGGCCGCATTGCCGTCGCCGGTCGTGTTGCAATCGGCGCTGAAGACGAAGTCGACCGCCACGGCCTCGGCGCCGGCCGTCGCAAGCCGCGACAGAAGATCGGCGGTTGCCGTCCTGTCCCATTCGCCTGACGGGCGCGATTGATGGGCCTGGCGGTCGATGTCGACCACAATGATGTCAGGCGACTGCGGCGCGGGAATCCACTGTGTCAGGCTGTCGAAGAACAGCTCGCGCTGCGTTTCTAATACCGGCTCGGCGAAGAGATAGAGGGCGACGGCAACCAGCAAGCTCGTCAGGAACCCGCCGGCAAGCGGAGTGAAACGCAATTGCCGGCGCGGCTCAGCGGCCATGCGCGCTAGTCCTCCTCCGGATCGGCGATGCTTTGCAGGCGGCCGACCTTGCAGGCGATGATGCCCTCGTTTCTTCTGATCGCGCCGCTTTCCTCCAGCCACTGGATGGCGCGGTTGACCTTCGGCCGGCTGGCGCCGAGCACACCGGCGATGTCCGTCTGGCTCATGGTCAGCCTTAGATTGGCGCTTTCCGGCAGCTCGTTGCCGTGGATCTGGCGGAGCGTGGCGAGGAAGAAGCGCGCGACGCGGGCATTGAGATCATAGAGCGCGATGGTCTCGAGTCGCTCGGTCGTGTCGCGCAGCTGGGCGCAGAGGAAGCGGATGACGGCCTCGGCCGCTTCCGGCCGGTTGGTGACGATATCGAGGAACGACTTCTTGCCGATGACATACCCTTCCGACGCTGTCATCGCCGTTGCGTCGGCCGACCGCGTCTGGCCATCGAGCACCGCCATCTCGCCGAAGATCGCGCCGGCTTCGTGCTGGCGCAGCATTAGTTCCCGGCCTTGCGGCGTGATCAGCGACAGCTTGATGCGCCCGGAAATGACGACAATCATGTAATTGCCTTCGTCGCCACGCTGGAAGATTACGGTGCCGGCCGGCCACTTCCTGTAGGTCGCGATGTCGGCAAGCTCGGCAATGGCATTCTTGTCGAATTCTTCAAAGATCGGAAACGAGCGCCAGAAAGTCGGGCTCCTGTTGATTTCGTTCATGACATGCCCCCGCGCGGCGTCCCCTGCCGCGCCGAAATTCTTCGCCCAGCCGCCTCGTCCTTGCAATAGAAAAGAACGATGTGCCGACGATGTAGTTCCGTGTTTGTCTGCGGATAAGTCAGAAAGCGCCAAGCTCGGAGGTTGACGATGCCGGCTGGTCGTTTCATTTTCTTGAACGATCTGTCGCTCTCGGAGCGGCTAGATGAATTTCAAAATGCTGATACTTCTGTTGCCAACAACCGTTTCTCACAGGAGCCTCGCATGCCTCAGAATGTTGTCGTCCTCATCGGACGCGTCCTCCTCTCTATCATGTTCATCATGTCCGGTTTCAGCAAGCTGATGGATCCGTCGGGCACGGCCCAGATGATCACCGGCGCTGGCTGGCCGGCACCGACCGCACTCGCTTACCTTGCCGGCCTCTTCGAACTCGTCGCCGGTCTTGCCGTTCTCGTCGGCTTCCAGACGAAGATTGCCGCCTATCTGCTTGCGGCGTTCAGCCTTATCACCGCTTTCGCCTTCCACAGCGGAGCGATCAACATCCCGAACTTCCCGCCGGAAGCCAACGGCCTGCTGACCGTCTTCAACGGCCTGATGATGATGAAGAATATCGCGATCGCCGGTGGTTTCCTCGTGCTCGCCGTCTTCGGCCCCGGCGCTCTGTCGGTCGACAAGCGCGGCGCCTGAGACCGAACATGCCGCGCGTTGGGATCAACGCACAAGGCATACTCTGGTTTACCGCAGTAACATCAAGCCCGTCGCTCGTTCGGCGGGCTTCTTGCATTTCAGGGATAAATCACGCCCTTGCGCAGAATGACGTTGCCGTAGAGCCTGGGCTCGCTCGTCTGGACGACCGTGTGGGCGGCTCTTACGCGCGGGTAAAAATCCGCTCCGAGCAAGGGCACGACACGGCGGCCGGGCTCGTGCCGGGCGCAGCACGCGACGATCTCCTGATGCACCGGGTCCAGCGCCTCCCTGTCCTGTTTGACGGTGGCGCGGAAGATCGCTTCGGGCACGAAATCGTCGATTGGCAAAACGCTGAGGATGGCGTCGAGCACCGGGATCAGCGGGTGCCCGTCGAGCCGGACGAGACGGCGTGCATGTTCCTGGCCCGGATAGTTGCCGTCGACCAGCGCGATTTCATCGCCGTGCCCCATCGCCCGGAGCGTTGCGAGCAACTCGGGACTGAGGATCGGGTTTAGTCCTTTCAGCATCAGCCGAGCTCCTTGAAGAGGACATTGGTGTCGAGCAGATAGCGGGAGAAGAGCGGCAGGCTGGCGCCGCCGATGGCGCGCGCGTGGCTACCAACCAGGCCTTCCACCAGTTCAGGGATGGTAACGCCCTGGAGGTCGAGCTCGTAGAGCGCCCTGCGGGTGGCGGCGAGCAACCGGGCCCGGACCCAGGGTGGGAAGCCGCCGTCGATGACAACGGCCGAGAAGTCGACGATCGAGACGGCCGACACGACAGCCTGGGCAAGCGCCGCGCCACAGTCGTCGATCCAGATGTCGAGCGGTTCGCCGAAGTCGATCCAGTCGTCAGCCGAGTACCAGAGCGGCCGCGGGTCGATGCCGCGTTCGCGCAGCAGATTTTCGAGCACGAAGACCGAGGCGATCTTGAGGAGCTGGATGGTCCTGCCGTCCTTGCCCGAGACCGGCAGGGGGCCGATGGCGCCAGCCGTTCCGGTACGCCCGGAGAAGAGCGCCGAGTTCAGGACGACGCCGCCGCCGATGAACGAGCCGATATAGAAATAGACGAAGTCCGGGTAGATGGCGCCGACGCCGAAGGCGAGCTCGGCGCCGCAGGCGCTGGTGCCGTCGTTCTGCAGGAAGACCGGATAGGTGGTGCGGGCCGAGATTGCCGCCTGCAGATCGATGTCGCGCCACTTGTTCATTTCTTCCCGCGGCGCGCCCACTTCCTCCGCCCAGTTCCACAGTTCGAAGGGCGTGGCGATGCCGATGCCGGCGATCCGCTTGCGCTGATCGGGGTTGAGTTGCTGTTCGAGCTTCGCCATGCCGGAAATGATGAAATCGACGAGATCGCCGGGCAGCGGATAGGCATGCACATGATGCAGATGCAGCCGGATGGTGCCGACGAAATCCATCAGCACGAGATCGGCGCTGCGCCGGCCGATTTTCACGCCGAAGGAAAAGACCGCGTCCGGATTGAGCCGCATCGGTGTCGATGGTTGTCCAACCTTGCCGCGAACGGGATCGCCCTTGACCAGCAGGCCGTCGCTTTCCAGCGCCCGCATGATCACCGATACGGTCTGCGCCGAAAGGCCGGAACGCCGGGCGATATCGGCTTTGGAGAGGCCGCCGTGACGCCTGACCAGCGACATGACCAGGCGCTCGTTATAGGCGCGCACGCGCGTCTGGTTGGCCCCGCCGCTAGGGTCAATGACCTCAGGTTGCATCGGTCCCCGATCAGGACCGTCTGTCAGTGACATGCCACCGTCTCCTCCCGTTGGCATTAGATCACGATGGTTCAGGGTCGGATCGACCCAAAACCATAGACGTGATCGCTTCTCAAAAGCTGGAGCGGGATCAGGCGGAAAACCGCATGCACTTTTCCTCATTCCGCTCTGGTGCCCGCTTGGCGCAGGTCTGTTGTTTCCGCTTGCTGTGACTCTGTCAATTTGTCTGACGCTCCGCTTCTCGGACGGAGCGTCGTCATCCCAAGAATGCCACATCGAAATAATAATTCAATTTGATTTATTTATTGACACCCCGGAATTTTAATGTTTGTTTTTGTCTCGGAAGCGTCGATTGCAACGGAGGAAAATGTTGCTGTCGCGTGGCCTGGGGCGGTCCGCCGACCCGATTTTCAATCCTTGGGAGGATTTCATGAAGAAGACTGTTCTTTCCGCTGCTTTCGGCGCGCTGTCCCTTGGCGTCGTTTTCGCCGCGCCGGCACAGGCTGCTGATGTCGGCGCCTGCCTCATTACCAAGACCGACACCAACCCCTTCTTCGTCAAGATGAAGGAGGGTGCTACCGCCAAGGCGCAGGAACTCGGCGTGACGCTGAAGGCCTATGCCGGCAAGATCGACGGCGACCACGACAGCCAGGTGGCTGCAATCGAATCCTGCATCGCCGATGGCGCCAAGGGCATCCTGATCGCCGCCTCCGACACCAAGGCGATCGTCGATCAGGTGAAGAAGGCGCAGGACGCTGGTCTGCTCGTGATCGCGCTCGATACACCGCTCGATCCGCCGACCGCTGCCGACGCGACGTTTGCAACCGACAACCTGCTCGCCGGCAAGCTGATCGGCCAATGGGCCGTCGCCACCATGGGCGAGGGTGCCAAGACCGCCAAGATCGGCTTCCTCGATCTACTTCCGTCGCAGCCGACGGTCGACGTCCTGCGCGACCAGGGCTTCATGATGGGCTTCGGCATCGACACGAAGGATCCGAACAAGATCGGCGACGAAGATGATCCGCGCATCGTCGGCCACGACGTCACCAACGGCAACGAAGAAGGTGGCCGCAAGGCGATGGAAAACCTTCTGCAGAAGGATCCCGACATCAACGTGATCCACACCATCAACGAGCCGGCCGCCGTTGGCGCCTATCAGGCGCTGAAGGCCGTCGGCAAGGAGAAGGACGTGCTGATCGTCTCGGTCGACGGCGGTTGCCCGGGCGTCAAGTCGGTCGCTGAAGGTGTCATCGGCGCCACCTCGCAGCAATATCCGCTGATGATGGCGGCCCTCGGCATCGAGGCGATCAAGAAGTTCGCCGATACCGGTGAAAAGCCGAAGCCGACGGAAGGCAAGGACTTCTTCGACACCGGCGTTTCGCTCGTCACCGACAAGCCGGCTGCCGGCGTCGAGTCGATCGACACCAAGGTCGGCACGGAGAAGTGCTGGGGCTGATCGCCTTTGCTCTTCGAACGCATGAGCCATTAACGGAAGGGCGGCCCCGGCCGCCCTTCGCGTAAGCGCCGATGTCTTTGACACGGCGATGAAAACCGCGCAGCTTCTTAAGAGTGCTTATGCCCGCGTCTTTGTGGGCGGGCTGTGCACGACTGCATCGCAACCCCTTGGGAGCGGGGTTCACGGGAGGAAGGTCCATGGGCGAGCCCAACACAGCCGCACAACCATCCCAGGAATTCGAAAAAGTCCTGGTCAACAGTTCGACGCAGGTCGCGTCGTTCGATACGCATGACAAGACCGCGATCCAGAAGATCCAGCATTTCCTGCATTCGACGCCGGCGGCCGTGCCGTTCATCGTGCTTGTCGCAGCAATTCTGATCTTCGGCATTGCCATCGGCGGGAAGTTCTTCTCGTCCTACACGCTGACCCTCATCCTCCAGCAGATCGCCATCGTCGGTATCCTCGGCGCCGCGCAGACCCTGGTGATCCTGACCGCCGGTATCGATCTTTCGATCGGGGTGATCATGGTGCTTTCGGCGGTCATCATGGGCAACTGCGCCGTGACCTATGGGCTTCCGGCACCGATCGCGATCTTCCTCGGCTTCGTCGTCGGCGGCGCCTGCGGCTTTCTCAACGGCTTCCTCGTCTCCAGGGTCAAGCTTCCGCCGTTCATCGTCACGCTCGGCACCTGGTACGTGATCATGTCGACGAACTTCATCTATTCGGCCAATGCGACGATCCGCGAGGCCGATGTGACGGCCGTCACCCAGATGCTCCACGTCTTCGGTGTCAGCTTCAAGGTGGGCTCCGCTGTGTTCACGCTCGGTGTGGTGATGATGGTCTTGCTGGTCTTCGGCCTCTGGTATGCGCTCAATCACACGGCCTGGGGGCGTCATCTTTACGCTGTCGGCGACGATCCGGAAGCGGCCAAGCTCTCCGGTATCCGCACCAGCCGCGTCCTGCTCAGCGCCTATACACTGGCCGGGCTGATCGCCGCACTCGCCGCCTGGGTCTCGATCGGCCGCAATGGTTCGATCTCGCCGTCGGCAGCCGTCACCGACTACAATCTGCAGGCCATCACAGCAGCCGTGATCGGCGGCATCTCGCTCTTCGGCGGACGTGGGTCGATCCTTGGAACCCTGATCGGCGCGATGATCGTCGGCGTCGTCTCCATGGGCCTCAACATGCTGGGCGCTGACCCGCAATGGAAGGTCTTCCTCACCGGCGTGCTGATCATCACCGCCGTCGCCATCGACCAGTGGATCAGAAAGGTAGCTGCCTGATGACACAGGAACCCATTCTCACAGCCCGCGGCCTCGTCAAGCGCTACGGTCGCGTGACCGCCCTCGACTATGCCGACTTCGACCTCTATCCCGGCGAGATCCTCGCCGTGATCGGCGACAACGGTGCCGGCAAGTCCTCGATGATCAAGGCGATATCGGGCGCCGTCACGCCCGATGAGGGTGAGATCATGCTCGAGGGCCAGCCAGTCCACTTCCGCTCGCCGATGGATGCACGCTCGGCCGGCATCGAGACGGTCTACCAGAACCTGGCGCTGTCGCCGGCGCTGTCGATCGCCGACAACATGTTTCTCGGCCGCGAGATTCGCAAGCCGGGCATCATGGGCAAGCTCTTCCGCACGCTCGACCGTGGGGAGATGGAGAAGCGGGCACGGGCAAAGCTGTCCGAGCTCGGTCTGATGACCATCCAGAACATCAACCAGGCGGTGGAAACGCTTTCGGGCGGCCAGCGCCAGGGTGTGGCCGTGGCGCGCGCCGCAGCCTTCGGCTCCAAGGTGGTGATCATGGACGAGCCGACGGCAGCACTTGGTGTCAAGGAAAGCCGGCGGGTGCTGGAGCTGATCCTCGACGTGCGTTCCCGCGGTCTGCCGATCGTGCTGATCTCGCACAACATGCCGCATGTGTTCGAGGTGGCTGACAGAATCCATGTCCATCGTCTCGGCAAACGGCTATGCGTCATCAATCCGAAGGAGCACACGATGTCGGATGCTGTCGCCTTCATGACCGGGGCGAAGGAGCCGCCGCGCGAAGCGCTCGCGGCATGAACGTCGAGCCGATCGCCAACGAAATCCTGAAACGGGCGGCTGGTGCTGCCCGTTTCGTCGTCGCCATTGCCGGCCCTCCGGGTGCCGGCAAGTCGACGCTGTCGGACGCGCTCGCCGAGGCCCTGGTCGCCCGCGGCGAAAAGGCGGCGGTGCTGCCAATGGACGGCTTCCACATGGACAATGCCGTCCTGGAAGAAAAGGGCCTGCTCCCTCGCAAGGGCGCGCCGGAAACGTTTGACGTTAGGGCGTTCCTGTCGACGGTTCAGGCGGTCCGCGCCAATGACGGCGAGGTGCTTGTTCCGGTTTTCGACCGGTCGCGGGAATTGGCGATCGCCTCGGCCCGGATCGTTGCGCCCGAAACACGCATGGTTCTCGTGGAGGGCAACTATCTGCTTCTCGACGAGGCCCCCTGGAACAAGCTCGCGGGTGCCTTCGATTTCTCCATCTTTATCAACCCGGGGATCGAGGAGCTGGAGCGGCGTCTTTTGAAACGCTGGTACGATCACGGTTACGAGGAGGAGGCGGCGAAGCGGAAAGCCCACGGCAACGACATCCCCAACGCGCATCGCGTCGTCGAGCACCAGCGACGCGCAGATCTCGTGCTTGCGGATTTCTGATCGATGGTCGGATTGCGGATTGTGTTTCCTGGCGCATTGGTGTTATCGAGACGCGGTTCCACCACATGAGTAACCGCCCGCCACCCGCACCTGCCGGCTGCAAAGCCGCGCGCGCGGATCGGGCGCGAGCAGAGCGGGATGAGTGTAAGCGGTTTCCGCCTGCATTCCGTTCTGAGCTAGGAGAACGCTGACCATGCAAGACCTCGTTATCCGCCGGCCGGATGATTGGCACCTTCACCTGCGCGACGGCGACATGCTGAAAGGCGTTATCGCCGATACCAGCCGCCATTTCGCCCGCGCGATCATCATGCCCAACCTGGTGCCGCCGGTCGTGACGACCGCCGACGCCAGCGCCTATCGCGAGCGCATCCTCGCCGCGCTTCCCGCGGGCGACCGGTTCGAGCCGCTGATGACGCTCTATCTCACCGCAGGCACCAATCCTGACGACGTCGAGGCCGGCCACAGGAGCGGCCTCGTCAAGGCGGTCAAGCTTTACCCGGCGGGCGCGACGACCAATTCGCACAGCGGCGTGCGCAACATCGATGAAGCGATGCCGGTGCTGGAGCGCATGGCGAAGGTCGGCCTGCCGCTCTGCGTCCATGGCGAGGTCACGAGCTCGGATGTCGACATCTTCGACCGCGAAGCCGTGTTCATCGAGACCGTGCTCGATCCGTTGCGCAAGCGGCTGCCGGAACTGAAGGTGACGATGGAACACGTCACCACCAAGGACGGCATCGATTACATCAAGGCGTCGAAGGCAAACCTTGCCGGCTCGATCACCACCCATCACCTGATCATCAACCGCAATGCGATCCTGGTCGGCGGGATCAAGCCGCACTACTACTGCCTGCCGGTCGCCAAGCGTGAGAACCACCGTCTGGCGCTGCGCGCGGCCGCCGTCTCCGGCGACAAGCGCTTCTTCCTCGGCACCGACTCCGCCCCCCATGTCGATCCGCTGAAGGAATGCGCCTGCGGCTGCGCCGGCATCTACACCTCGATCAACACCATGAGCTGCCTGGCGCATGTGTTCGAGGAGGAGGGTGCACTCGACAAGCTCGAAGCCTTCGCCTCGCTGAACGGCCCCACCTGGTACGGTCTGCCGGTCAACGAGGAAACGATCACGCTGCGCAAGCAGGCTGAAGCGGTCACCTATCCCAAGAAGATCGAGACCGGCGCCGGTCTGGTCACCGTTTTCGATCCGATGTTCCCGCTGCACTGGGCCGTCGTCTGATCACTGCATAATTCCTTGTATCGGATGGATCCAAGGACAAAATTATGCAGCAGTTAAAAATGTTACAGCGACCTTTGCGCGTCTGAACAGACGCGCGGCGCTGTAGAGTTTTGAAGGAGAGTTTGATGTTTTCCAACGCGTTCACCGACAAGGCCGTTATGGCTGAGCTGGTCGCCAAGATGCTCTGGGAGATCAAGGCTGTACACTTCCGTGCCGATGAGCCCTACAAGCTGTCGTCCGGCATGGCGAGCCCCGTCTATATCGACTGCCGCAAGCTGATTTCCTACCCGCGCATCCGTTCGGCTGTGATGGATTTTGCCGCAGCCACGATCCTGCGTCAGGCCGGTTTCGAGAAATTCGACGTGGTTGCCGGCGGCGAAACGGCCGGCATTCCCTTCGCGGCCATGCTCGCCGAGCGCCTGGGCCTGCCGATGATCTATGTCCGCAAGGCGCCGAAGGGCCACGGCCGCAACGCCCAGATCGAAGGGCACATGCCGGAAGGCGCACGCGTGCTCGTTATCGAGGACCTGACGACGGCCGGCGGTTCGATGTTCAAGTTCATCGACGCCATTCGTGCGGCCGGCGGCATCGTCGACCACGGCATTGCGCTCTTCTACTACGACATCTTCCCGGAAGCGGTCGGCGAGATGAAGGGCAAGGGCGTCGATCTGCACTGGATCGCGACCTGGCGCAACGTCCTTGCGGTTGCCCGCGAGCAGGCGCTGTTCGACGAGAAGACGCTGAGCGAAGTCGAAGCCTTCCTCAACGCGCCGCTCGCCTGGTCCGGCCGCAACGGCGGCGTGAGCGCCCTGGCCTAACGATTGAAGAGGCCCCNGGGGCCTCGCAACTCCTGAGTTTTCGTTTTTAAATCGATTGAAGTCCATCGAGGAGGAAGAGCCGATGATCGTATGTTGCGGAGAAGCGCTGATCGACATGCTGCCGCGGGACACGGCCGCGGGCGAGAGCGCGTTTGCGCCCTATGCCGGCGGAGCGATCTTCAACACGGCAATCGCGCTCGGGCGCCTTGGCATCCAGACCGGTTTCTTCACGGGCCTCTCCGACGACATGTTCGGCGATATCCTGCGCGAAACGCTGAAGGCGGCGAATGTCGATTTCGGTCCGTGCGCGACGCTTTCGCTGCATACGACGCTTGCCTTCGTTAAGCTCGTCAATGGCCATGCAAGCTACGCCTTCTTTGATGAAAACACGGCAGGCCGGATGATCACGTCAGAGCACCTGCCGGCGCTTGGCGATTTCTGCGAGGCGCTGCATTTCGGTGCGATCAGCCTGATCCCCGAGCCCTGCGGCTCGACCTATGAAGCCTTGATGACGCGCGAGCACGAGAAGCGGGTCATCTCCTTCGATCCGAACATCCGGCCCGGCTTCATCCGGGACCGCGAGGCACATCTCGCCCGCATGAACCGCATGGCGGCGATGTCGGATATCATCAAGTTCTCCGACGAAGATCTTGCCTGGTTCGGCATGGAAGGCAGCCACGACGACCTTGCCGCCGAATGGCTGAAGCGCGGACCGAAGCTGGTGCTGATCACCAAGGGCGCCGATGGCGCCGTCGGCTACACGGCGCGCCACAAGGTCGAAGTTGCGGGCGAGAAGGTCACGGTGGTCGACACTGTCGGCGCCGGCGACACGTTCGATGCCGGCGTGCTGGCATCCCTCAAGCTCGGCGGTCTCCTGACCAAGGCCGATGTCGCCGATCTCAGCGAAACTGCCGTTCGCAACGCGCTGGCGCTCGCCGCCAAGGCCGCCGCGGTCACCGTCTCGCGCGCCGGCGCGAACCCGCCGTGGAAGCACGAAATCGGCCTCTGAGTCATTTTCTCTGGCCTACTCTTCCTGTTCCGGGCGGTATTCCAGGATATCGCCCGGCTGGCATTGCAGCACGGCGCAGATCTTCTCCAGCGTATCGAAGCGCACGCCTTTCACTTTTCCCGATTTCAACAGCGAGATGTTCTGCTCGGTGATCCCCACCTGCTCGGCGAGATCGCGTGAGCGGACCTTGCGCTTCGCCAGCATCACATCGAGATTGACGACGATCGGCATCCGCTAGACGAAGCTCCTGTTCTCCGCCTCGACCCCCGACGCGATGACCAGGACGTGGCCGAGACCGACGACGAGCCCCGCCATCAGCAGCACGATGATAGCGCCGCCACTGATATCGAAGACCACCGCATGTCCCGTGGTGCCCGGGTTGTCGTAGGTGACAGCCAGGATGCCGATGCCATTGCTGATCGTCATGCATAGTGCTCCCGCAAGCGCCGTCAGCCCCACGCGCCGCAACAGCACGCCATTGCGGCTGGTAAGAATCTCGCCGCGCTGGAAGCCATCGAACAGCTGCCACGCGAAGGCGAGGCCGGCGATGACGAGTGCGTTGTTGATCGCGGTCAGGAAAATGACGGTGGCGATGGCGCGGTAGGAAAGGGTGATGACATCGACGCGGGGAAAGACGACGTCCCGAATACCCTGTTCGAAGCCCTGTCGGTCGAAGAAAATCTGCCAGTGCCCGTAGACGACGGCTGAGCAGAACAGTGCGCCGCTCAACACCACCATGAGCTTCATGAAGCGGCTGAGCTTGCGCAGCCTCTCGGCGGTTTCCGTCATAAAAATTCCCTTATCGTTTGGCTTGTATTTTTATCGTAAAACAATAAGTAATTCTCGTCAATTGTGATTTTGGTGTCGCGGCATGCCTCTTCGATTTCTCAAAAATCCCTGTCTTTTCCTGCAGTTGAATACTATTTTCCGGTCCTATCGAATCTCGATCTGATGCAGGTGCTGAAACCGGCGGGCGCCACGGTGCTGCCGGCCTGCGCTATATGATAAGGCCCGAGGCGCGATCTGCGCTTCGGGCCTTATCGTTTGACGCGATGCGGTTCAGGATGGAACCGCTTGGAGATGCTCCTCAGCGCGCTGCCTTCAGCAACGCTGCGACCAGACCTGCGGTTGAAGAATCGTGGCCGGCAGCACTTTCCTTGCCTTCGACGACCGGAAGCAGGCCTGTTGCCAGCTCCTTGCCGAGTTCGACGCCCCACTGGTCGAAGGAGTTGATGTTGAAGAGCGCGCCTTCGACGAAGACGCGGTGCTCGTAGAGCGCGATCAGGCGGCCGAGCGCGAACGGGTCGAGCTGGTCGTAGACGATCGTCAGCGACGGGCGGTTGCCGGCAAAGACGCGGTGCGGCGCGATCTTGTCAGCCTTGACGTCGGCCATGCCCTTGGCAGTGAGCTGCGCCTTGGCCTCAGCCAGGGTACGACCCTTCATCAGCGCCTCGGATTGCGCTAGGCAATTGGCAATCAGCAGTTCGTGCTGGTGGCGCAGGTTCTTTTCATGGCCGTTTGCCGCGATCATGAACTCGGCCGGGATGATGTCCGTGCCCTGGTGGATGAGCTGATAGAATGCGTGCTGGCCATTGGTGCCGGGCTCGCCCCAGACGACGGGACCAGTCGAAAATTCGACCGGCTTGCTGTCGAGCGTTACCGCCTTGCCGTTCGATTCCATGTCGAGCTGTTGCAGATAGGCAGGGAAGCGCGACAGACGCTGGTCATAAGGCAGGATCGCGCGCGACGGGTAGCCGAGCACGTTGCGGTTATAGAAGCCGAGAAGGCCGAGCAGGACGGGAATGTTCTTGCGGATCGGGGCGGTGCGGAAATGCTCGTCGATGGCATGGCCGCCATCGAGGAAGCGCCCGAAATTCTCCTTGCCGATGGCGATCATCAGCGGCAGGCCGATCGCGGACCAGATCGAGTAGCGGCCGCCGACCCAATCCCAGAAACCGAAGACGCGGGCCTGGTCGATGCCGAAGGCGGCGACCTTGTCGAGCGCCGTCGAGACGGCAGCGAAGTGGTGGCCGACGGCGACCTCGCCGAGCTTGTCGGCGATGAAGGCGCGGGCGGTCGCGGCATTGGTCATCGTCTCGATCGTCGTGAAGGTCTTCGAGGCGATGATAAAGAGCGAGGTTTCCGGATCGACGAGCTTCAGCGTGTCGGCGATGTGGGCGCCGTCGATGTTGGAGACAAAGTG
This sequence comes from Ensifer sp. 22460, assembly GCF_052044935.1. Taxonomy (NCBI): domain Bacteria; kingdom Pseudomonadati; phylum Pseudomonadota; class Alphaproteobacteria; order Hyphomicrobiales; family Rhizobiaceae; genus Ensifer; species Ensifer sp. 22460. The sequence continues at coordinate 157,085 of NZ_JBQENZ010000012.1, forward strand.
AAGGCGCGGGCCGTCATGGAAGGGCGCGAGAGCCAGCGTCGCCATGACCGGGCCAAGGTCGGAGCCGCCGATGCCGATGTTGATGACATCGGTGATCTTCTTGCCGGTGGCGCCTTTCAGCGCGCCCGAGCGGATGCCGTCGGCAAAGGCGCCCATGGCGTCGAGCACGCCGTTGACGTCGGGCATCACGTCCTTGCCGTCGACGAGGATCGCGCGGTTGCCGCGGTTGCGCAGCGCCGTGTGCAGCACGGCACGCTCCTCGGTGATGTTGATAATGTCGCCGCGGAACATGGCGTCCCGCTTCTCCTCGACCTTGGCCGCCTTGGCTAGCGCTTCGAGGCCGTCAAGCACCCTGTCATTGACGGCGCATTTCGAATAGTCGAGCAGCAGGTCGCCGAGCGTGGTGCTGAAGCGCTGGAAGCGTTCGGCGTCGCTGGCGAAGGCAGCGCGGATATCGGTTGCGTTGGTCTCAGAGGCGGTTGCTTTGAGTTGGTCGACAAGCGCTTTCATCGCAGGGCTCCTTGTGTCGGACAGGGGTGTCGGACAATCGCCTGCGTAGCTATTCGCTTTAAGCCGCTCAAATCAAGCCCGCAAAACCGCCGAAGTGGCGGTTTTCAGGATTTATTAAATCGTTTGAATTTTGGACTAATTCAGCCGCGCAGGTCTTTACGCAGGATCTTGCCGACATTGGTTTTCGGCAGCTCGGTGCGGAATTCGACGTAACGCGGGCGCTTGTAGTTGGTGAGGTTGGCGGCGCAGTGGCGCTTCACGTCGTCCTCCGTCAGCGCCGGATCCTTCTTGACCACGAAGAGCTTGACGGCCTCGCCGGAATGCTCGTCGGGAACGCCGATCGCGGCGCATTCGAGAATGCCCGGATGGGTCATCGCTACTTCCTCGATCTCGTTCGGGAAGACGTTGAAGCCGGAAACGAGGATCATGTCCTTCTTGCGGTCGACGATCTTGACTAGGCCGTCCGTGTTCATGAAGCCGATATCGCCCGAGCGGAAGAAACCGTCCGGCGAGATCGCCTTGGCTGTTTCATCCGGCCGCTGCCAGTAGCCGGCCATCACCTGCGGGCCGCGAATGCAGATCTCGCCGACTTCGCCAATCGGCAGCGTGTTGCCCAGGTCGTCGCGGATCTCGACTTCGGTCGAAGGGATCGGCATGCCGATCGTGCCGGTGAACTCGGTCGCGTCGAGGATGTTGGCCGTTGCCACCGGCGAAGTCTCCGACAGGCCGTAGCCTTCGGCAATCGAGCAACCGGTCATCTGCTTCCAGCGTTCGGCGACCGGACGCTGGATCGCCATGCCGCCACCGAAGGTCAGCATCAGCGACGAGAAATCGAGCTTCTGGAACTCCGCATTGTTCATCAGCGCGTTGAACAGCGTGTTGAGGCCCGGGAAGATATTGATCTTGTGCTTGCCGAGTTCCTTGACGAAGCCCGGAATGTCGCGCGGGTTCGGGATCAGGATGTTGTTGCCGCCGGTGGCAAGGCCCATCAGCGAATTCACCGTCAGCGCGAAGATGTGGTAGAGCGGCAGCGCGCACATGAAGACGAGATTTTCCGGGCGGGCGCGTGAGCGGAACGCCGTGTGGAACCAGATCTCCATCTGCGCCATGTTGGAGAGCAGGTTCGAATGGGTGAGTGTTGCGCCCTTCGAAACACCCGTGGTGCCGCCAGTATACTGCAGGAAGGCGACGTCGCTGGGAACAACGTTCGGCTTCGTCAACTTGGCTCGGCCGCCCTTGGCGAGCACGTTTTTGAAGGAGAGGTGACCGGGGATCGACCAGGCGGGAACCAGCTTCTTGACGCGACGGACCACGAGATTGACGATCGCGCCCTTGAGGCCCAGCATGTCGCCCATCGTTGCGACGACGACGTGCTTGACCGAGGTCTTGTCGGCCACCTGCTGCACCGTATGCGCGAAGTTTTCCAGAACGAAGATCGCCTTGGCGCCGGAATCGACGAGCTGGTGCTGCAACTCGCGCGGCGTATAGAGCGGGTTGACGTTTACGACGGTAAAGCCGGCTCTAAGAATGCCGTAGACGATGACGGGGTTCTGCAGGATGTTCGGCATCATCACGGCGACACGGTCGCCCTTGACGAGGCCGAGAGATTGCAGCCAGGCACCGATCTTGGCGGATTCGGCATTGAGGTCCGCAAAACTCAGCGTCTTGCCCATGCAGGTGAAGGCTGGGCGGGTCGAATAGCGGGCGACGGCGTGGTCGAAAAATTCGCCGATCGATTTATAGGGCAGGGGGCCGATTTCGGCGGCTATGCCGGGTGGATAGGATTTCAGCCAGATCTTGCCTGGGCTGGTACCCGTTTGTTGTGCGCTGACTTCCACCATGACCTCTCTCCCTCTGGTCGCCACAGGCTGGCCTGCTCGCGGCCTGAGAAAATCCCTCCTGACCTTCTCATGCCGATGAAGATGATGCTTTTGAGACACCTCTTCAAGCTGAGATTCGGGATTATATAACTTTGACGTAAACGTCAACTGAGCTTACGGTTAACGGGCGCGGATTGCGCCCTTGAAAAAGTATGACGAGAGCTGCAAAGCCTTTGCCTGCTAGGGCAAAACACTGTATTGCATTGCAGCATATCCCTGTTGGTTCGATCCAACATCCGCCGACATATCCCCCAGATTCTTCTCCGGTCCGCTCGGGCCGGACGACGCAGGCCATTGCTCATGTGTGACGAAGCTTGTTCTTCCGCCGTCGAACCGCGCCGTGCCCGTGTTTCTGCTGCCGAAGTGGCGCTTGCAGTCGGCGGCTTCGGGATCGGCACCGGCGAGTTCGCGATCATGGGTCTCTTGCCGCAAGTCGCTGAGGATGTCGCCGTTTCGGTGCCGCGGGCAGGGGCAGTGATCAGCGCCTATGCTCTCGGCGTCGTCGTCGGCGCGCCGCTGATCGCGGTGCTTGCTGCCCGCTTCTCCCGCTTCCGCGTGCTGCTCGCGCTGATGCTGGTTTTCGCCGTCGGCAATTTTGCAAGCGCGATCGCACCGGATTTCTACACGCTGATCGCCGCGCGCTTCTTCGCCGGCCTGCCGCATGGTGCGTATTTCGGTGTGGCCGCCTTGGTGGCCGCCGGCCTCGCGGCGCCGAACCAGCGGGCGCGCGCAGTCGGCCGGGTGATGATGGGGCTGACGATCGCAACCCTCTTCGGCACGCCGCTTGTCGCGTGGTTCGGCCAGGCGCTCGGCTGGCGGTCCGCTTTCGCCATCGTCGGCGCCATCAGCCTTTTGACCGTGGCGCTGACCTTCGTCCACGTGCCGCGCGACAAGGGCAATCCGAAGGCAACGCCGCTTCGCGAGCTCGGCGCGCTTGGCAAGCTGCAGGTCTGGCTGATGCTTGGCATCTGCGCCATCGGCTGCGGCGGCATGTTCGCAGTCTTCAGCTACATCACGCCGGCGCTGACCGAGGTCGCAGGTGTTTCTCTTGCCAATGTGCCGGTCATGCTCTCGGTCTTCGGCGCCGGCATGATCCTCGGCAACATCGTCGGCGCGCGACTGGCCGATTGGGCGCTGCTGCCGGCAATCGGCATCGCCATCGTCTTCAACATCTTCGCCTATGTGCTTTTCTATTTCACCATGGGCAATCCGTGGATCGCGATCGTCAACGTGCTCTTCATCGGCGGCGGTTTCGCCGTCGTGCCGGGCGTGCAGACCCGGCTGATGGATGTCGCCGGCGAGGCACAGACGCTTGCCGCCGCCCTTAGCCATTCCGCCTTCAATCTCGCCAACGCGCTTGGCGCCTGGCTCGGCGGTGCCTCGATCGCTGCAGGCTATGGCTGGACCTCCACAGGCCTCGTCGGCGCCGTTCTCGGCGTTGCCGGCTTCGGCATCTTCCTCGCATCCGTCTTTGTCGATCGCGCTCAACCGGCCGGCATGCGTGCCAAGCCTGCGGCGGAATGACCGATCAGGCCGAAAGAAAGCCTGGGGATCTTGAACCCTCCTAAATTTTTCTGTCATGTCCCGCCGCTAGCGTCAGTTATCGCCCTCAAACTACCGTAAAGCAGGGGCAAAGGGCCGCGCTTGGCGCTGCAAAGGCTGGCAAGGCCTCTGGATTGTTGTAAGCTCGTCGAAAGACGGAGGATCATTGGTGCAATTGGGCAATCGCGAACGAGAAAACTTCGCCGTGGAGCCACGGCTTCTCGGGCACACCGCGATTTCGCGCCATGCCCTCGTTGGACCGATGACGGCTGCCCGCTGGATGCTGGTCTTCGTTCTTCTTGCCGGCGTTTACTTTTTCCACGGTTTCCTCGTCCCGGTTCTGGCCGCCGTCGTCATCGGCTTTGCCAGCTGGCCGATCTATCGCCGGCTGCTTGCCGCCGTGAACGGCAACCGCACGCTTGCGGCCACCATCGCCATCGTCTGCGTCATCTCCTTCATCGTCGTGCCGATTTCTCTTGCTGCCGTCTATGCGGTGGACGAAGTGCGCGACTGGGTCGTCTGGGCCGTCGAGACCAATGCCAACGGTGCCGTGGTTCCCGCCTGGCTGACCAGCATTCCGATTGCCGGCGTTTGGCTTGGCGAACAATGGGTCAAGCATGTCGGTCATCCGGGTGCGCTCGGGGAACTGGTCCAGTTGGTCAGCGGCTCCAACATCGGCAACATCTACCGCGGCGTCCTCGTCGTCGGCGCGTCGACCTTTCACGCCTTCCTGACGCTGCTCTTCATGCTGATCACGCTGTTCTTCGTCTATCGTGATGGCCAGTCCTTCTCCGGCCAGCTCGACCGTCTCGGCGAACGCATCTTCCCGATGCGCTGGGAGCGCTTGTCGCGCGTCGTGCCAATGACGATCAGCTCCACAGTCACCGGCATGGGCATCATCGCCATCGGAGAAGGCATAGTTCTCGGCGTCGCCTACTGGCTCGCCGGCGTTCCGTCGCCGGTCACGCTCGGCATCATCACCGGCCTGATGGCGCTTGTTCCTGGTGGTGCGCCGCTGTGCTTCTCGCTGGTCTCGGTCTATCTCGTCGCCAGCGGTTCGCCGGTTCACGGCATCGCGCTGTTTGCCTGGGGCACGACCGAACTCTTCATCGTCGACAAGACGCTGCGTCCGCGCCTCGTCGGCGGGCCGATCAAGCTTCCCTTCCTGCCGACCTTCTTCGGCCTCGTCGGCGGCGTGAAGACCATGGGTTTCCTCGGCCTCTTCGTCGGCCCGGTGCTGATGGCGCTGCTGGTTGCCATCTGGCGCGAGTGGATGCGTGAAGTCACCACCCCCACCCCCACCGACACGACCGTCAACCACATCATCAAGGGCTGAGTCACCAATGGCTGAGCCGCCGGTTGCCTGGGCGCGGCCGGTGAGACCGTCTCCCTGTTTCATTGGAAACGCGAGATGATCCGATGCCTCGTATCTGCGCTTTCCGCCTCTCTCGGAATGTCGTCGGCGGGCGTCTTTATCTTTTCCTTACACCCCCTCCCAACCATCGCAATCGATAATTGACCCTGAGCGGACGCAAGATCCGGACTTCAATAGTCCGGAGTATTTTTGCATGTCCGATGTTCTTTTCCTTGCCGCCGGCATCGGCGGCTTTGTCGTGTTTGCGCTTTATGCGCGCGCGCTGAGCCGTCTTTGAGGAGGGCGTCATGTTCGAAGCCCTGATTGGTCTCGCAGTCGCCGTCGCCCTTGCGGCCTATCTCGTCGTCACCCTCGTTCGCCCCGAACGATTCTGACGCCCTTCGCGGAGAAATCTCATGTCTATCATCGGGTGGCTGCAGATCAGCCTCCTCTTCATCGCCGTCCTGATCGTCATCAAGCCGCTGGGGCTTTACATGGCGCGGGTCTTCTCCGGTGAACGCAACGTCTTTTCACCTGTCCTCGGTCCTGTCGAGCGCGGTCTTTGTCTCGCCGCCGGCGTCGATCCGAACAAGGAGCAGGGCTGGCTCGCCTACGCGATGTCGATGCTCGCCTTCAGCCTTGCAGGCTTCGTTTCTCTCTATGCGATTCTGCGGCTGCAGGCTTACCTGCCGATGAACCCGCAGGGTTTTGCCGGCATGCCATCCGATCTCGCCTTCAACACGGCGGTCAGCTTCGTCACCAACACCAACTGGCAGAACTACGGCGGCGAAACCACGCTCAGCCATTTCAGCCAGATGGCGGGGCTGACGGTGCATAACTTCGTGTCGGCGGCGACCGGCATCGCCATGGCGCTCGCCGTGACCCGCGCCTTTGCCCGCTCGAACGCCTCAACCGTCGGCAATTTCTGGGTCGATCTCACCCGTTCGACCCTCTACGTGCTGTTGCCGATCGCCGTCGTCATGGCGCTTGCCATGGTCTGGACCGGCCTGCCGCAGACCTTCCACGCGGACCTCACCGCAACGACGCTCGAAGGCGCCAAGCAGACGATCTCGCTCGGCCCGGTCGCGAGCCAGGAGGCGATCAAGCAGCTCGGCACCAATGGTGGCGGCTTCTTCAACGTCAACGCCGCCCACCCGTTCGAAAACCCGACGGCCCTCTCCAATTACCTCAACATCTTCGCGATGCTGTCGATCTCGGCCGCCCTCGTCTACACCTTCGGCCAGATGGTCGGTAACCGTCGCCAGGGCTGGGCCTTCATCGCCGTTACCGGCATCCTTTTGATATCGGGCGTCGCGGTGGTCTACTGGGCGGAAGCGCAGGGCAACCCGATCCTGACGACACTCGGTCTCGATGCTGCCCAGGGCAACATGGAAGGCAAGGAAGTCCGTTTCGGCCAGGCGATGACGGCGCTCTATGCCGCGGTCACCACCGGCCTGTCGGATGGCGGCGTCAACGGGATGCACGGCTCGCTCACCGGTATCGGCGGTCTTGTACCGATGTTCCTGATGCAGCTCGGCGAAGTTCTGCCTGGTGGCGTTGGGTCCGGTCTCTACGGCATGGTCGTCTTTGCCATCCTCGCCGTCTTCGTCGCCGGCCTGATGGTTGGCCGCACGCCGGAACTGCTCGGCAAGAAGATCGAATCTCGCGAGATGAAATACGCGATGTTCGCGGTCCTCATCCTGCCGGTGACGATCCTCGGCTTTGCCGCCGTCTCCGCCATGCTGCCTTTTGCCGTCGCAAGCATCGGTACCGCAGGCCCGCACGGCCTGTCGGAAATCCTCTATGCCTTCACTTCGGCTGCCGGCAACAACGGCTCGGCCTTTGGTGGCCTTACCGGCAATACGCCCTGGTACAACACCACGCTTGGTCTCGCCATGCTGCTCGGTCGCTTTGCCTATGCGGTGCCCGTCATGGCGATCGCCGGCTCGATCGCGGTCAAGACCCGTGTACCGGCCTCCAAGGGCACCTTCCCGACCGACACGCCGCTCTTCGTCGGCCTGCTCGTTGGCATCATCCTCATTCTCGGCGGGCTGCAGTTCTTCCCGGCGCTCGCTCTCGGTCCCATCGTCGAGCATTTCTCGATGCTTGCCGGCCAGACCTTCTAAAGGAATTCGACACATGTCTTCCAAACCAGTTGCTCCAAGTCTTCTGGATCCGGCAATCCTCCTGCCGGCTATCAAGGCGGCCTTCGTCAAGCTCGATCCGCGCCAACTCGTGCGCAACCCGGTGATCTTCGTCACCGAAGTGGTTGCGGCCGTGGTCACTGGCCTCTTTGTCCGCGATCTTATGACCGGCACCGGCAGCCCGCTCTTCTCCGGGCAGATCGCCGCCTGGCTGTGGTTCACCGTGCTCTTCGCCACCTTTGCCGAGGCTGTCGCCGAAGGCCGCGGCAAGGCTCAGGCCGACAGTCTGCGTCGCACCAAATCCGAACTGACGGCACGCAAGCTCGTATCGGCCGAGGGTCGCGAAACCCAGACGATCCCGGCGACTTCGCTGAAGGTCGGCGACGTCGTTCTGGTCGAAGCTGGGGAACTGATCCCCGGTGACGGCGACGTCGTCGAGGGTGTCGCTTCCGTCAACGAAAGCGCGATTACCGGTGAATCGGCTCCTGTCATTCGTGAATCCGGCGGCGACCGTTCGGCCGTCACCGGCGGCACGCAGGTGCTTTCCGATTGGATCAAGGTCCGCATCGGCGTTGCGCCCGGCAATACCTTCGTCGACCGCATGATCGCGCTGATCGAGGGTGCCCAGCGCCAGAAGACCCCGAACGAGATCGCGCTGTCGATCCTGCTCTCGGGCCTGACGCTGATCTTCCTCGTGGCCGTCGTCACACTCTGGGGGCTCGCCGGCTATTCCGGCACTCTGCTGTCGGTCACCGTGCTTTCTGCGCTGCTCGTCACTCTGATCCCGACCACCATCGGTGGCCTGCTCTCGGCCATCGGTATCGCCGGCATGGACCGCCTGGTCCGCTTCAACGTGATTGCCACCTCCGGCCGCGCGGTCGAGGCCGCCGGCGACGTCGACACGCTGCTGCTCGACAAGACAGGTACGATCACCTTCGGCAACCGCATGGCCGCCGACTTCATGCCGGTGCCGGGCGTCAGCGAGGCGGAGCTTGCCGACGCAGCGCTGCTTGCGAGCCTTGCCGACGAAACGCCGGAGGGACGCTCGATCGCAGCGCTTGCGACCGGCGAGTTCGGCCGCCAGGCGCCGGATGTTTCGCTTCCCGCGTCCGGAAAGGGGGAGGTCGTCGCGCTTGCCGTCGGCGGTGGCGCAAGCTCGGCCGGTACGACCGGCATCGATGCGGTCATCCCCTTTGCTGCGGAGACGAGGCTTTCGGGCGTCGATTTCGGCGGCCGCCGGCTGCGCAAGGGTGCGGTCGACTCGATCCTGAAGTTTACGGGCATCCGCGACGAGAATGTGCCGGCCGAGTTCCGCCGCGCCGTCGACCAGGTGGCGCGCACCGGCGGCACGCCGCTCGCCGTCGCCGACGGCCCGCGCCTGCTCGGCGTCATCCACTTGAAGGACGTCGTCAAGCCGGGCATCAAGGAGCGCTTTGCCGCCCTTCGCGCCATGGGCATCCGCACCGTCATGGTGACCGGCGACAACCCGGTGACCGCTGCAGCGATCGCATCCGAAGCTGGTGTCGACGACTTCCTGGCCGAAGCAACGCCTGAGGACAAGCTTGCCTATATCCGCAAGGAACAGCAGGGCGGACGCCTCATTGCCATGTGCGGCGACGGCACCAACGATGCGCCGGCGCTTGCCCAGGCCGATGTCGGCGTTGCCATGCAGACCGGCACGCAGGCCGCCCGCGAGGCCGCCAACATGGTGGATCTCGATTCCAGCCCGACAAAGCTCATCGAAATCGTCGAAATCGGCAAGCAGCTCCTGATGACCCGCGGTTCGCTGACGACCTTCTCCATCGCCAACGACGTGGCGAAGTACTTCGCCATCATCCCGGCGTTGTTCATCACCACCTATCCGGCGCTCGCCGCACTCAACGTCATGGGCCTTGCCTCGCCGCAATCGGCGATCCTCTCGGCGGTCATCTTCAACGCGTTGATCATCGTCGCGCTGATCCCGCTAGCGCTGAAGGGCGTCAAGTATCGGCCAGTTGGTGCCGCAGCGCTCTTGCGTCGCAACCTCCTCGTCTACGGTCTCGGCGGCATCCTGTTGCCCTTCGCAGGTATCAAGCTCGTCGATCTCGCCGTCAACGCACTCAATCTGGTGTAACCATGCTGAACCAACTTCGCCCTGCCATCGTGATGACATTGCTCTTGACGCTCATCACCGGGCTTGCCTATCCCTTCGCCATCACCGGCATGTCGCAGGTGCTGATGCCGGCACAGGCAAACGGCAGCCTCATCGAGAAGGACGGTGCCCTGATCGGTTCCGAGCTGATCGGCCAGAACTTCACCTCCGACAAATACTTCTGGCCCCGCCCATCGGCGACCGGACCGGAAGCCTACAATGCCGGCGCCTCGAGTGGCTCCAACCTTGGCACGACCTCGGTCAAGCTGAAGGATCGCGTCGCCGCCGACGTCGAGCGACTGAAGACCGCCGGCTTTACGGGCGAAATTCCTGCTGATGCGGTGACGACGTCAGGCTCCGGCCTCGATCCGCATATCACGCCGGCTTTTGCCCAGGCGCAGGTGGCCCGCATTGCCAAGGCGCGCGGTCTCAGCGAGGCGGATGTCACAGCTCTGGTCGACAGGGCGACGGAAGGTCGTCTGCTCGGGGTCGTAGGCGAGCCGCGCGTCAATGTGCTAGAACTCAATCTGGCCCTTGATGCGCCCCGAACCTGATACCTCACGCCTGAGACGATGAATGCCCGACAGTGAACGCGACGCCAAAAGTCGCCCGGATCCAGACGCACTGCTGGCCCTTGCCGCGCAGGACCGCCGAGGAAAACTGACCGTTTTCCTCGGCGCAGCCCCAGGCGTCGGCAAGACCTATGCGATGCTGAGCCGGGCCCGTCGTCTGAAGGAAGACGGCGTCGATATCGTCATCGGGCTTGTCGAAACCCATGGGCGCAGCGAGACCGCCGCGCTGGTCGAGGGACTAGAAATCTTGCCACGCCGCGATGTGCCCCTTCGCGGCCGCGTGCTGTCCGAGTTCGACCTGGATGCGGCCCTTGCCCGACGTCCCAAGATCATCGTCGTTGACGAGCTCGCTCACAGCAACCCGGCTGAAAGCCGGCATCCGAAGCGCTATCAGGACATCGAGGAACTGATCGCCGCCGGCATCGATGTCTGGACAGCGCTCAACATCCAGCACCTGGAAAGTCTTTCCGATGTCGTTGCGCAGATCGCTGGCGTGCCTGTGCGCGAGCGGGTGCCGGATACGGTACTGAAGCGGGCCGACGAGGTGCTGCTCGTCGATCTCCCGCCGGCCGAACTGATCGAGCGGCTGAAGGAGGGCAAGGTATACCTGCCCGACAGCGCCAAGCGTGCTGTCGATCGCTTCTTTCGCCTCGGCAACTTGACGGCACTGCGCGAACTGGCGCTCAGGCGCACGGCCGACCGGGTCGACGACCAGATGGTCGACTACCTCAAGCAGAATGCGATCGAAGGCGTTTGGGCGAGCGGCGAGCGCCTGCTCGTCTGCATCGGGTCCGATGCGCTTTCCGAGAAGGTGGTCCGCACCGCAAGCCGGCTGGCAGAGGGATTGAACGCTCCCTGGATTGTCGTCTTCATTGAGCGCGCCGACCGTGAGAGCGGCGATGGTGAGGATGTGCGCCGGCTCGACGAGACCTTTCGTCTTGCCGAACAGCTTGGCGCCGAGACGCGCCGCATCATCGGCAACGACTTCGTCGAGGAGATCTTGAAGCTTGCGCGTCGCGAACATGCGACGCAGATCGTCATCGGTGCGCGCCGCCAGTCCTTTCCGATGCGCTTTCTGCGTCAATCTCTTCCCGACGCCCTGGCCGAGCGCGTGTCCGGGGTCGGCATCCACCTTGTCACCGATCGCGAGACGGTGCCTGCCAAGCGGCGGTCCACCGCGAAAAAGACGCTGCCGCCCGGCACCGGGCGCGCCGTTGGCATTGCCGCCGGCTCGGTGGGCGTGGCCACGGCGATCGGCCTGTTGATCGAGCGCTTCATCATCCTGCCCAACATCTCGCTTCTCTATCTGCTCGCCGTCTTGGCCTCGGCGACCTATGCCGGCCACATCTCGGCGATCGCGGCGGCTTTGTTTTCGGTTCTGGCCTATAACTTCTTCTTCATCGAGCCGGTCGGCACGTTCACCATTGCCGAGCCGCACGAGGTCTTCGCGCTCTTCATCTTCCTGGTCGCCGCTGCCCTTGCCGGCAGCCTCGCATCGCGGGTGCGCGAACAGGCGAAGACCGCCCGCCGGCGCGCCGCAGCGACCCAGGCGCTCTACGATTTCTCCCGCAAGCTTTCCGGCACCGCCAAGGCCGACGACGTGCTTTGGGCGGCGGTGACGCAGATGCAGACCACACTCAGGCGCAGTTCGGCGCTGCTTTTGCCGGAGGAGGGGGACCTGCAGTTGAAGGCCGCCTGGCCACCGGACACCGAGCTCGACGTCACCGACGTGATGGCGGCGCGCTGGGCAATGGACAAGAAGGAGCCGGCCGGAAATGGCACGGGAACGCTACCGAACAGCCCGTTTCACTTCCGTCCGCTGACGAGCCCACACGGCGTCGTCGGCGTCTGCGGCTTCGTTCAGGCGGACAAGCCGCTTGAAATCAACGAGGAGCGCGCGCTGGCGGCAATCCTCGACCAGACCGCGATCGCTGTCGACCGGGCGCGTCTGTCGCGCGAAAGCCTCGATCACGCAGCGAAACTTGAAGGCGAACGCTTTCGTGCGGCCCTCCTGTCGTCGATCTCCCATGACCTCCGGACGCCGCTTGCGACCATCACCGGCGCGGTCACCAGCCTGCGCCAACTCGGCGACCGCATGCCGCCGGAAAGCCGCGATGACCTGCTGCAGTCGATCGAGGAGGAGGGAGCGCGCCTGACGCGCTTCGTTGCGAACCTGCTCGACATGACCCGCATCGAGGCGGGCACAGTTAATGCCAAGCGCGATTGGGTCGATGTCGCTGATGCTGTGCGCGCCTCGGTCGATCGTGCCCGCAAATACTTCCCCGAGCGCGAGATCGAAACCAGCATCGCGCCGGATCTGCCTTTGATGCGCGGCGACAGCGTGCTTCTCGGGCAGGTGCTCTTCAACCTGCTCGACAACGCCAACAAATATGGCGGCGACGAGCCGATCAGCATCTATGCCCGCTCGGACGGTAACGAGATCGTGCTGTCGGTGACCGACCTCGGCAGGGGCATTGCGCCGAAGGATCTCGAGCAGGTCTTCGAGAAATTTTTCCGCCGCGGCAAGGCGGATGGCCGTACGCCAGGGACAGGCCTTGGGCTGTCGATCGCCAAGGGCTTCGTCGAGGCCATGGGCGGGCAGATCAAGGCGGAAAGCCCGGCGCTTCGCCGCCGCGGCACGCGCATTTCCATGCGCTTTCCTGCCGCCAAGGCCGAAATCTCCGAAAAGGACAGTGCATGAGCGTGGAGCGTATCCTCGTTGTCGACGACGAACCGCAGATCCAGCGTTTCCTGAAGCCCGCATTGAGCGCTGCCGGCTATGACGTGCTGGAGGCCATGACCGGTGCCGAGGCATTGAAGGCGGCCGCAACGACGGCGCCGGACCTCGTCATCCTCGATCTCGGCCTGCCCGATATGGACGGCAAGGAGGTCATCGCAAACCTGCGTGGCTGGTCCCAGGTGCCGATCATCATCCTGTCAGCCCGCGACCGTGAAAGCGAAAAGATCGCCGCGCTCGACCTTGGCGCCGACGATTACATTGAAAAACCCTTCGGCATCGGCGAGCTGACCGCCCGCATCCGCACGGCACTGCGTCACCGCATCCAGATGGAGGGCGGCCAGACGCAGCTTTCTGCCGATGGCGTATCGATCGACACCATCAAGCGCGTGGTGACGAAGGATGGCGAGCCGGTGCGGCTGACGCCGAAGGAATATGATCTCTTGGTGATGCTGGCGCACCATGCCGGCCGTGTCGTCACCCACAAGACGCTGCTGACCTCGGTCTGGGGCGTCGCGCATGGCGAGGACCTGCACTATCTCAGAGTCTTCATCGGTCAGTTGCGCGGCAAGATCGAGCGTGACCCGGCCGACCCGAAGATCATCCGCACGGAGCCGGGCGTCGGCTACCGCTTCGTCGGCGACGACGGTTGATGGCGGCTGCCGTCAAAGAGCGGCAGCCGCTGATCCGTCACTTGATCTTCACGGGCTGCGGCGTGTCGCTTGACAGCGTATCTCCGACGACCACCCTCTTCTTCTTCGTCGGCTGCGGATTTTCGAGGATCGATACCGGCGCCGAGACGGTGACCGCAGCGACATTGCCGACATTTCTCGCCGTGCCGGCAACAACCGCGGCAATGCCGGTTCCGACCGAGATGTCGGAGTCGGTGAGCGTCTGCCCCGTGGCAAGCCGCGTGCCGATGAGCTGAACGATCTGCGGGCTTTCTGCGAACTTGCCGTGATGCAGGCCGTCCTCCGTCTTGACCTTGGTCAGGTCGATGGCGGTGATGCCGGCCCTTTCCAGCTGGGTACGGTAGGGCTCCGCCGATGGGTCGATCGCGCCAAGGCGAGATACGTCACCGGAAATGAAACTCGAAAGTGCCAGCGCACGATCGTCCTGCGAAACGAAGATCGTGAACTTCGGCCGCTTCTTGCCCATCTCGACGAATTGCTTGGCAAAGACGTCGAGATCGATATCCGGCGAGGCGAGAATGACGTTCTCGATCTTCGACGGCACGTTGCCGTCGCGGATGGCCATCTGCCGGAGCGATTCCATCGTCAGCCAGGTCCCCATCGAATGGGCGAGGATGGTGATGTCCTTCACCTTCGGCGCGTCCGAGAGCTTTTTCAGAATGTCTTCGAGTGCCGTGCGCGAATAGTTCGTGCTTTCCTTGTCGTAATTGTAGTCGAACACATTGGCACGGGACGGCCAGGTAAACAGGACTGGCGTTGCCTGGACCTCCGAGTCGTGGACGATCTGGGCAAGGCGGTAGACGGAATCCTCGTAGCGGTTGTTGAAGCCGTGGACGAAGACGAAGGCGTGGCCGCCGACGTCGTGTTGTAGAAACCAGGACTTGGCTTCATCGAGTGTCTGGAGCTCACGCACACGCGTGACGGCGAATTCCTTGGCGGGATCCGGGGGCAGCTTGCGCGGCCATTGCACGGTGCCAGATTTCCGCACCGTGTCCGGCGGGATCGAGACCGCGACGTCGGTGAGGAAGGTATTGGCGTCTCGCTCGCCGGAAAACAGCGTCGCCGGATCGCCGGACGGTTGGCGCGTGGTTGCGACAAGCATGTCTACGGTCGATGTACCGGGGGTGGGAGCGGTGACCGCGACAGGTGCCATCACGCCCTTGGCATGACCACCGCATCCGGCAAGCAATGCCAAAGCCGCCAGGACGAAGGTTGTCCGCCCTCCTCTTGCACATCCGTGCTGCAGCGAACCCTGAAACCCCACCCGCTCGAACATCGGCATCCCCATATACGCCTGAACTTGGCCGCATCTGATCGCGCTTTCGCGAAACGAAGATGACAACACTCGGCGCTAATATGCAAGCGGCTGGGGATTGCGGTTTCGCCGTTGGGTTGTTGATGAGCGCAGGTTCTCCCGTGCTGCGGGCTGCCGCAACACGGGGAGGGTGCCTTTGATGGACGCTTGGCCGCCTATTCCGCCGCAGTTGCCAGCGTCTTCAGAATTGCATGCACTGCCTTGATGCGCTCCGGATTCGGGAAGTTCCGGTTCGCCAGCATGACGACACCGATCTTCTTTTCCGGAACGAAGGCGACATAGCCGCCGAAGCCGCTGGTGGATCCGGTCTTGTTGTAAAGCGTCGCGCCATCGGGCCGCTTCGGAGGGTTCAATGCCGTAGCCGGATTGGCTTCCATGGCCATCGTCCCGGAGTTGCCGTCGAGCAGCCGCTCCAGCGAAACCGGGTAGGGATACTGCTCCCAGCCGAGGCTCTGGATCATCTTGCCGGTATCGAAGTAGCCGATATGCGTTCCCTCTAGGGCCTTGCGAACGGGGCCGTCGAACTGCTCCGGCTGGATATTGGCTTCGACGAAGCGGATCATGTCTGCCGCGGAGGATTTCACGCCGTAGGCCTCGGCGTCGAACATGCCCGGGTTGACCCGGATCGGCTTGTCTGCCTTGCCGTAGCCCCAGGCGTAGCTGCCCATCGCGCTTCTGGGCACGGTGACATAGCTGTGCTTGAGGCCGAGCTTCGGAAACAACTCGGTCTCGAGCGCCGTGGCGAAATTGCTGCCCATCGCCAGGCCCGCGGCATGGCCGAAGAGGCCGATGCTCGGGTTGGAGTAGCGACGCTCCTTGCCTGGTTCGGCGCCCGGTTTCCAGTTGCTGAAGTAAGTCAGCATGTCAGCGTTGCTCTTGACCTCGTCGGGGAACTGCAACGGCAGGCCGCCGGCGGTATAGGTGGCGAGATTGAGCAGGGTCGCCTTGTCGATCGCGCTGCCGCTGAGATCTGGCATGTATTTGCCGGGATGGTCGTCGAAGGACAGCTTGCCGAGCACCTGCGCATAGGATGCGAGCGTGCCGGCAAAGGTCTTGCTGATCGAGCCCAGCTCGAACAGTGTGTTTTCGGTGACGGGCGCCTTCGTTTCCTTGGAGGCGACGCCGTAGTTGACGAAGTAGTGCTGGCCGTCAACGGTGACCGCGATCGCCATGCCCGGCACCTTGTATTCGCCCATGATCGGTCGGATTGCCTTGTCCACGGCTGCGGCAATTCGGGCCTGCTCGCCGTCGGCGGCAAAGACGGTCGCGGTGAGTGAAAAGAGGATTGCAGTAGTAAGCCCTAATTTGATTGTCGTCATTCTATCCATTCGGTCTGCTCTTTCTTGCAAGGCGGGGATGCCCATGGTTTGGCCGGGCATCTGCCCGAAACAGCAGCGGATAATCGGGTCGGTTCCGCTGAATGTGCGTTTCGTCCGTGCGGTGGATACGCGAGGTGAAAGCAAGAGGCCCGTGCCGGGCAAGCCAGACCTAGCCCGCTCGCCGCTAGGCCACAAACGATGATATCTCGCGGGAGACCCAAATAAATCTAGGGCGAGGGGGTTTTTCGTCCGTCGGCGCACGTCCCTGGCCAAGGCTGTGGGTTATTGCGGCGGGAAAGCTAATACTACGCGGAACATTGTCATTGCCGGCGGCAAAGGGTAGTATTCGCCCGTCAAGTTTGGGGCCCTTGTCTCCGGACTATGTGTTTTATTGGTGAGCTGCTTCAGAAAAAACAGAAGAGCCTCCCTTATCCTGGGAGCATACTCGGAAGCTTATTTACATCCGACGCCACTCAATGGCGCCTCCGCCCGATCTCTATTCCAAACAGACGGCCATATTGGAGGATAAAATGAGCAAACAGACCGTAACTATCATTCTTGCCGGCGCCCTAGCCTTGTCCGGGTGCCAATCTGCCTACGTGTCGAAGAGCGGCCCGACGGGCAACGAATTCGGCTGCATTGCCGGAACGGTGGGTGGCGCAATCGTCGGCGGCCTGATCGGCTCGACGATCGGCTCTGGTACTGGTCAGCTCTGGGCGGTTGGTGGTGGTGCGACACTTGGCGCTGCAGCCGGCAATGCGCTGACGTGCCGCTACTATTGATCGCGGAAGGTTGAGGGATGAGAAAGCTCGTTCTTTTGAGCGTCCTTGTGTTCTACCCGGCTGGTCTCGCTGTCGCGCAGCAGGCTGCAACGATGAACCAGGGCCAGATGAGTGCGCTCGACAGCAACAAGGACGGCGCGGTCGAACGTTCCGAATACGAGAGCTTCATGACGGCCGCCTTTGCCAACCTGGACAAGAACAAGGACGGAAGTCTCAGCCCCGACGAGACGAAGCAGGCGCTGAACGCTCAGCAGTTTGCAGCCACCGACGCCAACAGCGACGGCAAGGTCACCCAGAAGGAGTTTCTGGACAGGGTGATGGCCGACTTCAAGACTGCGGATCGCAGTGGCGACGGCAACCTGAAGTGACGGCTGAAACGGCAGGTTGGTCTGGGTTTGATGTCCCGTTGTGAATGTAGCGGNCCGCCACCTCGCATTCACCGCAGAAGCTTCAGCAATTCCTTGGCGCCAGAGGTCGAGGACGCCGGATTCTGTCCGGTGACGAGACGGCCATCGACGACCGTGAAATCCGCCCAATCGGCCGCCTTTTCGAAGCGACCGCCGAGACGCTTCAATTCGTCTTCGACGAGGAAGGGGACGACATCCGTCAGTTGCACGGCTTCCTCCTCCGAGTTGGTGAAGCCGGTGACGCGCTTTCCCTTGACGATAGGCTCACCCTGATAGGTTACCTTGCGGAGCACCCCCGGCCCATGGCAGACGGCAGCGACCGGCTTGCCGGCATTGTAGAAGCTCTCGATCAGCGCGATCGAGTTCACGTCGTTGGCGAGGTCCCACATTGGTCCGTGACCGCCCGGATAGAACACCGCGTCGAAATCATCGGCCTTGACGTCGGCAAGCCGGTGGGTGTTGGCGAGGACCCGTTGCGCGGCGGGATCGTCCTTGAAGCGGGCCATCGCTTCGGTCTGGTTGCCCGGATCGTCGCTTTTCGGGTCGATCGGCGGTTGCCCACCCTTGGGCGAGGCCAGGGTAATGTCGACGCCTGCATCCCGGAAAACGTAATAGGGCGCAGCGAATTCCTCGAGCCAGAATCCGGTCGGTTTGCCGGTATTGCCAAGCTGGTCATGTGAGGTCAGAACCATCAGTATCTTCATCTTTCGCTCCCTTTGACGCGGTGGCTCCCGTTGAGCCGCCGATTGGCATGGCACCGGCTACTCGCGGTACTTCGCGGTGTAGTGGCCGAGGTTCCTTTCAACGTCGCCGGGTTGCTGCAGTCCCTGCTCGACCAAAGCCTTGACGCGGGATTGCGCCGCTGGGCGCTGGACCGAAGTGATGAACGCATCCCACCCGGGTTGCATTTCCGCCTGCGGTGGCAGGCTGGCTCTGTCAATCAGCTTCTTGGTCTCGACAATGGCATATTGATCGAACGAGGCGATGCGTTTCGCCAGGGCATCGACAAAGGCATCAGTTCCGCGTCCGGTAGTGCTCTGTTCACGTAGCCGTAGCGTTCGGCCAGTTCACCGTTGAAATCATCCGCGCCGATCAGAATTTCGATCGCTCGGCCGCGGCCGACGAGGCGAGGCAGGTAGGCCATCGGCCCGCCGCCCGGGACGAAGCCGGCACCGACTTCGAACTGCGATAGTACCGCTTTCTCGCGGCTGGCGAAACGCATGTCGGCCGCAAGCGCCAGTTCGCTGCCGATGCCGCTTGCCCGCCCGCGAATGGAAACGATCGTCACGGCCTGCAGGCGGCTGAGGCGCGTCATGAAATCGGGCACGGGATGCATGCCCGTCGGCCCGGGAGGCATGCCGGTGGAAGATGGCCGGCATTTGCACGGGCGGCGCAATCCTAAATCTCCTTGCTGGCGCTCTTGCCATCGGGCTGCGCCAGGAGAATCTCTTCTGGTTTTTCGGTGGTGCCATAGTCTCGCTCATTGGATCACTTGTCGCATTCCTGTTTGAATTGCTGATCGCGGGACGAAACCTGTTACGGCAGATACGAATGGACCGAGTTCCCATGGAGCAAGACTGACCAAATACTTCTCACCTTGGCAGCCGTTCACGCTGCTGAACGGCCAACGGCCGTACCTTCAAGGCGAGATATTCGAGCGAAATTCCCGCGGTCCGTTGCCGGTTGCCTTTCGGAATGCCCGGGCAAAATTGGCTGGGGACGAATACCCTAACTCCGCCGAGACGCGCGTGATCGAGCCGTTCGTATGCAGCAGCAGCTCAATGGCTCGCTGAACCCTTGCGGCGCCCGCCAACCCGCGAAAATCGGTGCCAGCCCGATTCAGTTCACGTTGCAGCGTCCGGACGCTGGTGTCCAATGTTTGCGCGGCGCTATCGATCGACACGCTGCCGGTGAGAACTTGGACCCGCACCTGCTCCACGATGACCTCGAGCAGATCCCGTGGAGCGCCGCCTTGCCGGTCTCGCGCCACATCCTCGATGGTGACAATTGGCCACGAAGCGGCCCTTGGAGCAGCGGAAAGATGATGGCGATCCATGACGATGCTTGTCGCGGGTGCGTTGAAGAGAACCGGACACTGGAAGACGTCTTCAAAAATGCCCGTCTGGCGCGGTCTGTCGGTGTCAAGCTCGACGCGCAGCGGTCGCCAGTCAGAGGGCAGATAAGGCTTGAAGAGGCTGAGCAGGACGCCCGCGGCGGCACAGACAATACTGGCATATCCAGAGTGGCCGGCCAAAGCGAACGCATAGCTGTACCGTACCTCGTCGCCAACCACTGCGACTGACATCCTATCAACCGTACTGTGAAAACGAAGGCCAGCAATGCTGCGCTCGATGGCCTGCCCCAAGGAGTCGGCGCCAAGCACGTAGTGTCCGAAGCTGCCATAGTTGGCGATGTTCATCATCGGCGTGATCAGAATTCCGAAGTTGGCCTCACCGGCTGTCCGCGCGGCCGCCTCGACGAAGCCGATTACCGCCGCGTGCGGGATGAAGCAGTTCTCTCCCTCGGTCAGTTCGAGATCGAACCCGATAGCACGATTGGCCTGCAGCAGCGCCTTTTGCCCCATTTCACGGCGTATGAAGGCCGGCATACCAGACAGGATGCGGTTGGAGATGACCGGGATCTCAGCCATGCGTGCAACACTCCAGAAATAAGACAGCCGTGGCGCAAAATGAGTGGTTTTGTATTGCGAATACTGTTTAGTGCCGTAAAACGTGTGAGTAGCACAAGTAGAGATCTGAACGTCTTGCGACCTATGGGAGGGGTACGACTATGACAACCAGACGGAACCTACTGCTAGCAGCCACAGCTGTCGCGGCGACGACAGTGCCGTTCATGCCGCGACTGGCGCAGGCGACCGATGAAGCGGCCGACTTCTTGTTCGTTCAAACCGCAAGCGCTATGAAATTCGACAAGGCGACGAGCAAGCTGACGCTCGAAGGTATTGGCGGCGCCACGTTGTTTTTCTCTGACCGTCCGGAGCGCATTGCCGGGAACATGGCCACGACCGCTTTCTTGCCGTTCTGGAGCAAGGGCAAGGACAGCTTCCTTTCCGATCCGCCGAATGCCGACCTGTCGATCCTCGAAGGGAACAAGCTCCGACAGGTTGTCGTCGTCCTGGAGAATCCGGAGCTGAACGACAATAACTTGACTTACACGGTCAAGGTGGTTGGTGGCGAAATGCCGGAGAAGGGCTCCGAGGTCTCTGTGTTCATCGACATCATCGGCATGCCGTTGACGCCGCTCTCTTATGCAGGCGTGGCCAGGCGCGGCTACCGGCGGGCATTTCTGTATTAGCACCCGCCGGATTGCGCGTCGGTGCGATCCCGACTGCAGCCTGCACAGCTCTCGCGAATACCTCACCAACAGCCAACGAACTGCACAATTGCGTCCAGGGTTCCTGAGCTGCCCCACAGCTCTCGTCGTTTCGATAACTCATCGAATAATGGAGGAGTACGGTAAATGTTGACGAAGAGAGATCTACTTCGATCCACCGCGGTGATCGCCGCTAGCGCTGCGATTGCGAGGCCAAACCTGCTGATGGCGCAGAGCTATCCCGGCATCATCGAGGCCAAGGACATTGCCGAGGAAGGCTTCATCTATGGCCTGCCGCTCGTGATGAACTATGCCGTCATGCAGGAGTATGCCGTAGACAGAAACTCGGGGCAGTTCAAGGCACCGTTCAACGAAATTTACAACATGCACCATGTCGCCACCCCGGCGGACACGGCAATCATCACGCCGAACAGCGACACGCCTTACTCGATTCTCTGGCTGGATTTGCGCGCCGAACCGATGGTCATCTCTGTGCCGACGGTCGAAAAGGACCGCTACTACTCGGTCCAGCTGATCGACGGCAACACCTACAATTTCGGCTACATCGGCACGCGCGCCACGGGGACCGAGCCGGGCGACTATCTGGTGGTCGGCCCCGATTGGAAAGGGGAAACGCCCCCCGGAATCAAGCAGGTCTTCCGATCGACGACGCCGTTCACGTTCGCGGCTTTCCGTACCCAGCTCTTCCACCCCGACGACATGCCGAACGTCGAGAAAATTCAGGCCGGCTACAAGGCGCAGCCGCTTTCCGCTTTCCTTGGACAACCCGCCCCGCTTGCCGCGCCCAAGATCGAGTTCCTTCCTGCCACCACTGCCGGGATCAAGGATAACTTCTTCCAGTATCTCGACGCGGCCCTGCAGTTCGTCCCTGAGACGCCAAGGGACAAGGCGGTTCGTGCGAAACTTGCCAAGATTGGTATCGGCCCCGGCAAGGCCTTCGAGTTCAAGGAGCTATCGCTCGAACACAAAGCCGAATTCCTGGTGGCCATGAAGCAAGGAAATGACAAAGTCGACAAATGGCTGGCCAGCGGAAACAAGGACATCAACGGCTGGAACATCGGCTCGTTCTTTGGCGACGAGGCCTTCTACAACGGCGATTGGTTGATGAGGGCAGGCGCCGCCAAGGGCGGTCTCTATGGCAACGATGCCGTGGAAGCCATGTACCCCTATACCCGAACGGACGCTACCGGTGAGCCGCTCGACGCCAGCAAGCACAACTACACGATCACCTTCGCACCCGATCAGTTGCCGCCAGTGAATGCGTTTTGGTCCGTTACGATGTACGACGGCAAGAGCCAGCTCTTGGTCAAGAATCCGATCAATCGCTACCTCATCAACTCTCCGATGTTGCCGGCGATGAAAAAGGGGGCGGACGGCTCGCTGACGCTGTACATCCAAAAAGACAGCCCCGGTGCGGACAAGGAGTCCAATTGGCTTCCGGCGCCGGACGACAAAATCTATCTCGTGATGCGCCTATATTGGCCGAAGCCTACGCCACCTTCGATCTTGCCGGCGGGCCAGGGCACCTGGCAGCCGCCGGGCGTCAAAGTGGCGCAATAATCCCGACCAAGCTGATGCGCGGCCGGTGCCAGTGCCCCTCGCGGCCATCGTGCCCGGAGGACAGTTGGCGACGGCCGGCATTTGCGCACACGGCGCCGGCAGCGGTGAATTGGTATCGCGAGCTTCTTGACCTCAACTTATGTTGAGGTCGTAACAAGGAGCTCGAAAAGCTAATTGCGTCGTCGGGATCGGATTTCATGCGCATAAATAAACTGACACTCCCTGCATCGGATGTCTCGAAGAGCGTAGCCTTCTTTCGCGATGTGCTGAAACTGCCGACAGCCGGGAATTCCATCCAAGTGGGATGGAGCGAAATCCGGCTGGTCTCGGCCGTTGGAGATGCACCACACGGCGTGCACCTGGCTTTCAATGTGCCCTATGATCGGTTCGATGCCGCAATAGAATGGCTGAAGGAACGTACGCCTCTCCAACGGGAACCGGATGGCGGAGAGTGCTTCGTTCTTGAGGGGCATTGGCAGTCAAAATCCATCTACTTCGATGGTCCCGATAGCTCGGTGCTGGAATTGATCGGCCGCCGGAGGCTAATCCGCCCGACTGGAAAGCGGCCGTTCAGCGGCGCTGATTTATCCTGCCTCAGCGAGGTCGGACTTCCGACCGAAGACGTCGGGAGTGTCGTTGCCGAGGCCGCCCGGACGTTCGGGGTCGCAACGCTCGGACCGGCCTCTCCCGGCTTTGCCGTGATCGGTAATGATGAGGGGATGCTTATCGCTGTCGCGCCTAGCCGGCCATGGTTCCCGGAAAAGCGCCAATTGCCGAGCGCCAAGGGTTTGGAAATTTGGTTGGGCGGCGTGGATGCGCCTGGAGCCATGTCGGACCTGGCTAATGGTTGGAAGATCCACGCGGCATAACGCCGTTCTCCGTCGCGACCTGCAAACGGTCGCCTTGCCGCAAGCGAAAGCGCCGAAACGCGGACTTGGGAAACACCGCACCAGTCTGCTGAATGGAGTTCGATTTGATTTCCGGAGAAGAATGGTGCCGCTTACGTGACTCGAACACGTGACCCCATCATTACGAATGATGTGCTCTACCGACTGAGCTAAAGCGGCCCGGAGGCGGTTCCGCGGAAGACCGCGGAACGAATGTGAGGCGCTGATAAACGCAAAGCGCCAAGATTTCAAGCCATCAGTTTCGAGAACTTGAAAATTCCTTGTTGGTGGCCGCGACGGGCATGGCTTTCAGGCCAAGGCGGGTACGTGCCGCATCGTATTCGCGCTCGAACCGGTCGACGAGACGGGCGACGGAGGTCACTTCCTTGACCGCGCCGATGCCCTGGCCGCAGCCCCAGATGTCCTTCCAGGCCTTGGCGCTGTCGGTTGCGGCGCCAAAGTCCATCTTCGACGGATCTGCTTCCGGCAGATTGTCCGGATCCATGCCGGCAGCAGCGATCGAGGGCTTCAGGTAGTTGCCGTGAATGCCGGTGAAATAATTGGAATAGACGATGTCGGCGGCGTTGCTGTCGACGATCATCTGCTTGTAGGCGTCGGTGGCGCGCGCCTCTTCCGTCGCGATGAACGGCGAGCCGATATAGGCCATGTCGGCACCCATCGCCTGGGCGGCCAGGATGGCGCCGCCGGTGGCGATCGCGCCGGAAAGAAGCAGCGGGCCGTCGAACCAGGAGCGGATTTCCTGGATGAGCGCAAACGGCGAAAGCGTGCCGGCATGACCGCCGGCGCCGGCAGCAACGGCGATCAGGCCATCGGCGCCCTTGCGGATCGCCGAATTGGCGTGGCGGTTGTTGATGATGTCATGCAGCACGATCCCACCATAGGAATGGATCGCGGCATTGACCTCGGGCACGGCGCCGAGCGACGAAATGACCACCGGAACCTTGTATTTGATGCAGAGCATCAGGTCCTGTTCGAGACGCGCGTTGGACTTGTGCACGATCTGATTGACGGCGAAGGGCGCGGCGCGCCGGCCCGGGTTCTTGGCGTCGTGATCGGCGAGCGTCTCGGTGATCTCGGCAAGCCATTCGTCGAGCTGCGAATGCGGACGAGCGTTGAGCGCAGGGAAGGCGCCGATCACGCCGGCCTTGCACTGTGCGATCGTCAACTGCGGATTGGAGATGATGAACAGGGGCGCGCCGACGACCGGCAGTCTCGTCGTTCCGGAAAGAATTGGCGGAAGCGGCATCGGTTTCTCCATCCCTCGATTGGCGCATTGAACTTTGACGTTTGCGTAAACGTCAAAACAGATAGCAGCAAGTTCATCGCTTGCAAAGAGGTGGTTTTCGCGCCGGCGACGCCGGCTTATCCTGCATTGTGCCTGCGAAGTTGTCGCGTTTTCCCCGGGCTTGGNACCGGCCCGCCGGACTTGCGGATTCCGAAAGCAGCGGTTACGCAATTGTTAACAAAACCAACGGCGTGCCTCCAGATTTAACCGTTAGGCCCTTGGAGAAAGATCGAGGGGTACCGATCAGCTGGAGCGCGCCGGCAGGCCCAAAGCCCTGCCTACACAGAGGACTTGATGTGAGCGGACTTGAGACTGCGATCAGAAATGCGCTTGAGCGCTCCGACCGCGCCAGCGCGGAAACTCGCGCGCGCATCTATCAGTCGGCCCGCCAGGCGCTGGAAGCCGGGCTGCAGAAACAGGGAATTGAGGACGGCAACGTCATCGCCCAGCAGCGCCATCGGCTGGAGGCGGTGATCCATGCGATCGAAACGGAGGAGCGTGCCGCCCTCAGGGCGCGGCAACCGGCGCCTCCCGTTGCCACACCTCCCGTCGTCAGTGTCGATGATAACGTCCGCGCACGTGGCCCTGAGCAGGCGCGTATCGAGCCGCAATCCCAAGCGCAATCCCGGCCTCAGGCCCAAGCGCAGTCGCCGGCGGCGGACCGCCGCGAGCCTGGCTTTGCTGCCGATGCGTCCCGTCCCGCGGCGAATGACGGCGGTCTCGGCGGCCTTCGTGCCGACCGTGTTGGCCCGGTCGTCTCGACGCGTGCGGCAGCGGATACTGCCACAAAGAGCGCGGAAGCCGCCACCGCCGCGCCCGAGGTTCGTGGTGATACCGATCGAAAGCGCCGCCGCAAGCGCAGCCGCTTCCTGTCCTTCACCATGGTGGTCGTCACCCTTGCCGCAGCCGCAGGTGCCGCCGCCTGGTGGGTGCAGACCAATGATCTTCTGAAATCCGCGGCCGAACGCGACACCAACGTCGCCAACCCGCCGGCATCGGTGGCATCGGAAGATTTCGACGGTGCTGCCGGTCTGCAAACGCTCGGCGCCCAGCAGGGCTTCACCGGTGACTGGGTGGAAGTCTTTGCGCCTGAAAACACTGCCGCGGTCGTGGCGGGCTCACGCGCCAAGGCCGAGCCGGTGGATGACGACGGTGGCAAGCGCATCCAGTTGACTTCCTCGGTTGCCGAAACGGAAGGCGACATCACCATCGAAATCCCGGCAACGGTCCTGGCGCAGCTGTCCGGCAAAACCTCGACCATGGCGCTGACGGTGCAGGCCCAGCCAGGCAAGACGACCGAGTTTGCCGTCGAGTGCAATTTCTCCTCGCTTGGCGAATGCGGCCGTCATCGCTTCACGGTGCATGACGAACGGCTCGACATGCTGTTCAAGGTCACCTTCGATCGCAGCCTTGCACCGAACTCCGCCGGCCGGATCGTGATCAACAGCGATATCAGCGGCGAGGGCAAGGGCCTCACCCTCTACGCCATACGCGTCCTTCCGGGCCAATAAGTCCCGCACGAGGCCTCTTCGTCCTCGAGCCTCTGACCCCAATTGACCGCGTTGGCCGCCCTCTGGCGGGGCCGTCTCCTTCGGCCGCTGTCGTATGGGCGCTACTTCAGAAAGCCCGGGCCGGACCCGACAATCTTGTCGTCGACCTCACCGATCGCGCTCTTGTCCTTGCCGTCATAGTCGAGCGTGGAGAGGATGTGGCGGATGAGATTGAGGCGCGCGCGTCGCTTGTCGTTGCCGCGCACCACGGTCCAGGGTGCGTGTTCCGTGTGTGTTGCCTTCAGCATCTCGTTGCGCTTTGCCGTGTAGTCGTCCCACTTGTTGAGGGCGGCGATGTCCATCGGCGACAGCTTCCAGATCTTCAGCGGATCGTGGCAGCGATCGTGGAAGCGCTTGAGCTGCATCTCGCGGCCGATGTTGATCCAGAATTTGAAGAACTGGATATCCTCGTGCACGATCATTTTTTCGAAGCGAGGCGCCTGCTTCAGGAACTGCTTGTGCTGCTCGGGCGTGCAGAAGCCCATGACCGGCTCGACGCCTGCGCGGTTGTACCAGGAGCGGTCGAACAGCACGAATTCCCCAGCCGTCGGCATGGTCGCGACATAGCGCTGAAAATACCATTGCCCGCGCTCGGTCTCTGTCGGCTTCGTCAGCGCCACGATGCGCGCCCAGCGTGGGTTCAGGTTGCCCATGGTCGCATGGATCGCGCCGCCCTTGCCGGCGGCGTCGCGGCCCTCGAACAGCGCGATGATGCGTTTTCCGGTTTTCTGCTGCCAGAGCTGAACCTTGACGAGCTCGATCTGAAGCTTCTCCAGCGTCTCGAGATATTCTTCCTCGTCGAGCTTCTTCTTGTAGGGATAGTCATCGGACGAAAACGCTGCGTCGTCGATCCACTTCGGCAACTCGGGATTGTCGATGTCGAAGACGCGGCTCTTGCCGTCGATCTGCAGCTCCACTGCGCGGCTTTCCGCCTTTTCCGTCGTCTCCGCTAACGCCATATGCTCGCCCTTTCGGCTTGGCGCACGGGCCCGAAAACCGGCTTCGATCATCGGCAGGATCATGCGCGTTTTCAAACTTCTGCAGCTCCAAGCAGCGCCGAAAAGTCGCGGTGCTCAAGGCCCGATTTCCTTGGAGGAGGCCACAATTGCATTGCGGATTCAAGCCGGTCGTGAAAATCATGTCATGAAGGATCGCTATTCCTCGATCATTTTGGTCCGGGAGGAAGACAAAGTGATTCATGAGGATGTCGAGGTGGACGGTTCGAAAGCGTTCTGGCGGGACCTGGTGCCGCGGCTGAAGGCTGAGCGCTGGCTGCTGGGCCTCACCCTGCTTTTGGCGATCCTTGCGACCTTTGCCGGCATCCATTTCCTTATCGTGCTTCCCTTCTGGATCGTTCTGGTTGCGGCGCTGCTCAACCGCAGTGCGCCGGCCTCGGTGATCTTGAGCCCGGCCAAGGCTGTGGCCGTCGATGGCCCGACCAGCGATCCGCTGGTGCCGGCGCTGAATGCGCTCGACATGCCGGTGTTGGTCGTCGCCGCCGATGAGACGGTGGTTTTCCAGAACATCGCCGCGGAGAAAGCCTTCGGCACCATTCCGCCGAACACTTACCTGGCCGCCCGGGTGCGTTCGCCCGGTGTTCTCGACATGATCCGCGAGACGATGGCGACCGGCAAGGCCAACCAGATCGAGCATACCGAGCGGCTGCCGTCGGATGCCGTCTATGTCGTGCGCGTGGCACCCGCCGAAATCGGCGGCGAGGGGCGGACGCCCCGCATCTTCCTGATCACCTTTCGCGATATCTCGCAGGCGCGCCGCATCGACCGCATGCGGTCGGATTTCGTGGCCAATGCCAGCCATGAGCTGCGCACGCCGCTGGCATCGCTGCGCGGTTTCATCGAGACCCTCCAGGGCCCCGCGCGCAACGACTTGAAGGCGCAGGAAAAATTCTTCGGCATCATGCATGAGCAGGTGACGCGCATGAGCCGCCTCGTCGACGACCTCCTGTCGCTCTCGCGACTGGAGCTGCGCTCGCATATCGCGCCGGACGATCCGGTGGACCTTGCGCCCTTGCTCGGCCATGTCCGCGACAGCCTCCTGCCGCTGGCGAAGGACCTGAACGTCACGGTCTCTCTCGTGGTGCCGGACAAGCCCGTCATCGTACAGGGCGATCGCGACGAGCTCATCGAAGTCTTCGAGAACCTGATCGAGAATGCCTGCAAGTACGGCCAGGAGGGCAAGAAGGTCGACATAACCTTGCGTGGCGGCGAAGAAGGCACGCAGGCCGAGGTGATCGTGAAGGACTATGGGCCGGGCATCCCCGCCGAGCATGTCCCGCGCATTACCGAGCGTTTTTATCGGGTCAATGTCGAGGCGAGCCGCTCGAAAAAGGGCACTGGATTGGGCCTTGCCATCGTCAAGCACATCCTCACCCGGCACCGTGCCCGGCTGCTGATCCATTCTGAGATCGGCAAAGGTACGACTTTTACGGTCCGGTTCTGACATATTGGCGCGGGAAAACCCGGGACCGTTCATTTTCCCTTAGCATTTTCAATGACATGAGCTGTCATAAATGTTTCGTCAAACTGACATAAAAGGTGTGGCCATCGGCAGCTAACTAGGGGCAGCCGATAAGACGGCGAAGAGCGCTGCAACGCTTGGCGCACACCAACACAAGCCCATTCCGGGAGAACTTTTATGAAAGCTCTTAAACTCACTGTCGCGGCGCTGGTAGCGTCTGCCGCATTTGCCGGCGCAGCCGCCGCCCGTGACCAGGTTCAGGTCGCTGGCTCCTCGACCGTTCTTCCCTACGCCAAGATCGTAGCCGAGACGTTCGGCGAGACCTTCCCCGACTTCAAGACCCCGGTCGTTGAATCTGGCGGCTCCTCGGCCGGCCTGAAGGAATTCTGCAAGGGCGTCGGCCCGGACACCATCGACGTCGCGAACTCCTCGCGCAAGATCAAGGACAGCGAAGTCGAGGCCTGCAAGGCCGCTGGCGTGACCGAAATCCAGGAAGTCAAGATCGGCTATGACGGTATCGTCTTCGCGACCGACGCCGGCAATGCCGACCTCGCCCTGAAGCCGGAAGACCTCTACAAGGCTCTCGCTGCTGAAGTCGTCGTCGACGGCAAGCTCGTTGCCAACCCTTACAAGAAGTGGTCGGAAGTCAACTCCGCCCTTCCGGAAGTTGAAATCGCCGCCTTCATCCCGGGCGAAAAGCACGGCACCCGCGAAGTCTTCGAAGAGAAGATCCTGGCTGCAGGCTGCAAGAACGCCGGCGCCGTTGACGTCATCAAGGCTGCCGTTACCGATGAAAAGCAGCAGCACAGCAAGTGCGTCGCGGTCCGCAAGGACGGCATGGCTGTCGACATCGACGGCGACTACACCGAGACGCTCGCCCGTATCGCTGCCAACAAGAACGGCATCGGTGTCTTCGGCCTGTCCTTCTACGAAAACAACGCCGACAAGCTGAAGGTCGCGACCGTCAACGGCATCGTACCGTCGACCGAAACGATCGCTTCCGGCGAGTATCCGGTTTCCCGCCCGCTGTTCTTCTACGTCAAGAAGGCACACCTCGGCGTTATCCCGGGCCTCAAGGAATATGTTGAGTTCTTCATCAACGACCAGATGATCGGCCCGGACAGCCCGCTCGCCGAGTACGGCCTGGTTGCTGCTCCGGACGCCGAGCGCGAAGAAATCCGCAAGGCTTTCGCAGCCGGCAACATGCTCTGATAACGACAAGCCCCGGCGCGATATCCTTCGCGCCGGGGCATGCCTTCATTCGATTTGCCGGCGGCCCGTGACGGGCGATACCGGGGAGACGTGCGGATGAGTACCTCGCTCCTTCTTTTGCTAATTATTGTTATTGGTTTCATTGCCTATTTTGCCGGTCGCGCACGTTCGCTGGCGCAGGCTGGCGGCAAGCTCTCCAACCTTCATTCCTTGCCGGGCTATCACGGTAGCTACGTCGCTATCTGGGCGATGCTGCCGGCGGCGCTCGTTCTCGGCGCCTGGCTGATTACCGGTCCTATCTATATTGACGGGAGCACGCGCGCGGCCCTGCCGGACACCGTCCAGAACCAGGGGGCCGCCGCGGTTCAGCTCGCGCTCGGCCAGGTCAAGTCCGTTGCCGGTGGTCTGCTGCGCCTGAGCGGCGAGGAGGTCGCGGCACTCGAAAGCGGTGCCGCCAATCTCCGCTCGACGCTCGCGGCCAAGGGCGTCGCCCTGGCCGGCGAAGGCGAGCCCTACATGGTCACCGTCGCCCAGCATTTCAACGCGATGACCGCCGCCAACCGCTGGCTGATGACCGCGGCCGTACTGTTGATCGCGATTGCCGGCGGCATCTACGCCATCCGCAACATCGCTACCCGCTTCCGTGCACGCAACCAGGTCGAGCGGGTCATTCTCGGTTCGCTGATCGTCGCGTCTTCCATCGCCATCCTGACGACGGTCGGCATCGTCGCCTCGATGCTGTCGGAAGCCGGCCGCTTCTTCACCATGGTCTCGCCGTTCGAATTCTTCTTCGGCACGGTCTGGGATCCGCGCTTCGCTGCTGCCGGCAGCGGCGGCGCCTCCGGCCAGTTCGGGCTGATCCCGCTTCTCACCGGCACGCTCTACATCGCTTTCGTCGCCATGCTCTTTGCAGTGCCGATCGGCCTCTTCGCAGCCATCTACATGGCGGAGTATGCAAGCCCGCGCTTGCGTTCGACCGCAAAGCCGCTGCTCGAAGTGCTCGCCGGCATCCCGACCATCGTCTACGGTTTCTTCGCTCTCGTGACCGTTGGTCCGTTCCTGCGTGATATCTCGGCGCAGCTGAACGGCCTTGCCACCGGCAATTACCAGAACTTCATCCAGGCGCAGAGCGTGGTCACCGCAGGCATCGTCATGGGCATCATGCTGATCCCGTTCGTGTCGTCGCTTTCCGACGACATTATCACCCAGGTGCCGCGCGCGCTGCGTGACGGGTCGCTGGGCCTCGGCGCCACCCGTTCGGAAACGGTCAAGAAGGTCATTCTTCCGGCTGCACTTCCCGGCATTGTCGGCGCGCTGCTTCTGACCGCATCGCGTGCCGTCGGCGAAACGATGATCGTGGTGCTTGCAGCCGGTGTCGCGGCCCGCATGCAGATCAATCCCTTCGAGCCGATGACGACGGTGACCGTGAAGATCGTCAACCAGTTGACGGGCGACCTCGAGTTCACCTCGCCGCAGACGCTGGTGGCCTTCGCGCTGGGCATCACGCTCTTTGTCATCACGCTCGGCCTCAACATTTACGCGCTCTACATCGTGCGCAAATACCGGGAACAGTACGAATGACCGACATCGCTTCCCCGACCGTCCGGATCTCCGCCCGTCCTGAATCCGCAAAGCGCGATATCGGCATCAAGCGCCGCTATGCCGCCGAGCGCCGGTTCCGCGCCTACGGCATTGCGGCAATCAGCACCGGTCTCTTCTTCCTGGCGCTGCTGCTGTGGACCGTCATTTCCAACGGCTACACCGCGTTCCAGCAGACGACGATCACGCTGCCGATCGAATTCACCGAAAAGGTCATCGACCCCAACGGTGAGCGCACGACCGACAGCAAGGTACTGATGACCGCCAACTATCCGCTGCTGGTGCGTGATGCGCTCGTCAAGCAGCTCGGCATCGATGCGACCAAGCGGCCGCTGGTCAAGCAGGCGACCGACATGGTTTCTGCGAGCTCCCGTACGCTCTTGCGCGACATTGTCGTGGCGGATCCGTCCATCGTCGGCAAGACCATTCCGGTCACCCTTTTGGCCGAAGCCAACATCGACTCCGCCAACAAGGGGCAGATCGACCTCAAGGTCGAAGAGAGCAAGCGCAAGGTCAAGGACCAGCAGGTCACCTGGATGAACGAGCTCGCAAGCGCCGGCGTCCTGAAGAAGAGCTTCAACACCGGCATCTTCACCTTCGGCGCCTCCAGCCGTCCTGAAGCGGCGGGCGTCGGCGTTGCCGCCCTCGGCTCGTTCTACATGATGCTGATCGTGCTCCTGCTGTCGTTGCCGATCGGCGTTGCCGCCTCGATCTATCTCGAAGAGTTCGCTCCGAAGAACCGGCTCACCGACCTGATCGAGGTCAACATCAACAACCTCGCGGCCGTTCCGTCGATCGTCTACGGTCTGTTGGGTCTCGCCGTCTTCATCAACTTTGCCGGCATGCCGCGTTCGGCGGCCGTCGTCGGCGGTTTCGTGCTGACGCTGATGACCCTGCCGACGATCATCATCGCCACCCGCGCGGCCTTGAAGGCGGTTCCGCCGTCCATCCGTTCGGCGGCGCTCGGTCTCGGTGCCTCGAAGATGCAGACCATCTTCCACCACGTTCTGCCGCTGGCCATGCCGGGCATTCTGACCGGTACGATTATCGGTCTTGCCCACGCGCTTGGCGAAACCGCGCCGCTCCTGCTGATCGGCATGGTCGCCTTCGTCGTCGACTATCCCGGTTCGCCGATGGAGCCGTCGACAGCGCTGCCGGTGCAGATCTACATGTGGGCCAACGAGGCGGAACGCGCCTTCGTCGAGCGCACCTCCGGCGCGATCATCATTCTTCTCATCTTCCTCGTCGTCATGAACCTTGGCGCCATTCTGTTGCGACGTCGCTTTGAGCGCCGTTGGTAGTGAGGTAATTACTATGAACATCATGTCAGAAGCAGCGGTCGAGAAAGCCTTGGATCAGAAAATGAACACGGTTCCCTTCAAGATGATCGGCAAGGATGTGTCGGTCTACTACGGCGAGAAGCGTGCGCTTTTCGACGTCAACCTCAACATCCGCGAGAACACGGTAACGGCGCTGATCGGTCCGTCGGGCTGCGGCAAGTCGACCTTCCTGCGCACGCTGAACCGCATGAACGACACCATCGAGAACTGCCGTGTGACCGGCAAGATCACGCTCGATGAGGACGACATCTACGACCCGACCATTGACGTGGTCGAGCTGCGCGCCCGCGTCGGCATGGTCTTCCAGAAGCCGAACCCGTTCCCGAAGTCGATCTACGACAACGTCGCCTACGGTCCGCGCATCCACGGACTTGCCCGCACCAAGGCGGACTTTGACGATGTGGTCGAGACCAGCCTGCAGAAGGCAGGTTTGTGGAACGAGGTGAAGGACCGCCTGCAGGAGCCGGGCACCGGCCTCTCCGGTGGTCAGCAGCAGCGCCTTTGCATCGCACGCGCTGTTGCCGTCAGCCCGGAAGTCATCCTGATGGACGAGCCCTGCTCGGCACTCGACCCGATCGCGACCGCCAAGGTCGAGGAACTCATCCACGAACTGCGCACGAACTTCACGATCGTCATCGTGACCCACTCGATGCAGCAGGCCGCCCGCGTGTCGCAGCGCACCGCCATGTTCCACCTCGGCAATCTCGTCGAGGAGAACGACACCGACAAGATGTTCACCAATCCGGATGACCAGCGCACCCAGGATTACATCATGGGCCGCTTCGGCTGAGGCCAATCACGGCTGCAACAGTCACTGGAAAGCGCCTGTAAGGATCGACGATCATGTCCATGCATATCATGTCCGCCTATGACGAAGAACTGAAGTACCTGACGCGCCGCATCTCGGAAATGGGCGGTCTCGCCGAGCAGATGGTCGCCGAATCCGTCCGCGCCCTGGTCAATTCCGACCTGGCGCTGGCGCAAAAGGTAATCTCGGACGACACCGTTCTCGATGATGCCGAGCGCCAGATCGGCGAGAAGGCGATTGTCACGATCGCCAAGCGCCAGCCGGTCGCCGCCGACCTTCGCGAGATCATGGGGTCGATCCGCATCGCCTCCGACCTGGAGCGTGTCGGCGACCTCGGCAAGAACACTGCCAAGCGCGTGATCGCGGTTGCCGGTTCGGGCATCCCGCGCAAGCTCGCCCGCGGTCTCGAGCATCTCGCCGAACTCGCTCTGGTGCAGCTCAAGGAAGTGCTCGACGTCTATGCGTCGCGTTCGCCGGAAAAGGCCAACAGCATTCGCGAACGCGACGAGGAGATCGATGCGATCTACACCTCGCTGTTCCGCGAGTTGCTCACCTACATGATGGAAGATCCGCGCAATATCACGCCCTGCACGCATCTTCTGTTCTGCGCCAAGAACATCGAGCGTATCGGCGACCACGCGACCAACATCGCCGAGACGATCTATTACATGGCGACGGGTGCCCAGCCGGAAGGTGAGCGCCCGAAGGATGACAACACGTCGACGTTGGGCTCGGTCAACGACTAGAAGGTTGGAGCGGGATGCGGGGGGGACAACCGCATACACTTTTCCTCATCCCGCTCTGGCGTTAAACGCGCCGTTCGCAATGCGTGCCCCATGAATATCATCCGGTCGCGGCTTCGGTCGCGGCCCCGAATTCCTGCATCTGAAGCATGCGGCTTTTCGCACCGCCTTTGAAATTGGCGGGGGTGCTCCAGATTTAGAGTGTCTGAGTGCCGGCCGGTCCGCTGGACCCGCACGGCGCTCGCGGTAAGGAGACGTTACCTGATGTTGCCAAAAATCGCCGTGGTCGAAGACGAAGAGGCGCTGAGCGTCCTGCTGCGTTACAATCTGGAAGCTGAAGGCTTCGACGTCGATACGATCCTCAGGGGTGACGAGGCGGAGATCCGGCTACAGGAACGCCTGCCCGACCTTCTGATCCTCGACTGGATGTTGCCGGGCGTCTCCGGCATCGAGCTTTGCCGTAGGCTGCGCCAGCGCCCGGAGACGGAGCGGTTGCCGATCATCATGCTGACGGCGCGCGGCGAGGAAAGCGAGCGCGTTCGCGGTCTGGCGACCGGTGCCGACGACTATGTGGTCAAGCCCTTCTCCACGCCGGAGCTGATGGCCCGCGTCAAGGCGATGCTCCGCCGGGCGAAGCCCGAAGTTCTCTCGACGCTGCTGCGCTGCGGCGACATCGAGCTCGACCGGGAAACCCATCGCGTCCATCGCCGCAGCCGCGAAGTTCGCCTGGGGCCGACAGAGTTCCGCCTGCTGGAGTTCCTGATGTCCTCTCCGGGCCGTGTCTTCTCGCGCTCGCAGTTGCTGGACGGCGTCTGGGGCCACGACATCTATGTCGACGAGCGGACCGTCGACGTGCATGTCGGCCGCCTGCGCAAGGCGCTGAACTTCTCGACCATGCCTGATGTCATCCGCACCGTGCGCGGCGCCGGCTACTCGCTCGAAAGCTGAGAAGGGCAAACAAAAGTCAATAAAAAAGGGGCCGATCGGCCCCTTTCGTTTTGGTCCTGTGCGGATCCTTAGCGCATCCGACGGCGCTCGGCGGACGGCTGGTAGGCAAGCCGCGCATGGAAGCTGCAATAGGGCGAAGCTTCCGGGGAATCGTTGCCGCAGAAATGGAACTCTTCCTTCAGCGGGTCGCCGATCGGCCACTTGCAGGTGCGTTCGGTGAGCTGGGTCAGCTCGAGGCGGCGCGACATTGGCACGACCACGTCGGTCTGGATGCTGAAATCCTGCTCGGCAACGAGATCGACTTCGATCTCCTCCTTGAGAACGGTGGCGCCGGACGGACGGGCAACGGTGCGGGTCGAAACGCGCGAGGCGTAGTTCGGAGCGCGCGGCGCCGAGGTCGGCCGCTTCGGGCGGGTCGCCGCAGTGGTGCTGCCGCCGGCTTTGGCGCGGCCTGGAAGGCTCAGGCGATGAACCTTGCCGATGACAGCGTTACGGCTGACGCCGCCGAGCTGTGCCGCGATCTGGCTTGCGCTCAGGCCCTCGGACCAAAGCTTCTTCAGTTTCTCCACCCGCTCGTCAGTCCAGTTCATTTCTGCACTCTCCGTTCTCAGCGTTGGGGATGGCAGAATCCCTCACCGCACCCCGGTTGAATCCCGAGGTTGCAAACGCGATAACTCTTTTGGTGACTAGGTCCGCCGCATGCGTCTAGTAATTGAATGTTAACGTACTGACCGTCGGACTCCGTGGCAAGAGTCCCGGGATTCACGCCGAATCGATTTCGTAGTTTTCCCCAACTTGCTCGGCTGGCGTTGCATTTTTGCAAGCCCTTCCGGGCGATTTTTTCGCCGCCGGGAAACGGGCTTCTCTGTTGCACTGCAAGGCTTGGTTTTATTGACATTGCGGCGCGAAATAGGAATAGTGCCTGCGCCGCCGAAAGGCGGCATTTTTGATTTTTATCGGGCCGCATGAAGCAGCGGGACCGATGCCGACTGGAGTAAGGAGAGCCTCGCATGACTGCAACCACGCCGCTTTACGATACCTACATGCGCGCGCCGTTGCGTTTCGAGCGAGGAGAGGGCGTCTGGCTGATCGCCGAAGACGGCTCGCGCTATCTCGACTTCGCCGCCGGCGTTGCCGTGAACTCGCTCGGCCACGCGCATCCGCATCTCGTCGAGGCGCTGAAGGCGCAGGCCGAGAAGGTCTGGCACCTTTCCAACCTTTACGAAGTTCCCGGTCAGGAAAGTCTTGGACGCCGCTTGGCGGCCGTCACCTTTGCCGATCGGGTCTTCTTCACCAATTCCGGTGCGGAAGCGCTGGAATGCGCGATCAAGACGGCGCGGCGGTACCACTTCGCCAAAGGCCAGCCGGAGAAGTTTCACATCATCACCTTCGAGGGCGCGTTCCACGGTCGCACGATCGCGACGATCGCCGCCGGTGGTCAGCAAAAGTACATTGAAGGTTTCGGGCCAAAGGCCCCAGGGTTCTACCAGGTTCCGTTCGGCGACATCGCGGCCGTCAAGAATGCGATCACCGAGGAGACCGCCGCGATCCTGATCGAGCCGATCCAGGGCGAGGGCGGCATCCGTCCCGCGACCAAGGAATTCATGCAGGAACTGCGCGCCCTCTGCGACGAATTCGGCCTGCTCCTGATCCTCGACGAGGTTCAGACCGGCGTCGGCCGCACCGGCAAGCTTTTTGCCCATGAGTGGACGGGCATCCGCCCGGATATCATGGCCGTTGCCAAGGGCATCGGCGGCGGCTTCCCGCTCGGCGCTTGCCTGGCGACGGAAGAGGCGGCAGCCGGCATGGTGGCGGGCACGCATGGCTCGACCTATGGCGGCAATCCGCTGGCGATGGCCGTCGGCAACGCCGTGCTCGACGTCATCCTCGCTGATGGCTTCCTCGCCCATGTGCGCGACGTCGCGCTCGTCTTCCGCCAGGGTCTTGCTTCGCTGAAGGATCGCTATCCCGATATCATCGAAGATATCCGCGGCGATGGCCTGATGCTGGGCATCAAGGTAAAGGGCCCCTCGGCGGATCTCCTGAAGGAGATCCGCGCCGAGAAGCTCCTGGCCGTGCCGGCCGGCGACAACGTGTTGCGCCTGCTGCCGCCGTTGACGGTGACGGCGGAGGAAGCACGCGAGGGCCTCGCACGCATCGAGCGCGCCGCCGAAGCAGTGCGGAAGGCAAGTGGTAACGCTGCGGCCTGACCGATAGGGCCAAGACTGACCCAGGATGGTAGAATGACCTTCGTGCGTTCACGCCGCTGCGTGGCGCACATAGGTTCGATTTTTTGAGGAACCGAGTACGATGGCAGGCACCAG
The DNA here is from genome assembly GCF_052044935.1 of Ensifer sp. 22460. NCBI lineage: Bacteria > Pseudomonadati > Pseudomonadota > Alphaproteobacteria > Hyphomicrobiales > Rhizobiaceae > Ensifer > Ensifer sp. 22460. The sequence continues at coordinate 194,579 of NZ_JBQENZ010000012.1, forward strand.
ACACTTTCTCGATCTTTCGGCCATGACGGCCGCCGATCTTCGGACGATCATCGATGATGCCCGCGTCCGAAAGGCGACGACCAAGGCCGGAACCGCCGAGAAGCCGCTCGCCGGCAAGATGCTGGCGATGATCTTCGAAAAGCCGTCCACCCGCACCCGCGTGTCCTTCGATGTCGGCATGCGCCAGCTCGGCGGCGAAACCCTGTTCCTTTCGGGCACGGAGATGCAGCTCGGTCGCGCCGAGACCATCGGCGATACGGCAAAGGTCCTGTCGCGCTATGTCGATGCGATCATGATCCGCACCACCGACCATCGCCGCCTGCTGGAATTGGCAGAACACGCGACGGTCCCTGTCATCAACGGCCTGACCGACGACACCCATCCCTGCCAGATTATGGCCGACATCATGACCTTCGAGGAGCATCGCGGACCGGTGAAGGGCAAGACGATCGCCTGGACCGGCGACGGCAACAACGTGCTGCACTCGCTGATCGAAGGCTCCGCCCGCTTCGGCTATCGCATGAACATGGCCGTGCCGCTCGGCTCCGAGCCGCAGGACAAGATCCTGAACTGGGCCCGCAACAACGGCGGCGAGATCCTGCTGTGTCACGATGCCGAGCAGGCGGTCGCCAACGCCAATTGCGTTGTCACCGACACCTGGGTGTCGATGAACCAGGAGCATCGTGCCCGCGGCCACAACGTCTTCCAGCCCTATCAGGTCAACGAGGCGCTGATGAAGCAAGCGGCATCCGATGCGCTGTTCATGCATTGCCTGCCGGCGCACCGTGGCGAGGAGGTGACCGACGAGGTGATCGACGGTCCGCAGTCGGTGGTCTTCGACGAGGCCGAAAACCGCCTGCATGCGCAGAAGTCGATCATCGCCTGGTGCATGGGGCTCGTCTAGGCCCTTGCGAGCGCCGCGGTGAGCGCGATGGCGCAGCGCTTCGGCGGCTGTGAGGCCGGCTATTGACATTGCCGCCGTGCGACACGATCTAGGCGGCTGCAGGGCGCTCCTGGCAACAGTGAAGCGCCGACTGCCACGGGTGGTGCGCGGCGCAATGGCTGATGGCACATATCCGGTGGACAATCCGTTTATCGCGGGATCGATTGAGACAGCGGGCACGTTGCGCCGGGGGACA